>JAEUHW010000347.1 GCA_016793245.1 Planctomycetota bacterium
AGCTGATCCCAGCGGCGATCCTCCGCGGCGCTCTTCGCCCAACGGATCTCGCGCTTCGCCTTCTCGATGTCGCCAGCCATGCGTGCGTCTCGTCTGCAGTCGGTGGAGCTCAGGCAAGGAACGAGCCCGATAGCACCCACCGCCGCGCTGCGCTGGAAGAGCAGCGAACGGCGAGGAGCGAGGCTCGCTCCCGCGTCGAGTCCGTCCCGAGTGAACGTCGTTCGCGACGTTCGAGAAAAGTGCTCCGATGCTCGACTCGCCCAAGCGCTAGAGCCACATACGCACGAGCAGAGGGAGCAAGGTCAGGCTCATCGAGAGCCAGGTCCCCCAGCGCGCGTGATCTTCGAGCAAGAACAAGAAGCGCGGCGCCGCGTAGAACATCGCGAAGGAGCCGGCGGCGAGCAGCGAGCCGACCAGGCGATCACCGAAGCCGGCGCCGGGGAAGTCCGCGAAGAAGAGCTCGGCGACGTGCTCGCTCCAGAACCAAGTGCAGAGGAGGACGGCCGCGCCGATCAGCAGGTCGGCCACGCCCTCGCAGAGCGGGTGGGTGCGCCACGCGGGAAGGACGGGCGCTCTCCTCGGACGCACGAGCAGCTGAGCGGCCATCGCTGTCGGAAGGACGCTCACGGCGGCCATCACCGCGACCTGTACGACGAGCGGGATCTCCGGCGCGTCCGCCACGCACGCCGCCGCGGCGAGGATGCAGAGCGCCGAATGCAACACGAGCCACGCGGCGCAGAGACAGCCGGCGTGCACCGGTGCCGCCAACGCGGGCACGCGCGCTTGGAACGGCGCGCGCTTCAGCGCCGCACCCGCGGTGTACGCGCCGAGCGCCGCGAGGAGCAGCCAGCGGAAGTGCGGCTCGATCGTGCCGGCTCTCGTGGGTTCCGCGCTCGGCCCCGCGCGCTCAGGAGCGAGGGAATCCGCGAGCAGCCAGAGTTGCGCGACCGAGGTCAACGCATCCAGCACGCGACCGCGATGCCGCGCCAGCGCTTGTACCGCCGAATGGAACCTCACTCAGAATCCCGCGCTCTGCCCTTGCTCCACGAAGCGCAGGACATAGCCGGACTTCACGGTGACCGTGCGCGCCGAGCGGCTCCAGCTCGCGGTGCCGTCGCCCGCTTCGAAGCGGACCTTCACCGTCGAATGCCAATCGAAGCGCCGCAGCGCGCCTTCGATCTCTCGAGCGAGACCGAGCTCCCCGAGCTGTGCGAGGAACGCATCGCCTTCGGGCACCTGCACGTGCGCCTCGCGCGAGAGCTCGCCCGCGGGCATCCACAGAGGGCGCAGCATGCGCCGCCAACCTCGATGCACCTCGGCGCCGTAGTCCTGCGCCTTCCGCACATCGCCTTCGTCGAGCCCCGCGAGCTCCGCCACCTTAGCGTAGCGCTGCGCATCGACCGCCACGGCGAGCGCCGCGATGCAGAACGCGCGGCGCGCGTCGTTCTCGTGCTCGCCGCTCACCGGCCATTCGGCGCGCGGCACCTCGCGGGCCTCGATCATCAGCGACGCCACGCGCGCACGCAGGACCGCCTCCGCGCGTTCGGGCAGGTGATGCAGCAGGTAGTGCGTCGCGAACGCATCGGCCAGGGCTTCCTCGTTCGCGAGCACCGGCAGATCGAACTCGCGCACGAGCGCATGCCCCATCTCGTGCAACACGACGTGCAGCAGCACGTCCTTCGCGAACGGCGTCACGACCACGTCCGTCGCGGCCGGCGGCGGCGTGAGATCATCCGGCAGCGCCGGCGGCAGCGGAACCTGGCCGGGCAAGAGCGCGTGCTTGCAGTTGCAGTGCCGGTAACGCTCGACGGCGGCGGTCACTTCCGCGCGCTCCTTCCCGAAGCGCTTCGCCGCGGCTTGCAGCAGAGCGCTCCCGTCCGCGGCGCGCGGCATCTCTGCATCGAGGCAGGTGCGCACCTCGTCCCCGGAGAGCCGGAGCCCGAGCGTCAACGCATTGGATAACACGTCGCGCATCTGACCCGACTTCGAGAGGTCGATGTCGCAGCCAGGCACGGTCGGCGGAAGCTCGACTCCTTGGGCCCGACTCGATGCGCCGCCTCCCAGCGCGACCGCAGAAACGAAGACCCAGGCCCACGCCAGACGCCGCACGGATTCACGCATGTTCGAACGCTCCTCGGATCCGGAGATCGACGATCCCGAGCCCCTGCGTTCCTGTCAACCGCAAGCAACTCCCGAGCTCAGCCGCCCTCTTGCTCGTGCGGCACGAACCATCGCACGCGCCCACGCGTGAGGAAGCGCCGCACGCGCAGCAGCTCCTCGTAGGTCGGCACGCGCACGTCGAGCGGGATCTTCCGCACCATGGGTCGCGCCGCGCCGCGCTCGAAGGGCGGCTTCGGCTCGCGGCGCCAGAGCTCGGGGTAGATGCGCTTCGGGCACGAGAGGAAGAGCGTCTCCGGTGGACCGAACTCCTCCCACCACGCCGCGAGCCGCAGATTGAGCTCGGCCAGCTGGCGCTGGAAGTTCTGCAGCCGCAGGCGCGAACCGTAGCGCGACTTCCCCCGCGTCTTCAGATGCGTCGGCTGCGCGCGCCCCTTCCCGCGCACGACGTAGAACTTCTCCGCCTTGTGCGCGAGCACGTCGTCGTCCTCCCAGAGCCCGAGCGCCGTCGCCCCCGCCTGCACGAGCACGATCGCATGCAGCCCCGGCCCGTGCGGCAAGCGCCCGAGCCAGTGCCGCAGATCCTCCCCTTCCTCCGCCTTCGGCCAGAGCAGCGGCACCCGCACCTCGACGTCTAGGCCGACGAAGCGCCGCCCGCTCGCCTCGGCGCGGAGCTCCGCCGAAGCCAGCGCTTCCGCCGCCGCCTCGTGCGTCTCGGGCCAGCCGAAGCGCAGCTCGCGCTCCACCTCCCGCTCCTCCGCTCCGTCACCACCCATCCATCGATCAAAAAGGGGTCAGACCCCTATTTGATCGATGAGCGGCGCCGGAAGCGAGCGCCGCGCGGTGCGCGCCACCGACCGCGCCGTCGATCAGATAGGGGTCTGACCCCTGTTTGATCGACGAGCACCATCGATCAGAGAGGGGTCTGACCCCTTGCTGATCGATGAGAATCTCGGGAACTCGAAGCGAAACGAGGGGCGAGGGCGAAGATCGCGCACGGAGGTTCCCCGACGTGACCGAGCAAGCTCCCCCCGACGACACGATGGATGGCGGATTGCGCGCCGCTTTCGGCGCGCCGAGCGAGGCGACGCCGCTCCGCGCGAGCGTGCTGCACGTGCTGCGGCAGAAGACCGGCGGCCGCCTCGACCTGCATCTACACGCCAACGACGAGAGCTCAGGCATCCCGGTGCGCGTCGACGAGGCGAGCCGCGCGATGCGGGATCCGAACGGGCGTTACCAGGTGCTCGGCGAGATCGGGCGCGGCGGAGTGGGCGTGGTGTTCAAGGGCCGCGATCAGGACCTCGGGCGCGATGTCGCGATGAAGGTGCTGCGCGCCGAGTACGCGGATAAGCCCGAGATCATCGAGCGCTTCGTCGAGGAAGCGCAGATCGGCGGCCAGCTCCAGCACCCCGGGATCGTGCCGGTCTACGAGATCGGTCTGCAGCCCGGCGATCGACCGTACTTCGCGATGAAGCTCGTGAAGGGCGAAACGCTGCAGGCGCTGCTGAGCCGTCGCGAGCAGGTCCAGGGCGACCGACGGCGCTTCCTCGCCATCTTCGAGCAGATCTGCCAGACGATCGCCTACGCGCACGCGCGCCGCGTCGTCCACCGCGACTTGAAGCCGGCGAACGTGATGGTCGGCGCCTTCGGCGAGGTGCAAGTCGTCGACTGGGGCTTCGCGAAGGTGCTGGCGCACGGCAGCGGTGCAGCGGCGCAGCGCAGGACGAGCCTCGACTCGACCTTCATCGCCACGGTGCGCTCGACTCCAGGCACGGGCTGGACCTCCGAGCTCGGCTCGACGATGGGAACGCCGGCGTACATGCCTCCGGAGCAAGCCCGCGGCCGCGTCGACGAGGTCGACGAGCGCAGCGACGTGTTCGGCCTCGGCGCGATCCTCTGCGAGATCCTGACGGGAGCTCCGCCGTATCTCGAACGCGACGGCGACGTCCTGCAGCAGGCCGCCCGCGGCGATCTCCGCGCGGTGAACGCGCGCCTCGAGAGCTGCGGCGCCGATCCCGCGCTGATCGCTCTCTGCCGCGATTGCCTTGCCGCAGAGCGCCACCTGCGCCCCGCCTCGGGACGCGAGGTGGCCGCCGCGATCGCGGCGCATTCGTCCTCGGTCGAAGAACGCGCGCAGGGCGCGCTCATCCGCGCCGCCGAGGCGCGCGTGCGCGCGCGTGCGACGGTGTGGCTCGCCGCGGCGGCCGTGGCGCTCGTGACCTTGGGCGGCGGGTTCCTCTTCTTGCGCGAGCGCGATCAACAGGCGCGCCGCGACGCCGACAGCGCGCGCGTCGCCAGCGCCACGGCCGAGGCCGAGCAGCTCTTCGGCGATGCGCGGAGCGGCGACGGCCGCGACACGGCGCAGTGGACGCGCGCGCTCGACGCCGCGACCCGCGCCGCCACCACCGCCGCCGAGGCCGAGATCGCGGAGGCGCAACGCCAGCGCGTCACCGAGCTCCTCGCGAAGGTCCAGGAGCGCCAGAGCGCCGCCCTGCGCGCCGCCGCTCGCGCCGCGAAGGATCGCGAGATGCTGCAGCGGCTGCTCGAGACGCGCGTCGAGCTCGATCAGTTCGCGATCGCCGAGATGGAGAAGCGCCGCTCGCCCGCGCTCAAGGAGGTCATCGCGAAGCGCTTCGAGCAGGACTACGGCCGCGTGTTCTCCTGGTATTTGGAGGGGATGGAGCTCGGCACGCTCGCGAACGACGCGGCCATCGCCGCGCTCAGCGGGCCGATAGCGGTCGAGCTCGCCGTGGCGCTCGACGA
Source organism: Planctomycetota bacterium (assembly GCA_016793245.1). GTDB lineage: Bacteria > Planctomycetota > UBA1135 > UBA1135 > JADKAF01 > JADKAF01. Next base: position 4,882 of record JAEUHW010000347.1, read on the forward strand.
TTGGCGCACCTGGCCGCTGCGGCTCGCGGGAGCTCGCGACGTGCGCGATGCGTGGAGCGATCGCCTGCTCGCGATCTCGATGGCGTTGGATCCCGATCCGTGGCGCAATCGCCTGCGGACCCTCCTCACGATGAGCAGCGTCGATGGCAACGACCTCGCATCGCTCCGCGCGCAAGCCGACTTCCAGACCTTGCCGCCGGTCAGCCTGACGATGCTCGCGCACGCGTTCGATCTCATGGGCGCGAGCGACATCGCGGTCCAGGTGCTCCACTCCGCGTACGAGCTCCATCCGACCGACTTCGGGATCACCTTCGATCTCGGGCAGCTCTGGTACGCGAAGGGCGACATGCTGCGCGCGCTGAGCTACTACCACGCGGCGCGCGCGCTCCGCCCGCAGGCCGCGATCGTGCATCACAACCTGGGCGCCCTGCGCCGTCGGCTCGGAGACCTCGAAGGCGCGCTCGCGAGCCATCGCCAGGCGATCGCGCTCGATCCCGAGAGCGCGGTGGCTCACGACAGCCTCGGGCTGGTACTCGTCGATCTCGGGCAGCTGGAGGAAGCGCGCACGTGCTACGAGCGCGCCATCGCGCTCTCGCCGAGCTATGCACGCGCTTACAACGATCTCGGCTTCTGCCTCGACCTGATGGGACGCCATCTCGACGCGATCGAGACCTACCGCCAAGCGCTCGATCTCGACGAGCGCAACCCCGACACCTGGCGAAACCTCGGCGACGCGCAGCAAGCGCTTGGACAGCTCGAGGACGCCGTGAGCTCGCTCCGTCGCTCGCTCGAGCTCGCCTCGAACGACCCCGTGACGATGAACTCGCTCGGGCTGACTCTCCGCCGCCTGCGCCGTCACGAGGAATCGGAGCAAGTGCTGCGCGCGGCGATCGTCGCCGATCCCGGCTTCGGGCCAGGCTACTTCAACCTGGGCGTCGGGTTGCAGGAGCGCGGCCAGCTCGACGAAGCGCTCACCTTGCTGCGCCGCGCCGAGGAGATCTGGTCCAAGGCCGCCGATCCCTTCGGCCGCGAGTGGTACCCCAAGGTGAAGCAGCGCATCGCGGCCCTCGAGGCCGAGCTCGGCAAGGACCGCTGAAGCGGCGCTACGCGAGCAACGCGAAGAGCCGCCGACACTCCGCGTCGAGATCCTGCTCGCGGCGCACGCAGTGGAAGCTCACCACCTCGCGCAAGCAGAGGCGGAACTCCTCCCGCGCGCGAGCGTACGCTCGATGCACGGCCTCGGCCTCCATCGCGAAGCGCGCGGCGATGTCGCGAATCGGCATGTCGTCGGCGAAGCGCAAGCGCAGGAGCTCGACGCGTCGCCGCGCGCTCTCGTCGCTCGCTCGTTCGCGCATGAGCTCGCCGGCTTCGCGCATCAACGCGCGCGCCCATTCGCGATCGAACGCGCGCGAGACGCCGCTCGCCGGATCGGGCAGCTCCTCGAGCGCGGCCTCTCCCACCCCACCGCGCGCACCGCCGCGCCGCCGGTCCTCGACGCGCTGCGCGACATGACGCACGACGCCGAAGAGGAAGCCGCGGAACTCACCCGCAGCGGAGCTCGCCCGCTCGAGCGGACCGCTCGGGCGGAAGCACTCGACGAAGACCTCCTGCACCGCGTCGTCGACTTCGCTCGCAAGCTCTGTTCCGCGCCACCGCGCGACGAGGAACGCGCGCACCAGCGGCAGATACCCGCGCGCGAAGCGCGAGCGCGCACCGTCATCGCCGCGCGCGGCGCGCGCGATCAAGCTCCAGCACGTTTCGCCACCGTCCACACCCTGCATGCCGAGCCCCGCTGCCAGCGATCCGATCGGTGCCAGGCATCCGCTGGATCGGCACCGATGGGCTCGACAGCGTAGCGGCGGCGCGGATCGCCGATCAAATGGCTGCCTGGCATCGTTCGGATCGACAGCGTAGCTTCGGGGCATGCACACGCTCGCCGGCATCGCGACCCTCGCACTTGCGGCACTGCCGCAAGTGCCCGCTCCCGCGTCCATCGCGGTCCCCCTCACGCCCGCACCCGCCGAAGCGCGTCTCCCTTGGAGCCCGAAGGGTGCGAGCGTCCCGCTCGTGCTCGCCGACGGCCGACTCGCGGGGTCCTTCGCGCTGGGCCACGCCGCGACACCGCCCGTCGCGCTGCGTCTCGAGAAGAGCGGCGGCACCGCGCACTTCGATGAGCTCCTGCTCGACGTCGATCGCGACGGCGAGCTCGAGGAGAGCGAGCGCCTGCGAACGACGCCGAAGGAGCAGCGCGGCAAGTGGTGGTCGAGCTTCGAAGCGTCGATCGCGATCCCGCTGCCGGAGGGCCAAGGTACGCGCGCGTATCCGCTGAGCCTCTGGTTCGTCGAGGACCCCGCGGAGCCGGAGGCGAAGCCTGCCCTCCGCTGGTCGCGGCGCGGCTTCGTCGAAGGGCGCTTCGAGCTCGGCAGTAAGCCCGCGTTCGTCGTCGTCACCGAGATGCAGATGGACGGCGTCTTCGATCAACGCGATGCCTGGGGCCTCGGCCGCAGCGCCGAGGAAGCACGCAAGAGCTCGAGCCGTTCGCTCGAAGGACACGCATGGCTCGACGGGCGCGCGTATCGCCTGAGCGCCCTCGACGCCGATGGTCAGCGCATCGCCTTCGAGTCCTTCGATCCCGGCTTCACCGAAGCGCAGGAGCGCGAGCGCCTCGATACCAAGGCCGTCGATCGCGCCGCAGCGCGCGCCGAGGCGCCGCTCGCGTTCGAGAAGGACTTCGCGGCCGCGCTCCTCCGCGCGCAGCTCGAGAAGAAGCGCCTCTTCGTCGACTTCCAGACCACTTGGTGCGGCCCGTGCCGCGAGATGGAGCGCTGGGTCTACACCGCGAAGGACGTCGTCGAGGCCGCGGCACAGGTGATCCCGGTCATGCTCGACGGCTACGAGCAGCGCGAGCTCGTGAGGCGCTACGAGGTCGGCGGCTATCCGACGCTGCTCCTGCTCGACGAGCAAGGCAAGGTCCTCGCGCGTGCGACGGGATACCGCAGCATCGCGGAGACGGTGGCGTTCCTCCGCGAGAGCACGGTGGCGCGTGGGACCGCCGAGCAGAAGAAGTAGGAACGCGACCGCGCTCGCGCGTGGCGCTCGCGCCTACGCCCTTCGGCCCACCGCGCCTCCGCCCGCGATGCCCTAGCCTGCTCCAACTCTTCGAGCTCCCTAGAGACCCCATGCAGATCGCCGATCTCATCGCCGGACAAGAGCTGCTGTCACTCCCCGAGAGCGCGCCCGTGAGCGAGGCCCTCGAGCTCTTCCGCACGCAGCGCATCTCCGCCGCTCCGCTCCTCGACGGCCAAGGTCGCCTCGCCGGCCTCCTCACCGCGGGCCGCCTGCTCCAAGCTTTGCATCGCGAGCTCAGCCCCGAGCTGCTCTCCCTCCTCGATCCCGCGCGCAGCGGCAGCTCGCAGCTCGACGCGGTGGTCCGCGTCGCCGATCTCGCCTTGCGGGAGCCGCTCACCGCGCGCGCGTTCGAAACCTGCCGCAGCGCCGCGACGCGCCTGCTCGAACGCCGCGAGCACCACCTCGTCGTCGTGGATGAACGCCGGTGCCCGCTCGCGATCCTGAGCAGCCAGGACTTCGTACGCCTCGCCGCCGCCGGGCCGAACCCGCCCGCGCCCTTCGCCAACGCGCGCGCCGCGGAGTGGTTCCAGCACGTGCGCCTGCAGCACGGCGAGCTCGACGCCACGATCGATCGCCTCCGCGCCCTCTGCGCCTCGACCAGCTCCTGCCTCCCCGAAGCCCGCTGGCGCGCGCTGCTCGCCCGCGAGCTGCGCATCTTCCGCGAGCAGCTCGACACCCATCTCGCCTACGAAGAAGAAGGCGGCTATCTCAGCGAGCTCGAGACGGGCGACGAAGATCACATCGGCGCCGTCCGCCGCCTCGCCGCCGAGCACGAAGCGCTCCGCAGCTCCCTCGCGCGCCTCGCCGGCCCGGACGAGAAGCGCCGCACGATCGACGAGCAACGCGCGGGCATCGCGCGCTTGCTCGATGCGCTCGAGCGGCATGAGCGCGAGGAAGAGGTGGTGCTGGCCGGGCGGGTGTAGTTGCGAGAAATCTCGGCCCGGCTCCCGCGCAGCGCACGGCCGTGGAAGCTTTCCGCTCGTTCCTGCACACCGCTAGGTCGACCGAGGCGAGGTACGCCCGATTCCCTTGGGGCGCGCTCCTCATCATCGCGCTCCCTCTGCTCGTCTACGAAGCTCTCGAGTCGTCGGGCCACTGGACGACGGCGACCGAGAGCTTCGGGCCGGGGCACTGGCTGCTGACACCCCTGCTCTACGCTGACCTCACTTGGGTCGCGCCGAGGGTGATCTGCCTCTACTTCTTCTGCTGCATCGTCGAGTCGCTCGTCGGAACCGGGCGGCTCCTCCTGCTCTATCTGGTGTGCAGCTACGCGCCGAGCTGGGCCGTGCAGCTCGTCGGCTTCGCGGTGGGCGAGCCGTTCCGCGCTTCGGGGATCAGCTCCGCGTTCGGTGCGTTGATCGCGTTCGCCGTGCTCTTCTCACCGCGCGTCGAGTGGAACCTGGTGTTCCTGAAGCCGGGGATCTTGCGCTGGATCGACAATTTGCTGGTGTGGATCGAGTTCGAGACCTCGGTGCTCTGGCTCGCGGGCACCGCGCTGCTGCTGGAGCTCCTGCGCGGCTTCGCCTCCGATCGTCCCGTCTCCGGCGCGGAGCTCTGCCTGACCGTCCTCGGCCTGGTAGTCGGCGGCGCTTGGGCCGCGTGGCTCGATCACTCCGCAACACGCGGATCCGAACTCCGTAAGGACCGCGCGCGCTCCGCGCGGAGACTCCACGTGCGCTAGCGTCGTAGCGTCAACGCGCCGTCTCGAGCCCGAGCGTGGTCCCGTCCTCGAAATGCACCGTCGCCTTCACCGCCGGCGCCGTCGCGGCGTGCGCGCGATGCTCGAAGCACTCGTAGAACTCGCCCCAGCGCTGCGCGACCTGCGCGAGGCGAGGCTTCGAATCCTCGTACTCGTAGACGACCTTCGCGATGCGGGTCATCTGCTTCTCGGGGCCGACGATGGCGAGGATCCACTCGGGGGTCGTGGCTGAGGTGTGCGCGAAGGGCGAGGGAGTGACGGTGAGGGAGAGGGTCTCGCTGGGGGTCGCCCCGTCGCCGAGCACGAGCTCCACGCCGGCGAGCGGGCGCTCGTCGAGGTACTGGCCGCGGGAGATCTGGAAGGGGCCGGCGGGTGCGCGAACGCGGATCCGGCTCATCGGCCAGGCGCCGACATCCTCCAGCGGAACGCCGCTGGCGTTGAAGAGGCGGAGGCTCTTGCCGATCTTCGCGAGATCCCACCAGTTGCCGATGGCCTGCGCATCGAGTTGCCAGAGACCGTCGCCGTAGTAGCGCTGGGAGTAGGACCAATTGACGGGCTCAGCAGGAGCGCCGACGTTCTCGGTGAAGACGATCTCGGTACCGCTGCGTCGGCGCAGGGTGATCCTCATCGTCTCGGGCTCCAGGCTCCCGCGCAGGTAGGTGATGAGACCCGGGACGCCGTCGGTGAAGTCGTCGATGCGATCGAAGATATCCTCCGAGGCATCCCAGTAGACCTGGCCGATCTTCTCGCGCTCGCTCTCCCACGCGTCGAGCACGAGGATCCAGCGATCGCTGTCGCCGACGCGCTCGGCGCAGTCGTAGCGCCGGAGGAAGAACTCGGTCGCGCTGCGCTTCGCCATCGCGCGCACTTCGCCGTGCAGCGTCTCGCGCGTGCCGTCCTGGAACTCGAGCTCGGCGCTCAGCGTGCAGGGGCGATCGGCACGCAGGTAGAAGAGGCCGTCTGGATCGGTGGTCTCGAAGGGCTTGTACGGGGCCGCGAGATCGATCGATTGCAAGCGATACGTGGTCTTCGCCAGCGGGCTGGTACGGCGATTGGCATCGCGCGCGACGGAGAGGACCACCTGCCAGTACGGGAGCCCGTTCTCGTAGCCCCAGAACTTCTCGCGGACGCGGAGCTGCAGCGGAGGCCGCGTGTCGCCGGAGACGAGACGGGAGAGCGGAAGCTTCACCTGCTCTTCGAAGCCGGTGTGGTAGTGGACCAGCGCTTCGAGGGTGAAGGGCTTGGTGAAGACCGTGGTGAACGAGAAGAGCTGCGGCGCGCTCACGCGACGCGTCATCTGCTTCGTGCGCTCGCGCGGACCGGTCGTGCGGTGCGTCCACTCGACGCCCGTGATGCGCAGGAGATCCTGATCCGGGCCCAGGAGCTCGAGCGTCGTTCCGTAGCACTCGTGATGCTCGATGCTGAGATGGACCGTCGGCTTCTCGGTGGTGCGGACTTCGAAGCCGAAGGTGTCGTTCGGCAGCAGCGTGCGGCGATGATCCAGGCGCAGCGCCTTCTCGCGGCCGTCCTTCCAGACGAGGCGCGCGTGGAGCACGGCGCGCTCGTCACCGACCACGCCCCACGTCCACCGCGGATGCTCGCCGCCGCCGTAGATCTGGTATTCCTTGGGATCGCTGCCCGTCTCCTCGCGGAAGAAGACCTTGTCCAAGCGCTCCAGGGAGCGTCGATCGCCGACCAAGCGCACGTGGCCCGTGTAGTCGGGTTGACCGTTCTCGCGGCCGAGGTAGCGATTCCAGGAGTCGATCGCGACGCGGTCGTCGTCGGGGTAGCGCGTGTCGCTCGCGAGCTCGACCCAGCGCTCGAGGACCTGCGTTCCGCCGCCCTTCAGGTGCAGGGTCGCGATCACGCGGAAGTCTCGATCGGACGTTCCGAAGGCCGGGAAGCGCTCGAAGGTATCGTTCGCTTCGACGACGGGGATCGAGAACAGTGGATCGAGCAGATAGGAGACGCGCTCGATGTCGAAGAGCTTGCGATACGGGCGATCGACGCGGAGCACGAACGCATGCAGCGATCGACCGCCGTCGCTCGTCCCGATGCGCTTCGTCTCCACCTCGAGGGCGAACTCCTCGCGCACTAGGTCGGTGAGCGCGGTCGTGCTCGAGATGGTCTTGATGCCGCCATCGACGTAGTGGATCTCGGCGTGGATCCGCTCGGCCTTGGAGGCGAAGCCGATCGCGCGCTCGTCGGCGGGGCGACCGTTGAAGCCCGTGTTCACAGCACTCGGCTCGCTCGGCTTCACGTCGCCCCAGTACCAGACCACCTTCGCGATGTCGTTCCGCTGCTCGAGCGGATAGTCGAGCGTCGCGTTCCAGAAGTGGACCGGTCGGCCGTCGCCGCCGGGCCCGCTGTACTCGTCGCGGAAGCGGATCTCCGCGCGACGGAAGTCCGCCTTGGGATTGGGGCCGGTGATCTCGTTTGCGAGCATGCGCGTCGTGCCATCGGCGAAATGAACCTCGCCGCGGAGCTTCAGCGGATTGCGGCGCGTCAGGCCGAGCATGGAGAAGCGCGTGATCGAGAGCTCCGTCTCCTGGCTCGCGTCCAGGCCCTGCTCGTCGAGCCAGGTCCACTTCACCCGCGCCACGCGGTCCAGCGCTTCGCGCGGGCCGCGGAGCTCGGCCTGGAAGGTGTAGATGTAGCTCTCGGTGGCGCGATCGTAGTGCGAGATGTCGGAGGTGCCGTGAGCGCGCAGCGCTTGCGCGCCGAGTTCCTTCGCGCGCACGCGGCCGTCGGCGAGCAGCTCGACGTCTTGCTCCAGGTCCTCGATCGTGCAGGCCCAGTTGCAGAAGACGCTGTCGTCCTGCGTGATCTCGATGCGGTCGAAGAGCTCGTAGCTCACCCACGCGTAGCCGTACTGGCACCAGCGCTCGCCCCACGAGTTCTGCACGAGGAACGCCTGGCGCTCGTCGTCGTAGCCCGCGATCACCATCGCGTGCTTGCCGTGCGGTTGACCCGGCTGGCGGAGCTTCCCGTCGCGCACGAAGGTCGCGGGGTCGTAGAGCGGGAAGCTGCCGGCGAGGAAGAGCGGGTTCACATGCGCGCCGAAGACGACAAGCTGGCGGCGCTGGAGGGCGCGGCGGATCGCGCGGCGGTTCTCGAGCAGCACGAGATCGAGCACGGGATAGGCGCTCGCCTCGGCGCGCGCGACCTCGCTCGGCTGGACGGTGTAGTTCCCCGCTTGGTAGGGGCTGGTCGCGAGCGTGGCACAGCCGTGCTCGGCCATGAACTTCACCATCTTGTAGAAGTTCGTGCCGCCGTCCTTGCCGCCGTTCAGTTGGTTGTAGAGGAAGAGCGGCGAGAAGATGCGGCTCGGATGATCGGGCTTCCAACCCTGGTCGCGCGCCTCGAGATAGCTCTTCGCCGCGTAGCCCACGGCCCACGCGGTGCAGTCGTTCATCCCCTGCGTCCCGACGCGCGGCAGCCAGCGCCGGAGATCCACCACCTTCTCCTCGACGAGCTCGATCTCGTCGCCGCCGAGGCGCGGCAGGCTCGCGAGCTCCTCACGAGTGGGGTCGATGCTGCCGGTCTGGGCCGAGAGGGAGCCCACCCCGAGCACGAGGACGAGGAGGAGGCGCAGGGAAGCACGGAGGGGAGCAGGCATGCGATCGGCGCCCACGGGCAAGAGGGTGAACTAGCTCGTCTTCGGCCGGCCCAGGGCCCTCCTTGATGCCGCTTCAGCGGCGGCGGCGATCCCAGGGCTGCCTGGCCTCCAACTGGTCTGGCACTGATTTGATCGACGAACCAGAATCGTTCACGCTGAATACATGTCTCGCCCCATCGCACTCGAGCTCGCGCGTCACTTGCACATGCTCACGGCGCTGACGACACACCTCCTCGAGGGGGATGCGAAGGTCGGTGACACCAGCGCGACCTTCACCCAGGTGCAAGTGCTGAAGTGGCTCGCTGCGGCGCCGCCGCGCCGCGCGATCGACGTAGCGCGCTTCCTCTCCGCTTCGGCTCCGGCCGCGACCCAGGTGATCGCGCGCTTGAAGGCGAAGGGTCTGCTCGAGGCGTATCCCCACCCCACCGACGCGCGCTCGGGCGAGTTCCTCGTGACGGCCCTCGGCCGGCGTCTGGTGCGAGCCCACGACGAGCGGAAGCTCCGGCTGCTGGAGCGCGTGCTCGCCGACACCTCGGCCGAGCAGCGGCGCGCGATCCAAGCCGGCCTCGCCGCCGCGGTCGAGCTCCTGTTGCAGGCCGAGACGAAGCAGCTCGATCTCTGCCTGCACTGCGGCGCCCACGAATCACCGCACTGCGTGATGCGCCGGCACGGGCATCGCTGCCCCACCGAGCGCGGCGCGACCACGCTTCCGCCGGGAGCCTGAGCCTCCGAGATCGGGGCGCTCGACGGAGAAAGAACTTCCCCCTGCGCGCATTCGCCGCAGGGACCCTGCCGCACGGAGAGGGCGCCGGGCGTATCGTTAAGCAGCTTAAGTTCCCGGGTGCGCCGCACCCGCACCACGTTCCCGAGCTGCACGAGACCCATGGACGCCCAGCTACGAACCCTGGAGAAGACGCTCTCCGAGATCCCCTTCCCGAAGAAGCTCGCGGTCGAGCTCTGCGCCGACTGCAACTTCGCCTGCGCGATGTGCCACCATCCGCAGATGCGCCGACCGAAGGGCGTCCTGCCCTTCGAGCTCTGGGACAAGCTGGCGCGCGAAGTCGCGGCGACCAGCCCCGATACAGAGTGCTGGTTCTCGTTCTGCGGCGAGCCCTTCCTGCAGCCCGCGCTGCTGCTCCGTGCGATCGCGCACGGCAAGGCCCTCGGCCTCCGCTCCGTGAACGTGAACACCAACGGCATGCTGCTCGCGCCGGAGCTCGCCGACCCGCTGCTCGACTGTGGCGTCGACCTCGTGGTGTTCGGCCTCGATGGGTTCTCGCGCGAGACCTACGAGCAGGTGCGTATCGGCGGTCAACGCGATGTCGTCTATGCGAACGTCGAGCACCTCCTCGCGCGTCGCATGGCTCGCGCCGATGGCCCCGAGATCCACGTGCAGTTCATCGAGATGGACGAGAACGCGCACGAGATGGCGGAGTTCCAGCGCTACTGGCTCGCGCGCGGCGCCGTCGTCAAGGCGCGCAACAAGCTGAGCTGGGGCGGCAAGTTCGCGACACCGCTGAAGACGCCGCGGGAGGAGCGCATTGCCTGCCCGTGGGCACTCACGATGATGCACGTCTTCTGGGACGGTCGCGTGCCGCGCTGCCCCGGCGACACCGAGGGCGAAGAAGGCTACGGCAACGCTTGGCACGCCCCGCTCGCGGAGCTCTGGGCGCAGCTCGGCAGCTATCGCGCGCTGCATCTGGAGCGGCGCTTCGAGGAGCTCCCCTCGCGTTGCCAGAGCTGCAGCGACTGGATGACCGGAGCGGCGCAGCGACTTCGCCCCGCGAGCGGCCCATTCCGCGCCGCGGAGCCGAGGCGCTCCGTCACCACCGCGCGCACGAGCGGGGGGGCGCAGCGATGAGCACGCTCTTCCTCTGCGGCGCGGGCAACTCCGAGGGCGTGCGCCTCGCGCTGCGAGTCCAGGCGCACGAGCACCTCTGGGACCGCATCGTGCTGCTCGACGACGATGCCTCGAAGCACGGCCGCTCGGTCCTCGGCGTGGAGATCGCGGGACCCATCGGCCTGCTCGAAACCGCGCCGCGCAGCTCCGCAGTGCAGAACCTGGTCGCGCGGACAACGCGGAAACGCAAAGCGGTCGCGGAGCGCCTCGCGAGCTACGGCCTCGCACCCGCGCGCCTCGTGCATCCCGCGATCGACCTCGAAGGTGTCGAGCTCTGCGACGACCTCGTGATTTACGAGCACGCGGTCCTGGGACCCGAAGTCTCGATCGGCGCGGGAAGCGTGGTCTTCATGGGGGGCGTCGTGGGTCACGAGAGCCAGGTGGGACCAGGCTGCGTCATCGCCTCGAACGCGGTGCTGAACGCACGCGTCGAGCTCGGCGAAGGCGTCTACGTCGGCACCAACGCGACGATCCTGCCCGAAGTCCGCATCGGTGCTTGGGCCACGATCGGCGCCGGAGCCGTGATCTGCGATCACGTGCCCGCCGGCGCCACGGTGTGCTCTGCACCCGTCGAAGTCGTTCCCAGCGAGCTCATGGCACCTGCTCCAGCACCGACGATCGCACCTGCGCGCCCCACGAGATCGCGCACAGCGCTCGAAGATCTCGTGGCCGCGGCGTGGTGCGAGGTCCTGCAGCACGAAGCCGGCCTCGACGAGCGCTTTTTCGACGCCGGCGGGACCTCGCTGCTCGCCACCTGCCTCGCCGAGCGCCTGCGCCGCGCGACGAGCCGCACGGTGCATCTCACCGATGTTTATCGCTTCGTCACCGTTCGCGCGATGGCGCAGCATCTCTCCACCCTTGGCGATACCGTCAGCCCTGCGAGGACGCCCTCGAGCGAATCCGGAATCGGCTCGCGCCAAGCGCTGCGTGAGCTGGCCGCGCGACGCAGCCTGCTGCACCGCGAGCCGTAGCGGCAACACGCGCTGCGAGGCACACGATCCAACTTGAGTCGGACCGATCGGCGCGCCGCAAGAGACCTGCCGACCTCGCGACGACCGGTTTCCGCTAACAGCGGCTCTGATCGGAACGGTAGAACTCCATCCCCGTTCCACGGCTCGATGTCGTCGCCGTGCGCTCCGAGCGGGCAGCCCGAACTCGATTGCCGGAGGCGACCATGTTCGTCCGCGCGCTCTTCAACACCTCTTGCCCCGTGCCGCAGGGCTCGAAGTACACCGGTCTCACCTACGGGAACGACACGCACTGCCCGCGTTGTAATTCCACGCATGCGCTCATCACCAAGCTGGCAGCCGAGACGGACAAGGCGAACTTGATGGCGTCCAAGATCGCGGCAGCGGCAAGCCTGACTCAGGGAGGTGCCATGCTCGGCGTTCTCATCTCCGCAACCGGGCAGATCGCCGTGGCGACTTCGGGGACAGATGCCGGCAAGGCGACGAGAGTGATCAACGCGGCCAGGGCCACCTATCCCCACCCGACCGTGATCAACCAAGCACCGGATCTCGTGGCCAGCACAACGGCTGGCCACGCCGCTCTTCAGATTGCCACGATCATGGGGCATCCAGTGACCCTGGCGGAGGAAGGGCATTGCTCCACCGTCGGAACCGCAACACCAGGCAACTGCGCCGCGCCGAAGTTGATCGCCTACGCCATCTCGCAGGGCTGGCCCACGCCGTACGCCATGAGCGAGGCGTGGTCTCGAGCATCCCAAAATGCCACCTTCAAGTTCGCTCAGAGCGAACCGATCGAGTCGTGCAACACTTGCTGCAAGCTCGTCCCGCTGATGCTCTGCACGGGCGTGGCTGGATAGGACCAGCGTCGACCAGAAGGTCGCATAGTTCCGAGAATCTGCCGTGAGGGGCGGCACCTCTGGATCGCGGCGTAATGCATGACGCCTTCGATCTGTGTTCCTGCCGGAGACCTCTTCGGCCACCGCGAGCGCAAGGCTCACGGCCCTCGACACCTCGATTCTGGCAGGCAACTCCTCTCTCGAGATCACCCGGGAGGCTTCCGGAACCTCGCGGCGTGCGCGAGCTGGCCGCTTCACACGAAGCGAAAGCAAGGGCGCTTCATCGCAGCGCGACGCGGAGCTCGGCGAGCGCTTGGAAGAGGCGGCCGCCGTCGGAGAAGCCGGCGGTGCCGTTGCCGAAGCCGGCGCGGCCGCGGCGGGGTTCCAGCGCGAGCAAGGCTTGCGCGAGCACGGCGCGGAGCTCGCCGTGCGCGAATTCGCCGAGCGTGTGCTCTTGCAGCAAGCGCGCACCGAGGCGGACGAGGTGGAAGGGCACGCCTTGAAGATCGCCGACGGGCAGATGGAGGCGCGGCTCGAAGTGGACCGCGGTGACGTCGGCGAAGCGCCCATCGGCGAGCTGCGTCGTTCGCGCGAGATCGCGGAAGCTCTGCAGCGCCAAGCGCGCGCGGCGCGCCCGCGTCTCCTCGTCCGCGGCTTCATCGAGGAGGAGCAGCATCGCCCGCACTTGATCGGGCGCGTTCGAGCCGCCGGCTTCGCGCGAGCGGAGCCAGAGCTCTTCGTAGCGCGCGGAGGCTTCGCGGACGAAACGCGCGAACGGCTCCGCACCGGTGAGATGCGCTAGCGCCGCGGCGTCGGCGCCGAGCAGGCCGAAGGCATCGTCGAAGCCGGGATCGGGGCGCTCCGGCGTGCCGTGCCAATGCCACTCGAGCTCGAGCGCCGCGAGGCAGGCGAGCGCGGCCTCGGCGTTCGGCGGCGCGCCACAGGCCTGCTCCAACTCCGCGACGAGGCGCGCGCTGCGCAGCGCGCGGATCTGCGGCGCCTCCGCGGCGGGCTGTCCGCTGCCGGGCACGAGCACCGCGGGCCACGTGCCGTCGGGCGCTTGCGCCGCGCGCAGCGTGCGCGCCGCGCGCGCGAAGCGCCGGTGCAGCGCGGTGCGCTCGGGCGGCGTGAGCTCGAGCACGCGCGCCAAGTCCATCGCGAACCCGAGCGCGCCGCGCGGATCGAGCGCGCGCTCTTCCAGCGCGAGATCGCGTTCCCCGTCCCAGAGCTGCGGCAGCCCCGTACGCGCGTTCCAGCCGTGGTGCAAGAGATCGACGAGATGCGCGCGGAGTCGCGTCTCGATCCACGGCTGCGGGCTCTGCTCGTGGAGGAGCAGCAACGCATCGAAGTAGGGATGATGGCCCGCGGGAACGCGATCGATCGCGTCTCCGCTCGCGGGATCGATGCGGCGCGTGAGGAAGCTCGTCGCTCGCGCACCATCGACATCGCGCGCGCTCTCGAGCGCCGCGCCGAGGAACGCGAGCTCGCGCTCCACCAGCGCGCGCAGCGCCGCGGCATCGACCGCTGGCCACGCGATCGCCATGCCGATCCGCCGCAGCGCGATCTCGCCACTCTGCACCTCGAGCCGGAGCTGCGCGCGCGGACGCGGTGCGCGCGGAGCGGTGTGCGGCGTGCGCCGTCGCGCGCCGTCCTCGTCGAGCGCGATCTCGACCGCGTCGCAAACGCCTTCCGCATCGCAGAGCTCGGCGCGCAGCACGCCGACGCCTTCGAGCTCGAGATCGAAGCCCGCATGCAGCGCCTCGCTCGCGCGCGCACAGGGCAACGCGAGCGGCGCTTCGATCCACTCCCCCGCTCGCAAGCGCACCTCGTCCCCCGCGTTCGCCGACGCGAGCGCGCTGCTCCGCCACCACGCGACGCCGCGCGCGGTCCGCATCGGCGGATCGCCGCCGAGCACGGCTTCGAGATGGAGCGCTTCCTGCGAGCGCACGATCCCGTTCCACACGCAGAGGAACGCGAGCGCACTCTGCGCGAGGCGCGCGCTCAGCCGAGGAAGCGCTTCCAATCCGCGAGCCCGCGCATCTGGAACACGTAGTTCGACTGCCGCGTCTCGCCCATCGTGGCGGAGCTCTCCGCGCTGTAGCGGTGCCCCGGATAGAGCATCGTGTCGTCG
>JAEUHW010000397.1 GCA_016793245.1 Planctomycetota bacterium
GCCGTGCGCCATACGATCGGCATGCTCGATCCGCTGCGCGAGCGCGACATCGCCGAAGCGGAGCGCATCGACGATGGGCTGCCCCAGTCGCTCGAGGCGCAGATCGCGCACGAAGGCCTCCGCTACTTCAAGGTGAAGATCCGCGGCGACCTCGAAGCCGATCTGGCGCGCCTGCGCGAGATCGGAGCGCTGCTGCTCGAGCGCGGCATCCACGACGCGCGCATCACGCTCGACGGCAACGAGCAGGTCGAGGATCTCGCGATGCCGAGCGCCCTGCTCCGCGAGCTGGAGCACGGCGAGGCGGGTCGCCTCCTGCTGCGCGGCTTGCTCTGGCTCGAGCAGCCGCTGCCGCGCGCGCGCTCGTTCGATCCCGAGGCGCTGCGCGAGCTGCGCTCGCTCTCCGAGCAGGTTCCGGTGATCCTCGACGAAGCCGATCTCGGGCTCGCCGCGTTCCCGCGCGCGCTCGAGCTCGGCTATCGCGGTATCTCGATGAAGTGCTGCAAGGGCGTCTTCCGGAGCCTGCTCCACCGCGCGCTCTGCGAAGTGCATCCAGGAGCGTTTCTCGCGGGAGAAGATCTCACCAACCTGCCGGTGCTCGCGCTGCAGCAAGACTGCGCGGTCGCCGCGGCGCTCGGCCTCGAGCACGTCGAGCGCAACGGGCACCACTACTTCCGCGGCCTCGATCACCTCCCGCTGGCCGAGGCGCGCGCCGCGCTGCACGCGCACCCAGACCTCTACGAGCCCCTCGGTGAAGGCGCCGCCCTCCGCATCCGGAACGGCGCGCTCGCGGTGGGTTCGCTGCAGCGCGTGGGCTTCGGCTACGACCTCGCGATCCGCTTCGAAGAACGCACCCCGCTCGCGAGCTTCACGCCGCGACTCCTCTGAGAGCCCAAACTCTCCTCACGATGGACTACACCTCACCCGGCCATCACAAGAGCTTCGCGAGCTTCCGAGCTCATCTGCGCGCCGTGGCAGCGGAGTGTGATGCCGACGAGATCCTCCTCGGCGCCGCGGGGCCGCTCGGCCGCGCGATCGACGTGCACGGCAAGGCGCTCGAGAACCGCTTCGCGATCCACCCGATGGAAGGTTGGGACGGGACGCGCGACGGCTTGCCGAGCGAGCTCACGCTGCGGCGCTGGCGCCGCTTCGGGCAGTCGGGCGCCGCGCTGATCTGGGGCGGCGAGGCCTTCGCCGTGCGCCGCGACGGGCGCGCGAATCCGCTGCAGCTCTATCTCGAGCCCGCAGTCGACACCAAGGCCGGTCTCGCGGCGTTGCACGCGGAGCTCGTGGCCGGCATCCGCGAGCGCGGCGGCGACCCCGCTCGCGTCTCGATCGGTCTCCAGCTCACGCACTCGGGTCGCTGGTCGCGCCCCGACGGTCCGTTCGCGCCGAAGATCGCGACGCATGCACCCGCGCTCGACGCGAAGGCGAAGCTCGACGAGCACATGCCCTTGCTGAGCGACGGCGAGCTGGAGTCGATCGGCGAGGACTTCGTCCGCAGCGCCGTGCTGGCTCGCGAAGTCGGCTTCGACTTCGTCGACGTGAAGGCTTGCCACGGCTATCTGCTGCACGAGCTCCTGGCCGCCCACGAGCGGCCCGGCATCTACGGCGGCTCCTTCGAGAACCGCACGCGCCTCCACGCGCGCATCGTCCGCGCGATCCGCGTCGCTTGCCCCGGCCTCGCGATCGGGACGCGCCTCTCGCTCGGCGACGTGCATCCCTACTGGCCCGCGGAAGGGACGCGCATCGGCGAGCCGCGCGGCTACGAGCAGCGCTTGCCTTACCGCCACGGCTTCGGCGTCTCGGCCGACGACCCGCGCGAGCTCGACCTCGCGGAGCCGCTGCGCTTCCTCGCGCGCCTCCGCGATCTCGACGTGCGCTTGGTCAATCTCACGCTGGGCTCGCCCTACACCTGTCCGCACTTGCAGCGCCCCGCGGGCTATCCGCCGAGCGACGGCTACCTCCCGCCCGAGGACCCGTTGCGCTCGGTGGCCAAGCACGTGCTCGCGGTGCGCGCGGCGAAGCACGCCGTGCCGGAGCTCCTCTACGTCGGCACCGGTTACTCCTACTTGCAGGAATGGCTGCCGAACGTCGCGCAACACGAGATCGCCGCGGGGCACTTGGACTTCGTCGGTCTGGGCCGCATGGTGCTCGTCTACCCCGAGCTCCCACGCGACGTGCTCGCCGGGACGAAGCTCGAGCGGAAGAAGATCTGCCGCACCTTCAGCGAGTGCACGACCGCGCCGCGGAACGGCATGGTCAGCGGCTGCTACCCCTTGGATCCCTTCTACCGCGCGCGGCCCGAAGCCCCGCGCGTGCGCGCGCTGCAGCGCGGCGAGGCCAACGCATGAGCTCGTTCTACGCACACCACCTCTTCGATCACGCCCGCCGCGTGGTGCTCGTGTGCTCGGCTCTGTGCGCAGCACTGCTGGCCAACGCGACCTTCGCTCAAGAGCGCGAACCGCGCTTCGCGCCGCAGGTCATCGTGTGCGCCGACGCGGCGAGCGCGCTCGCGGAGAGCTGGCGCGGCGCCGCCGCGCAGCGCGGCTACGGGCTCAGCTTCTTCGAGCTCGGCGCCGAACGCGCGAAGAACGTCGAAGCGCTGCGCACCTTCTGCGCGAAGCTGCGCCGCGAGCGACGCGTCGCGGGTCTGCGCTTTACACTGGTCGGCCCCGGCAGCACGGAGCTCGCCGCCCTCCGCGATGCGCTGACCTACGAAATCGCTGCTCTCGTGACCTGGGGCAGCGACGTCTCGATGAGCGCGATGCAGAGCGGTCCCTATCAAGCGAGCGCGATCGCGACCTCGAGCGAGCCGGAGACCGTGCTCGCGATGGTGAGCACGCTCCGCCAGGGCCACGGCGAGCCCGAGGAAGCCGAGCGAGCGATCGACGAGAGTCTCGATCGCTTCCACGATGCCGCCGCCCGCGCCGACTTCGAAGGCTACTTCGGGCTCTTCGCCCCCGAGGGCATCTTCCTCGGCACCGATGCCACGGAGCGCTGGGACGTCGCGCAGTTCCGCGCGTGGGCCGCGCCGCACTTCGCGCGCGATTCCGCCTGGATCTTCCTGCCGCTGCAGCGTCACCTCGTCCTCGACGGCGGCGGAGCGCACGCATGGTTCGACGAAGTGCTCGGCAGCGCCAACTACGGCCTCTGCCGCGGCAGCGGCGTCCTGCGCCGCATCGACGGACGCTGGAAGCTCGCGCAATACAACTTGGCCTTCCTGGTGCCGAACGAGCGCGCGAAGACCGTCGTCGCCGCGATCCGCGGCGAGGTGCGGAGCGAGCCGCAGGCTCA
Organism: Planctomycetota bacterium; assembly: GCA_016793245.1. Taxonomy (GTDB): domain Bacteria; phylum Planctomycetota; class UBA1135; order UBA1135; family JADKAF01; genus JADKAF01. Next base: position 3,295 of record JAEUHW010000397.1, read on the forward strand.
CTCCGCCGCGCCGACGGTGATCTACCTGGTGCGCCACGCCGAGAAGTCGACCGAAGGCGGCTCCGATCCCGAGCTCTCGGAGGCCGGTCGAGCGCGCGCGGCGCGGCTCGCGACGATCCTGCGCTCGGTACCGCTCGACGCGCTGCTGGCCACGCAGTACCGCCGCACCCAACAGACCTTGGCACCTCTCGCCACCGCTCGCGGCCTCGCCGTGAAGACGATCCCGGCGCTCGAGGTCGATACGCTGGTCGCGGAGCTGCGCGGCCCACTAAGCGGCCGAACCGTTCTCCTATCCGGGCACAGCAACACGATCCCCCGGATCCTCGCCGAGCTCGGCGTCCCGGAGCCATTGGAGATCGAGGACCCCGACTACTCGAACCTCTTCTGCTTGATCCTCGACGGGAACCACGTGCGCCTGCTTCACCTGCACTTCTGAGTTCGCGCGCCGCACGCGCCACAGAAAGGCAGGAGCGCGCGGCGAAGCCCATGAAAATCCGGGTTGCGTCCCCGGCATCTCGGGCTATTATTCCGTGCCTCTGACGCCCTTGCCGCGGCTCCCCGCCGCTGAGCGAGGGGTACGTTGGAGCTTAGCGCATACGGACCGTTGCGCGCGCCTTCGGGTTGAAGCGCTACCCTGCCTCGAGACGGCTCTCTCTCTCTCTCTCTCTCTCTCTCTCTGCGCATCGAGGCAGGCAGGTTCGGGAAGCCGGTGTCTCCCCGACGCCGGCTTCTTTTCTTTCCAGAGAGCACCATCGAGCATCGACGCCGCCTGCTTGCGTGCGAATCGCCGCGAGCCGCGTTTCTTCGCGTAGTCTTCATCCGGCCGCCCTCCTTCCGGCTCGATGCACCCCTCGATGCTGCGCTCGCTCCTCCTGCTCCTCGCCGCCGCGACGGCGTCTCTCGTGCCTCCCTGCGCGGCGCAGGAGCTGCTGGTGCTCTGGCGCGAGCGCTGCGATGCCGATCGCGCGAAGCATCCGGAGCTTCGCGACGGCCGCGCGCTCTGCGTCGGCCTGGATCGAGAGGCGGAGCAGCTCTTCGAGCGCTCACTGCGAGGCACCTGCGCCGATGGAGGCAGGCCCGTCGATCTCCGGCGCTACAGCGTTCACCCTCTCGACGAGCGCTCCTCGGCGAAGCTCGCGCTCGAGCGACTGCGCGCCGATCCGCGGATCGAGCATGTCGAGCGCCGCGCCGCCCTCGCGCCACCCCCTGGTGACATCGCACCTCCCACGCCGAGCTTTCACGCGCGCCAGCACTACCTCGCCGAGGCGCCCGCGGGCGTCGGCGCCGCGGTCGCGGCGCGCGCGCTCGGCGGACTCGGCGCCGCTCGACGGATCGTCGACATCGAGTGGAGCTGGCATCGGAGCCACGAGGACATCGCCGCGCTCGCGACGGCGCCGCTGTTCCAGGCGCCGGCCGCCGCCGTGTTCACCGACCACGGCACCGCATCGATCGGGCTCATCGCCGCCGATCCCGATCTCGCGGGGATCCGGGGCATCGCCTCCGATGCCGCGATCGGCTTCAGCTCGCCGAACGCAGCCGCGGGCTACAGCGTGGCGCGCGCGCTGCTCGCAGCGCAGAGCTTCCTCCGCGCCGGCGATGTCGTGCTGCTCGAAGTCCAGGCGCGCAGCCCGCTCGGTCTCGTCCCGGCCGAGTTCGATCGCGCCGACTTCGATGCGATCCGCAACCTGGTCGCCGCCGGCGTGCACGTGATCGAGCCCGCGGGCAACGGCAGCGTCGATCTCGACGACCCGTTCTTCGGCGGTCTCTTCGATCGCGCGCAGCGCGACTCGGGCGCGATCCTCGTCGCGGCCGCCGATGGAGCGACGCCGCAGCGCTCGAACGCGAGCAGCTTCGGCTCGCGCGTCGATGTGAACGCGCACGGGCTGCGCGTCACGACCACCGGCTTCGGCGACCTCTTCGATCCGGTGCCGACGCCCGACCAGCGCTACACGGCGACCTTCTCCGGAACCTCCGCAGCATCGGCGATCACCGCGGGCGTCGCTCTCCAAGTGCTCGGCGCGCACGCGGCTCAGCTCGCGCCCTTCGGCGCGGCGCCGCTGACACCGCTCGAGCTGCGCGACCTCCTGCGCCGCACGGGCACGCCGCCGGCGACCGCGCTCGAGCAGCAGCAGATCGGACGCCGCGTCGATGCCGCGAACGCGCTGCGCTCGATCGGCGCGTCGCGCGGGCTGCACCTGCTCGACGACGCGCTGCTCGGCGCGAGCGTGCGCCTCGAGCTCGCGCCCCGCGAGCTCGCGTTCCTCGCCGATGCCTTCGCGCTCTTCGGCTCCCTCGCGAGCCAGCCCGTCGCGTTCCCCGCACCGAGCGCTCCCTGCGGCCGCTTCCTGCTCGACCCGCTCGCCTTCTTCGAGCTCGGCACGGGCCTCGTTCCGAACGGCCCGCTGCCTCCTCTCGTCTTCGCGATCCCCGCAGATCCCGCCCTCCGCGAGCTCCGCGTCGTACTGCAAGCCTTCTACGTGAACGCCGCCGGCGCCTCCCTCTGCAGCAGCGCCGCGCAGGTGCTGTCGATCAAGTAGGGGTCTGACCCCGATTTGATCGACGGCGATCGCCGCTCAGCGCGGTGGGGCGACCTTCGCGAGCTCCGCTTCGAGGAAGCGATCCACGTCGCCGGAGAGAGCCAATTGGAGCTGGGTGTGGACGCGGCTGTCGCGGACCTCGAGCTCGTTCGCGCTGCGCACGTCGATCGCGAAGCCGCCGAGGTACGCACTACTCGCGATCTCGAAGAGCAATGCATCGCCGGCGACCTGCCCGCCCTCGAAGCTCTTCATCTCGCCCGCCTCCAGCTCGCTGAGCACGAGGCCCGGAGGCTTCCGCATCGGAAGGCGCAGCACGAGGAGGTACTTCGTGCGCTCGAGCCAAGAGAAGCCGTTCTTCAAGTTGTCGACCACGGGATCGCTGCCATAGCGACCGCGTCCGGAAGCGAGCAAGCACGCGGGCTCGATCAGCCACGATTCGCTGCGATCGACCAGGAGCAGGAAGAGATCCTTCGAGCCCGATTGCCACTCGAGGTTCTGCGCCTCCGACGGGTTCGCGAGATGTTGCTCGTACGCGATCGCCGTGTTGTAGGCGGGGTTCGGCAGTCGCGAGCCATCGTCGGCGTACTGCTGCGCGAAGGGCTCGAAGTCGAGGCGCAGCTCGGCCGGCAGCTTCCACTCCACGCCCGTAAGTTGCGGCTGCGCTGCGACGAGCGGCGCGAGGGCCGCGATCTTCGTGAGCTGGGCCGTCGCGGGCGCGCGATGCGCCTCGGCGAGTTCGCTGGCCGAAGGTCCGCCGCACGCGGCGAGGAAGAGTGCGAATGAGAGCGAGGAGGAAGTGCGCATGAGAGGAGAGAGGCTAGTCCGCAGGGATGAGAAAGTGCGCCGCGTAGGTCTCGTTCAGGTGGAGCTCGCCCCCACCGCCACGGGACCGGCGCGCAACCCGATCACCGTGCACTGCACGCAATTCACCGGCCGCCATTCTTCGATCGTGCCGAGCTCGGCGTTGTTGCGATCGCGCACGACGACGCGGAAGCGCTGCTGGATCTGGCCCGGGCCGCCGATCACGAGCACCGCGTCCCAATCCGTGTGATCGTCGAGCGGCAACCCCGTCTCCTCGCACGCGGCCTGAACCGCGGCCGCGACGCGCGCTTCGTAGCTCCCGACGACCGGCGTATCTCCCACCCAGATCGCGAAGTCGGAGCGCCCGCTGAAGTCCCAGCCGATGCGATTGCGCACGTTGCGCAGGAGCACGCGGCGCCCCTTCGCTCCGTGATCGAGCGGATCGAAGCCTTCGACGCCCGCGAGCTCGCTCGCGATCTTCGGCCAAGCCTGCGCCGCGACCTCCGAGAGCTCCCTGTACTTTGCTTCGCGCGCCGCGAGATCGGCGGCGATCTCCGATTGCCAGCGCTCGTCGAGGGCTTTCGCGCGTGAGAGATTGGCTTCCAGGTGCGGCGTGCGTTCGAAGTCGCTGCTGGCTCGACCGGCCAGGCGGCTGGCGCTCTCGAGCTCGAAGCGATTCGTCGGCCGCGGTCGCCGCTCCAGCTTCGCGAGCACGGCGTGGAACGCGCGATGCGCCTTCTCGACCGCCGCCGCGTACGCGCTCTCGGCCCCGGCGACGAGCTCCTGCATGCGAACGTCGCTCGCATGTTCCGCGCGCAGGCGCCGCGTCTCGCCGTCCTCGAGGAACCGGGACAAGCGGCGAATGGCGAGCACCGTCTTCGGCAGCTCGTAGCTCGGCTCGCTCGGATCACCCGACGATTCCTGCTCCCAGCCGGCGATGGCCTCTAGCTCGAGGGCCCAGGCCCGCTCGAGCTGCGCTCGCGCAGTCTCGAGCGTGTGCGCTTCTCCTGCTGCCGCGATGCGCGCATCGACCGCCGCGAGGCGCGTCGCGATGCTCTGCACGTCGGCATCGCTCTCCGGCAAGCTCGACAAGGCACCGCGAATGCGCGACTTCAGCGCTTCCAGATCGCTCGCGATGCGGTACTCCGGCTGCGAGCCATCGAAGATCGGACGCGAGACACGCTCCTCGAGCTCCGCGAGCAACGGCAGCGCGCGCTTCAACGCATCCTGCTTTCCCGCGCCGTCGAGCAGACCTTGAATGCGCGCGATCTCGCTCCGGTAGTGCGCGATCTTCTCCGGCGGGAGCAGGCGCTGCGCATCTTCCTTGGCGAGGCGCTCCGCGGCCTTCTGGAGCATGTCGCCCGTGCCGCGTTGGTTCCACGAGAGATCGCTCTCGGCTTGGCGAACGAAGCGCTCGATCGGCTTCTCGACAGTTTGGATCTCCCGTTCCCGCAGGAGCGCCTCGACCTTCGCGCGGAGCTCGCGGATCTGCGCCTCGAAGCGCTGCAGGAGCTCCGGCGCGAGAAGGGAGCGGGCTTCCACGGAGGCGAGCCGTTCGGCCGCGCGCTCCAACTTGGAACCGGCCTGCTCGGGCGAATTCGAGAGATCGTCCGCGGCGAAGCGCAGCGTGCGCGTGAGCTCGCTCTCGAGCAGTCGGGCCTTCTCGGGGTCGGGGCCGCTGGGCGCGCTGGGTGTAGGCGCCGCGGAGGTTGCTGGAGAAGCGGCCGGCGCAGATGCCGGCGCTGACGCCGGCGCGGAGGCCGAAGCAGCGACGCTCGGCGCTGGAGCGGAGGGCGCCGGCCTCGGTGCCGGCGACGGCTGCGCCGCTCGGGGGAGCTTCGCCTGCAGCTCGTCGATCTCGCGCTGGAGCTGCGCGATGCTCTCCGGGAAGAGCGTCTCCTGCGCTTCGGCGGTGGCAAGCCGCTCGATCGACTTCGGCAGCCAGACCGTCGTCGTGCTCCCGCGCTTCAAGTCGTCGGCCGCGGCGCTCAGGTTGCGCTTGATCTCGCGCTCGATGCGACCGGCCTTCTCCTCGCGGAGCTTCTTCACCAGGAGCTCGCGCAGCGGCGCGACCTCGGCCAGGACCGGCGCTTGCTCGCTCGCCGCGACGCCCTCGAGCGCGGCTTCGATGGTCTGGATCCGCGCCTCGAGCTGATCCCAGCGGCGATCCTCCGCGGCGCTCTTCGCCCAACGGATCTCGCGCTTCGCCTTCTCGATGTCGCCAGCCATGCGTGCGTCTCGTCTGCAGTCGGTGGAGCTCAGGCAAGGAACGAGCCCGATAGCACCCACC
>JAEUHW010000400.1 GCA_016793245.1 Planctomycetota bacterium
GCGAGGCGCTGCGGCGGCGCGGGCGGCGCGAGCCGCCCGCGGGCGAAGACGACGCGCGCGCGGAACCGTAGCACCCTGCGCTCGTTCCCCGCACAGCCGCAGCTCGCACAGCTGGCACAGCGCGGCACCATAGAATCGCGCTACGGCGCCGTCAGGCGCCGTGCCAACAAACATCCGTGAAGCTGCTCCGCAGCTTCACGGCCGTATGTGCTCGGCGAGATAGAGCTCCTCGCCGATCTTCGCGAGGATGCCGAGCTGCGCCTCCAGCTCGTCGAGGCCCTTCTCCTCGTCGACGAGGATCGCGGCGAGCAGCTCGCGCGTGCCGTTGTCGCCCTTCGCGATGCAGAGCGCGATGCCGCGGTTCAAGCGCGTGATGGCCTCGACCTCGAGCGCCAGGTCGGCTTTCTGGATCTCGGTGACGTTCTCGCCGACGCGCACCGGGAAGAGCCGCTGCATGTTCGGCACGCCCTCCAAGAAGAGGATGCGGTCCATCACGCGATCGGCGTGGCGCATCTCCTCGATCGACTCCTCGCGCTTCTGCGCGGCCAGCTTCTGGTAGCCCCAGCTCTGGAACATCTTGGAGTGCACGAAGTACTGGTTGATCGCCGTGAGCTCCGAGGTCAGGACCTCGTTCAGGATCGCCACGATCTCGGCATCGCCTTTCATCCAGGGCTCCTCGCGGTTCGAGAACGCGCGCGCCGGACCCGGCTTCACGCGCTTGGCTTATGGAGTCGAAGCGAGGCGAACGCAAGGAGCCGCGCACGACAGCGGTGCAGGGGAGCTCGCCGCCGCGCCCTCCTCGCTGCGGAGCTCCAATCGACCACCGCTCGTGCCTCCGCTGGAGAGCACGCCTTCTTCGCGCAGCAACTCGCGGAGCGCCGGGCGGCAGCCGCCGCAGCAAGCACCTGCGCCCGTCGCCTCGCCGAGGCGGTCCAGGTCGCGGGCCCCCTCGCGCACGAGGGATCGAAGGTCGCGGTCGGTGGTTCCGGTGCAGCAGCAGAGGATCATGGGTTCACCGCCGAAACAATATTGCGAACGCCTCGCATCTTCGAGATGGCGCCCAGAATTTCCCGGCGGACCACCGCCGCGCCCGTGGTTCGGACCGGCACCCTACCTACAATCCCGCCTCACCCCAGCCCGCCCCCCGGAGGCCGCGTGCTCTCGTTCCCCCGTCCCCTCGGCGCGGCGCTGCTCGCGCTGGTCGCCCCGCTCGCGTCGGCGCAAGAACGCCCGATCGCCTGGCTCGGCGCCCACCTGATCCCGGTCTCGGCGCCCGAGATCCCCGATGGTGCGATCGTCTTCCACCGCGGGAGGATCGCGGCGCTCGGCGCGCGCGGCGCGATCGCGATCCCGGCCGATGCCGAGGTGCGCGAGCTCGGCGGCCGCGTCGTGATGCCGGGCCTCGTCTGCACGCACTCGCACATCGGCGGCGCCGCGGGCGCCGACGAGAGCTCGCCCATCCAGCCCGACGTGCGCGTCGCCGACGCGATCGACGTGCGGAGCTCCGGCTTCCCGAAGGCGCGCGCGGGCGGGCTCACGCTGGTGAATGTGATGCCGGGCTCGGGGCATCTGCTGAGCGGACAGACGATCTACTTGAAGCTGCGCCGCGGCCGCACGCTGGAAGAGCTCCTCGTGCGCGACGAGAACGGCCGCGCGATGGGCGGCATCAAGATGGCGAACGGGACCAACTCGCGTGGCAATCCCCCGTTCCCGGGCACGCGCGCGAAGTCCGCCGCGCTGGTGCGCGAGGAATTCGTGCGCGCGCAGGACTACCGCGCGAAGCTCGACGCCGCGGCCGCCGGCAATGGAGATGCTCCCGCGCGCGACCTGCGCCTCGAAGCGCTCGTCGAGGTGCTGCGCGGCCAGCGCGTCGTGCATCACCACACGCATCGCCACGACGACATCTTGACCGTGCTGCGCCTCGCCGAAGAGTTCGGCTTCCGCGTGGTGCTGCACCACGTGAGCGACGGCGCGCTCGCCGCGCGCGAGATCGCCGCGGCGAAGGCTCCGTGCTCGCTGATCGTGATCGACTCGCCCGGCGGCAAGCAGGAGGCGCTCGGCATGCGGCTCGATACGGGAGCCGTGCTGGAGCAGCACGGGGTCTTGGTCGCGTTCCACACCGATGACGGGATCACGGACTCGCGTTGGTTCCTGCGCGCCGCGGCGCTCGGGGCGCGCGGCGGCATGAGCCGCGCCGGAGCTTTGAAGAGTGCCACCCTCGCCGGCGCGGAGATGCTCGATCTCGGGGCACGCACGGGCAGCTTGGAGGTCGGCAAGGACGCCGACTTCTGCGTGCTCTCGGGCGATCCCCTCAGCGTCTACTCGCGCGTGCTCGAGACCTGGGTCGAAGGGCAGAAGGTCTTCGATCTCGCCGATCCCGAGGATCGCCTCTACGCCGTCGGAGGTCCCGGCGCATCGCAAGGCGAGACCTACGTCTCGTGCTGCGAGGGGGTGACGCGATGAGCTGCATCGTTCGCTGGCATTCGCTGCTCGCTCACGCGATGCGCAGCGCGGCTCTGCTCGCGCTGCTCGCGCTCCCGGTCGGAGCCCAAGAGCTCTTCGTGCGCGCGCGCACCCTGCACACGATGGCCGGGCCGATCATCGCCGACGGCGTGGTGCACGTGCGCGACGGCGTGATCGCGAAGGTCGGCCATCGCTCGCAGATCGCGATCCCGAGCGGCGCGCGCGTGCTCGACGCCGCGGAGGTCACTCCGGGCCTCATCGACGCGCACAGCGTGGTCGGCCTCGCCGGTTGGTTGAACGTCCCGCACGACCAAGACCAGGTCGAGCGCAGCGCGCCGATGCAGCCCGAGCTCCGCGCGATCGACGCGTTCCACTCGCGCGAGCCGCTGGTCGGCTGGGTGCGCTCGCTCGGCGTCACCACGCTGCACACGGGTCACGCGCCGCTCGCCTTGATCTCCGGTCAGACGATGATCGTGAAGACGCGCGGGCGCACGGCTGAGGAGGATTCCCTGCGCGAGCTCGCGATGATCGCGGGCTGCCTCGGCGACGATGCGCGCGGCGAAGGCGGCAAGGGTCCGGGCACGCGCGCGAAGCGCGTGGCGTTGCTGCGTCAGGAGCTCTTGGGTGCGCAGGCGTATCTCGCGGCGCGAGAGAAGGACCCCTCGAAGCCCCGCGAGCTCAAGAAAGAAGCCCTGGCGCTGCTGCTCCGACGCGAGCGCCCGCTGCTGCTCACGGCGCATCGCGCGAACGACATCCTGAACGCGCTGCGCTTGGCGCAGGAGTTCTCGCTGGAGATCGTGCTCGATGGAGCGAGCGAGATCGCGCAGGTCCTACCGCAAGTGCGCGCCGCCGGCTGCGGGGTGATCCTGCATCCGACGATGATGCGCCACCGCGGGGAGACCGAGAGCGCGTCGCTGGAGACGGCGGCGCTGCTGCATCGCGAGGGCATCCGCTTCGCGCTGCAGAGCGGGTACGAGAGCTACGTTCCGAAGACGCGCGTCGTGCTGTGGGAAGCGGCGATGGCCGCGGCGTACGGCTTGCCGCGCGAAGCGGCCCTCGCGGCGATCACCTCCGATGCCGCGCGGCTCCTGCGCATCGAGGCGCGCGTGGGCTCGCTCGAGGTCGGCAAAGACGCGGACCTGGCACTCTTCGACGGCGATCCCTTCGAGACGACCTCGCACGTGATCGGCGTCGTGATCGACGGCGAGCTCGTGAGCGAGGTCGTGCGCTGAGATGAGCCCCTCGTCCCACGCAACACCCGCCGGCGAGCGCCGCGTCTGGGGCCTCGACATCGGCGGCACGAAGATCGGCATCTGCATCGGGAACGCGGCGGGCGAGGTTCTCGCTAGCGAGCGCTTTCCGGCGGCGAGCTTGGATCCGCGTGCAGCGCTCGAGCAAGCGCTCGCGCGCTTGCGCGCGCTGCAGGCCTTGCATCCCGGCGAGACCCCGCTCGCGCTCGGCGTCGCCTGCCCCGGTCCCATGTCGAGCCGCGAAGGGCGCTTCCTCGATCCGCCGAACATGCCCGCGTGGCATCGCTTCGCCGTGCGCGAGGAGCTGCTGCGCCTCGGCGCGCCGCACGTGCGCTTGATGAACGACGCGAACGCCGGAGCGCTCGCCGAATCGCTCTGGGGAGCGGCGCGGGACGCCGCGACGAGCGTCTTCTTCACCATGAGCACCGGCATGGGAGCCGGGCTCGTGATCGGCGGCCGGCTCTACGAAGGGCCCGACGATCTCGCCGGCGAGATCGGCCACCTGCGCCTCGATCCCGACGGCCCCGTCGGCTTCGGCAAGCGCGGCAGCGTCGAGGGCTATCTCTCCGGCCCCGGCCTCGTGCAGCTCGGCGAGGCCGAAGCGCGCATCGCGCGCCAGCGTGGCGAGACCACTCGCCTCTGGCCGCTCGCCCAAGACCACCCGCGCTTCGACGCAGAAGATCTCTGCCGCGCCGCCGCCTCCGGCGATCCCGCCGCGAAGCGCGCCACGGATCGCGCCGCCGACGCCCTCGGCCGCCTGATGGCCCTCCTCACCGACCTCTTGAACCCCGACGTCTTCGTCCTGGGCACGATCGGCAGCGCCTATCCGGAGCTCTTCCTCCCCGGCGCCCGCGCCGTCCTCGAGCGCGAAGCCCTACCGCGCGCGGTCGAGCGCCTGAAGATCCTCCCCTCGACCCTCGGCGCCGAGCGCGGCATGAAGCAAGCCCTCGCCGCCGCCCTCTTCGGCTACGGCGAGCTCCACCAGCACACCCGCTGACCCCGAACGTACGGTGCCAGGAACGTTTTCACCGGGGTCTCTCGACCCCGGTGAAAACGTTCCTGGCACCGTACGTCCGGTCTCGCCGCGGGGCTCAGGACTTGGCGAAGGTGGTGTAGTGCTGCGCGAGGACGGAGGAGACGCAGCTCGTCAGGCGCTTGCCGCACTGGATGTGCAGGAACTCGTTCGGACCGTGGGCGTTGGAGTTGGGTCCGAGGAGGCCGGTGATGAGGAACTGGGCTTCGGGGAAACGCTCGCCGAGCATGCCCATGAAGGGGATCGTGCCGCCTTCGCCCATGTAGACCGGCGGCTTCCCGAAGAAGGTGCGCGACGCGGAGTCGACGGCCTTCTCGAGCCAAGGCGCCAGCGCGGGTGCGTTCCAGCCGGCGCTCGCCTTCTCGGCTTCGAAGCGCACCTTCGCGCCGTAGGGCGGGTTGCTCTCGAAGATCTTCTTCAGGCGCTGCTGCGCGTCGCGCGCGTCGAGCGTCGGCGGGATGCGCAGCGAGATCTTCACCGCGGTCTTCGGGCGCAGGACGTTGCCGGAGTCGCGCAGCGCGGGCAAGCCTTCGGCGCCGGTGATCGAGAGCGCCGCGCGCCACGTGCGATTCAGCACGAGCTCGACGTTGCTCTTCGACATCGGACCCACTCCCGGATGGAACGGGAACTTCGCGTAGACGTCCGCGCCGAGCACCTTCGCCGCGAGCTCGGCCTGCGCGATGCGCGCCTTCGGGATGTCCACTTGGAAGTCGCCGACGATGCGCCCGCTCATCTCGTCCTCGATGCGCGAGAGCAGGATGCGCAGCACGCGGAAGCTGGACGCGACGACGCCGCTCGCGTCGCCCGAGTGCACGCCTTCCTTGATCGTCTCGACGACCAGGTTGCCGCCGACCAGGCCACGCAGCGAGGTGGTCGACCAGAGCTGATCGTAATTGCCGCAACCGGAGTCGAGGCAGATCACGAGGTCCACGCTGCCGATGCGCGGCGCCAGGTGATCGACGTAGAACGGCAGATCGTAGGAGCCGCTTTCCTCACAGGCCTCGATCAGCATCACGCAGCGCCCGTGCGGGATGCCTTGCTCCTGCAGCGCGCGGATCGCCGTCAAGGAAGCGAACGCGCTGTAGCCGTCGTCGGCGCCGCCGCGGCCGTAGAGCTTGCCGTCGCGAAGGACCGGCACCCAAGGCCCGAGCCCCGCTTCCCAACCGCTCATCTCCGGCTGCTTGTCCAAGTGTCCGTAGAGGAGCACGGTGCGATCGATCTGGCCGGGGATCTCGGCGTAGATCACCGGGGTGCGCCCCTCGAGCCGCACGACCTCGAGCTTCATGCCCTGGATCGGCTGCGCGCGGCACCAGCTCTCGATCAACGCGACCGCCTTCTCCATGTGCCCGTTCTCCCGCCACTGCGGATCGAACATGGGCGACTTGTTGGGGATGCGGATGTACTCGGTGAGCTGCGGGACGATCTGCTCGTCCCAAGTCTTCTCCACCAAGGTCTGGGCGCGCTGGGTATCCATCGTGCGGCTCGTGCGACTCGTGCGGCGTTGCGAACGGGAGCCCCTCGCGGCGCGAGGGGCGCGGCATCCTAGCGATCCCCTGCGGGAGGGGCCACGAGGGGGAACGCCGCAGCGCCGAGTTGACGCGCCGCGCGCGCCCGGCGGGAATGCCTCGATGAGCTCGTCCTCGCGCCGCCGCACGCGCTTCGCGCGCGCGCTCCCGCTCGCCCTACTCCTCCACGCCTCGATGCCCTGCTCCGCCCAAGACGCCGCCACCCTCGCCGCGCGCGGCGACCGTCTGAGCGGCGCGCGCGCCGCGTCGCGCTCGGCCGTGCTCGCGCGCTCGGGAGCGATCGCGACCTCCCATCCGCTGGCGACGCAGATCGGCCTCCGCGTGCTCGAGGAGGGCGGCAGCGCCGTCGACGCCGCGCTCGCCGCGAACGCAGCACTAGGCCTGATGGAGCCCACCGGCTGTGGCATCGGCGGCGATCTCTTCGCCCTCGTCTGGGATCCCGCGTCGAAGCGCCTCCACGGTTTGAACGGCTCGGGTCGCTCCCCTAGGGCGCTCACGCTGGAGAAGCTGCGCGAGCTCGCGCCGCAGGGCATCCCGCCGCTCGGCCCACTACCGATCAGCGTGCCCGGCTGCGTCGATGCCTGGATCGAGCTGCACGCGAAGTTCGGGAAGCTCCCGCTCGCGCGCCTGCTCGCCCCCGCGATCACCGCGGCGGAAGAAGGCTTCCCCGTCACCGAGCTCGTCGCGCACTACTGGGCGCTCAGCGCCCCGCGACTCGGGCGCTATGAGGAGTTCGCGCGGGTGTTCCTGCCCGGCGGCCGTGCGCCGCGCGAAGCAGAGCTCTTCCGGAACCCGGATCTCGCGCGCACCTATCGCGCGATCGTCGATCGCGGGCGCGCAGGCTTCTACGAAGGAGACATCGCCGAGCGCATCGTTCACTCGGTGCAGCGCGCCGGCGGCTTCCTCATCAAAGACGATCTCGCCGCGCATCGCTCGGAATGGCAGGAACCGCTCTCGACGACCTATCGCGGCGTCCGGGTCTTCGAGCTGCCGCCGAACGGCCAAGGTCTCGCCGCGCTGCAGATGCTGAATCTGTTGGAGCAAGTCGATCTGCGCGCTCTGCGCTACGGCAGCGCGGCCCACCTGCACGCGCTGATCGAAGCGAAGAAGATCGCCTTCGCCGATCGCGCGCGGCTCTACGCCGATCCCGCGTTCGTGAAGGCGCCGCTCGAACGCCTGCTCTCGAAGGAGTACGCGCGCGAGCGCTGGAAGCTCTTCGATCCGCAGCGAGCCGCGGGTGCGCTCGAGCCCGGTGCCGAGCCGCTGAAGGACGGCGACACGATCTATCTCTGCGCCGCCGACGCGAACGGCATGATGGTGTCCTGGATCCAGAGCAACTTCCGCGGCATGGGCAGCGGCATCGTGCCCGACGGCACGGGCTTCGTGCTGCAGGACCGCGGTGAGCTCTTCGCTCTCGATCCCGCGCATCCGAACTGCTACGCGCCGGGCAAGCGCCCGTTCCACACGATCATCCCCGGCTTCGCGATGAAGGGCGACGAGCCGTGGCTCGCCTTCGGCGTGATGGGCGGCGACCTGCAGCCGCAGGGCCACGTGCAGCTCCTCTCGAACCTGATCGACTTCGAGCTCCCCTTGCAGGCCGCGGGCGACGCGGCGCGCTGGTCGCACGAGGGCTCCGCGGAGCCCACGGGCCGAGCGGCCGACGGCGGCGGACGCACCTTCTTCGAGAGCGGCTTCCCGGACGAGATGCTCCGCGAGCTCGAGAAGCTGGGGCATCGCACCGGCCGCAAGCAGGACGGCTACGGCGGCTTCCAGGCGATCCAACGCGGCAACGGCGTCTGGATCGCCGCCTCCGAGGGCCGGAAGGACGGACAGGCCGCCGGCTACTGATCGGCGCCCGCGGCTGCTATCCTCCTACCCTCCACCACGGCCCCCGACGCCGCTCCCGAGCGGCGTGCTCCATGCGCTTCTCCGCCGCGAACCCCGCACTCTCCGCGCTACTCGTCTCCGCCGCCCTCGTCGCAGCACCGCGAGACGAGGACCCCGTGGAGGTCGACATCGCGAAGCTCGTCGCGATCACCTACGAGCAAGGGAAGCCGCTGCCGAAGGAGATCCAGGAGCTCGACGGCAAGAAGGTGGTGATCCGCGGCTTCATGGATCCCGCGCAGCAGACGCCCGACCGCGTGAGCGCGTTCCGCCTCGTCACCGACTCTTGCGGCTGCATCGGCAAGCCGCAGGTGAACCACTATGTCGAGGTGACGCTCTCGGGCATCGATTCCGAGTTCAGGACCAACATGGTCGAGCTCGAAGGCGTTCTCTCGGTCGGCGAGGTCGAAGAAGACGGCTTCGTCACCAGCATCTACCGCCTCGAAGCGACGGCGATCCGATGAAGCTCCCTCTCGCCGCGCGCGCCGCACTCGCGTGGCTCGCCTGCCTCGGCGCCGTTCTCGCGCTGCTCCCCGCGGCTCTCGCCGCGCCGCAAGATCCACCGTCGAGCGAGCAGATCGATCAGTGGATCGAGCACGCCCGCGGCGGAAAACCCGCCGTGCGACCGCAAGCAGCGCAGCGCTTGGTCCGCGCGGGTGCGCCCGCCGCGGCGCGCCTGCTCGCGTTGGCCGGGAGCACGAGCAAGGAATGTGCGGCGCTCGGTCCCGATCTGATCGAGTCCTTCGGCGCCTTCGAGTCGGAACCTCTGCGCGCGAAGCTGCTCGAAGCGCTGCGCGATCCCGACTTCCCGTGGCGTCCCGCGGCGGCGCGCGGCCTCGCGGCGAAGCCGAAGCCCGCGGAGCGCGCCCTCGTGCTCGCGTTACTCGAGGATCCGCTCGCGGCCGTGCGCGCCGCGGCGATCGATGCGCTGCGCGCGCTCGGCGAGAAGGAAGCGCGCGACGTGCTCGCCTCCCGCCTCGCCGATGAAGACGACCGCGTGCGCCGTCGCGCGGCAGCGCTGCTCAGCGATTGGGGCGATCGCACGTCGCTCGCGTGGCTGCTCGAGGATCTCGCGCGCAGCGACTCGTTCTTCGATCGCGCGACGGGGCAGATGGCGCGCTACGAAGCGTGGACCTTCCTGAAGACGCGCCTCGAGGGCACGAGCCGCTCGATCGCGTTCCAGCCGCAATGGGCACCGAGCGAGGTGCAGGCGGTCGATGCGCGCGGCGCGCTCGCGCAAGCGCTCTTCTCCACCGCGAAGTCGCCCTCGATCCCGCCGCTCGCGCGCGCGGCGCAGCCGGCGATCGACGAGGTGCTCGGACTGGAGCTGCGCTCGTGCCGGAAGGGCGAGTTCTTCCTGCGCTGGAACTCGCGCGACGAACTCTGGGTCGGCCTCGGCAACGCCGCTCGCTTGCCGCTCGCGCCCGGCACGAGCGAGAAGCTTCTCGCCGCGGCCGACGCGGCCTTCCGCAAGCTCGGCGCGGAGCGCTTCTTCGGCGAGCCCGGCTGCGACTTGGAAGACTACCTCTGGCGCCCGGCGGGTTCGCCGCGAGCGGAAGTGTTCCGCCTCTCCAAAGGCCCGCAGGCGGTGCAGGGCCTCCGGCCCGCCGCGCTGCAGGAGCTCGCTCGGCTCCTCGTCGCGTCGCTCCCCACGGAGACCGATGCGAGCGATCCGCGCACGGTCGAGCTCGCGCGGCGCGTCCGCGAAGCGTTGATCGCCCTCGGCGGCGAGCTCGCCGGCTAGAGCGAGCGCAGGTTCTTCCCCACGCCCCCCACGCGATGACGCTCCTCCTCCTCGAGAACGTGACCAAGCAGTTCCGCGGCCCCGATGGCGCGGTGCAGCCGGTGATCGATGTCCCGCAGTTTTCACTCTCGCGCGGTGAGCAAGTGGCGCTCGAAGGCCGCAGCGGCACGGGGAAGACCACGCTGCTGCACTTGATCGCCGGCATTCTCCGCGCCGATGGCGGGCGCATCGCGCTCGACGGCGAGGATCTGACGCGCGCTTCGGAAGCGCGCCGCGATCGCGTGCGGGCCGAGAAGCTCGGCTACGTGTTCCAGACCTTCAATCTGCTGCAAGGCTACACCGCGCTCGAGAACGTGATGCTCGGCATGAGCTTCGGCCGCGGCATCGACAAGCCGCACGCCGAAGAGCTGCTGCGCCGCTTGGGCCTCGCCGATCGCCTGCACCATCGACCCGGCCAGCTCTCGATCGGTCAGCAGCAACGCGTAGCGCTCGCGCGCGCCGTCGCCAATCGTCCGCGGCTCGTGCTCGCGGACGAGCCCACGGGCAACCTCGATCCGTTCCACGCCAACGAAGCGCTGGAGCTGTTGCGCACGCTCTGCCGGGAGAACGAGGCGGCACTGCTGATCGTCTCGCACGACCGCGATGTGCTCGGTCGCTTCGAGAAGCGCGTGGCGCTCGAGACGTTGAACCGCGCATCCCGCCCCGCGCACGCTCCGCACGGAGCGCGGGCATGAAGGCTCTGCGCGCCCTGGGTTCGCTCGGCTCGCTCTGGCTCATCGTGCGCAAGAGCCTGCGCCAACATGCGCTCTCGACCGCGATCACCGTGGTCTCCGCCGGACTCGGCGCCGGGCTCGTGATGGCGATCTTTTCGCTGCAGGAGCAGACGCAGCGCGCGTTCGAGGAAAGCCCGGTCGGCTTCCGTGCGATCTACGGGCCGAAGGGCTCGAAGCTGCAGCTCGTGCTGAACTCGGTGTTCCATCTCGAGTCCTCGCCGGGGAACATCCCGTGGAGCCGCTATGTCGCGCTGAAGGAGGACCGCCGTCGCGTCGAGTGGGCGATCCCCTATCTCCTCGGCGACAACTACTACGGCCACCGCATCCTCGGCACGACCGTCGATATCTTCGATGTCGAGTTCCTGGGGCCCGGTAGGAAGCTCGTGCTCGCAGAGGGGGCCGCGTTCGACGCGACGCGCGCCGACGCGGTGCTCGGCAGCGCGGTGGCCGAGCGCCACGGGCTGCGCGTGGGCTCGAAGTTCCAGCCCTATCACGGGCTCGCCTTCGATCCCTCGACGGTGCACGCGATCGATTACGTGGTGACGGGGATCCTCGCGCCGACCGGCTCGCCGATGGACCAGGTGATCCTGATCCCCATCGAGGGCTCCTTCCGCATGGACGGGCACGCGCTCGTCGGCACCGACGAGCAGGTCTACCGGCCGAAGTCGGGCGAGCAGATCCCCGACAAGTACAAGGAAGTCTCCGCGGTGCTCGTGCAGCCGCGCGGCCATCAAGCCGGGGTGGAGCTCGACTTCGAGCTCAATCGCCAAGACAGCGAGAAGGTCGGCACCTTCGTCTATCCGATCGATACGATCGTCGCGGAGTTCTTCCGCAAGGTCGCGTGGATCGCCGACGTGCTGAAGCTCGTCGCGTTCCTGGTCGTGATCGTCGCCGCGGGCTCGATCCTGGCCTCCCTCTACAACACGATGAACGAGCGCCGCCGCGAGTTCGCGATCCTGCGCGCGCTCGGCGCGCGGCGTTCGACGGTGTTCGGCGCGATCGTGCTCGAGTCCTCGACGATCGCCGCGCTCG
Organism: Planctomycetota bacterium; assembly: GCA_016793245.1. Lineage (GTDB taxonomy): Bacteria > Planctomycetota > UBA1135 > UBA1135 > JADKAF01 > JADKAF01. The sequence continues at coordinate 11,706 of JAEUHW010000400.1, forward strand.
GCGCGCTCTTCGGCTTCGCGGTCTACTTCGCGATCTTCGGCTCGGCCGCGTGGATCGTGGAGGCGCAGACCGGCGTGGTGCTGGAGATCCTGCACGCGCATCCCATCTTCCTCCTCGCACCCGTGGGCCTGATCGCCCTTGGCGCGCTCTCCGGCGTCGTGCCCGCGCTGCGCGCGTATCGCACGGATGTCGCGAGCCACCTGGTGCCCACGTCCTGAGCGGCGTCACGTCCCCTGCGTTCCCAGGGCCCGCCCATCCTCGATCCCGACCCTTCTCGCGGAGAACTCCGATGAACCTGAAGCTCGCCCTGCGATTCGCCCCGCTCGCCGCCGCCGTCCTGCTCTATGCCACCGGCTGCGACAAGCACGACCACGATCATGATCACGCGCACACGCACGCTCCGAAGTTCGGCGGGAAGCTGATCGAGCTCGGCGATCACTTCGCGAACCTGGAGGTCCTGCTCGACCCCGTGAACGGGAAGCTCCTCGCCTATCTCTTGGACGGCCACGCCGAGAACCCGGTCGCTCTCGAGCAGGAGTCGATCGCAGCGGTGCTGGACGAGCCCGCGGGCAAGACGCTCTCGCTCGCAGCGCAGAAGGGCGGGGTCACCGGGGCGGCCACGCACTTCGAGGCCGCGGACGAGGCGCTGAAGGGCCTGCAAAAGGTCCGCGGCAAGTTGACCGAAGTGAAGGCCAAGGGGAAGGTGTTCCAGAACCTGGCCTTCGAGGCCGCGCCGCCGAAGCCCGCCGGCAAGTGACCGCCTGCTCGAATCTAGAGGTGCTGCGATGAAGATCGAAGTCGTGATGATCGCCGTCGGGCTCGCCTTGACGGGCGTGCTCGTCGCCTTGGAACCGGCCAAGGCCGCTGCGTCCACCGCGAGCTCCGCGGAGCCCGCGGCGCAGGAAGTCGTGCGCGGCCAGGAGCTCGGCGGCCGCGTGCAGCCTTATGTGCCCGGCAGTGCCGCGGGTGCCGCTGGAGCGAGCGGCGCGACGGTTCAGCGCCCGAAGTCGTCCGGCCCGAAGGTCGGTGCCGATGGCACGCTCTTCCTGACCTTCGAGGACCTCGCGAGCTACACCTACGAGCACCCGGATCCGCGCGCGATCAAGGAAGGCGCCGAGCGCCCGCAGCAGATCCCGGCCGAGATCCTCGCGATGAAGGACAAGACCGTGATCGTCGAGGGGCACATGGTCCCGGTGTCGGTGAAGAAGGGCAAGGTCACCCTCTTCGTCCTCTCGCGCTATCTCGAAGGCTGCTGCTTCGGCCAGCCCGCGATGATGAACGAGTGGGTCGACGTCGAGATGCAAGGCGAAGGTGCCGAGTACATCCCCTACGGCACGGTCCTCTGCACGGGCACCCTCGACGTCGGCGAGCAGCTCGACGAGTACGGGTATGTGCGCTCGATCTACCGCCTGAAGTGCACGAAGGTGGAAGAGGGCGAGAAGAAGTAGAGCGCGTCGAACGCCGCACGGAAGAGCGAGCGAGCCCGCCGCGAGAGGATCGACCTCGCGCTGCGGGCTCGCTGTCTTTCCGCGCCTACCTCGCCGCGACAAAGCTACGGCCGAGTTCAGCTTCGCTCCTCGCGCGCGCGGAAGCAGCGGCGGAAGAGCACCATCTCGATCGCTCCGAGCGAAAGCAGGAGCGCCAGGAAGGCGAAGACTCGATACGGAAGCAGGACCAGGATGGCTACCAGATCGAACACGAAGAGCTGCAAGCCGTTGGCAAGGAGCAATGCATCCAGCGGAGAGACCGTCTGCTTCTCTACCGCGAGGAAGACGATCAAGTCGATCGGCAGCCAGAGCATCCAGCGCGCGAGCTGGGCGGCGATTCCCCAGCGGATCGCGGAGCCGAGCGAAGCGCGTGGCGTTCCGTAGCGACGCAGGGCTTCCCAGGTGATGACCGAGGCGAGGCCGCAGCTCAGCAACACGCAGGGATCGACCTCGAGCGAGAAGCTCCAGCCTGATCGATGCACATAGAACAGCAGCCGCCAAGCGATCTCGATCGCCATGCTCCACACGCAACCCGAGAGCAGCGCAACGAGCAGAGCGCGCAGATGACGCGCCGTCGGGATCGGCTCCACCTTTCGAGAACACCGTCGCAACGGCTCGGCACGAGGCGCCTCCAAGCTGCGGATCCACGCGAGGTCGCCAAAGCCGAGGGCGAAGATCGCGACCAGGATCCCGACGTTCTGCAGCGCGAAGCGGAGACCGCTGCTCGCCTCGACGAAGAGCTGCGCGCAGCGACGCCCGACATCCTCGCCTCCCGCGGCCGAAGCCAACGCCTCGACCAGGAGGGCGAGCGCGAGCAACGCGACATAGAACGCGGTCCGCGCCAGACCGAGGATCGCGTAGCGCAGGCAACCTCTCGGTGATTGCACCCAGCGTCTCCACAGCGGCAAGCTCGCCACGCCCAGCAGCGCGAAGATCGCGAGCGGGATCCGCACC
>JAEUHW010000369.1 GCA_016793245.1 Planctomycetota bacterium
TCCTCCACCGCGGCGGCCGTTGGCACGACCAGCTCGGCGCTGCAGCTCTTGCAAGCGAAGCGCCGGCCGGGCTGCAGCTTCGAGACGTCGTACGACTTGCCGCAACCCTCACACTTGACGACCACTTTCTCCACGGCGGGATGCTCCGACGGCGCGCTGGGAACGGGAGGAACTTGGGGCGGACATCCTATGCCCCGGAGAGAAGCCCATCCAAGCGGCATCGTCGCCGTCCGACTTCCCTCGAGGCGGAACGCGACGGAACCTCCGCTCGATCGCGTCCGTCAGAGCGCGGCCGTCCCCTGGCGCCGACCCCATTTCGGAGCCGCCCATGTTCCATCGATCGATCGTCTACCAGGCGCTCTTCGTCAGCGCTCTCGCCGCCTTTGCCCATCCTGCCGCCGGGCAGATCGATATCACGCAGCATCAGCCCTCGATCCGTTTCTCCACCAGCCGCGGCATCGCCGGCACCAGCGATGGCTGGGCGCACAACGGCTACAAGTTCGACCGCCAGGGCGGCGGCATCGGCGACGGGATCTACGGCTGGTCGACGCAGATCCAGGATCAGAACTGCGCCACCCAGGATCCCCTGCAGTTCGCGCTCTTCGGCGGCGGCGCGGATCGGACGACGGGTCTCCCGGGGCTCCCGCCGGGCACGCCCGATAGCTGGCCGGACCTCTCCGCCCAGCTCGCCGCGACGGCCCTCTTCGTCGCTCCCGTCGGCGGGCCTTCCGCCTGCGGCTACGTCTTCACCACGACCTTGCCCAACCCGCTCGACACCTCCGCGCTGGGCGACATCTTCACCTCGGTGTTCCTCGCGTCGAACGTCGGCTGGGTCGCCGACGGCGTCTCCTCACCGATCTCGATCGTCCAAGCAGCCGCGGGCGCCGTCGGACGGGAGTACCCGATCATCTCGGCAGACGCCCAGACGAACGCGGAGATGAACAGCGAGTTCGGCATCTGCTGGACGGGGGAGGGTCCCGCTGCCAATCCTCCGGGTGGCGTTCTCACTCCCGGCTCGAAGCGCTACTGGCTGAATCGCCTGCGCTATCTCCACACCTCGCGCGCCGGCGTACTCGACACGACGGGTGGCTATGGGCCGATCTTCGGCGCCATCGGCCCGCAGAACTTCGGCATGGCCGGCAGCTACCCCGACGCGATCAACATCACGGGACAACCGGCCGCCCAACCCCGTCGCGACGAGCTGATCTGGGCCGATCAACACGCGAACGACTTCGCGCTCGGCACGGGCTTCGGCCAAGTGCTGCTCGCCACGCGCGCGCTGCGCAATCTCCCCGCCTTCGGCGCCCCGCTCCCGCTGCCCGGCATCGGCTTGCTGGAGCTCGATCCTACCGATCCTCTCTTCAACGTCGGCGCGATCGTCCCGGGGCTCCGCGCGAACATCACCGTGTCGAACGCGCAGCAGATCTACACCCCAGCGATCCCGATGGCGCAAGCGCCGGGCGGCGTCGGCTTCTTCCTGCACGCGAACCAGGTCGACCTGCTCGCGCAGGTCGTGCGCGTCGATCTCGCGACGGGCACGGCGTCCCTCGGCTCACTCGATTCGCATTCGTTCCGCCGCTGAACGCCGAAGCGCCCACGCGAGTCCGATCGCCGCGGTGACGAAGAGCGCCGCGGCGATCGCGCCCACGAGCCCGAGCGGGAACCCCGCGAAGCGCGCGGCGAACGCGAGCGGCCAGAGGTTCGCGAAGCCGCGCATCTCGAGTCCGCTCGGGGCGAGCGAGAGATCGTCGGGCGCGAGCGTCGCGGGCGGTGTCCATCGCGCGCGCTCATCGCCCTCGAGCGCGAGCGGCGCCTCGAGCGGGGAAGCGATCCACGCGAAGTGCAGGCGCTCGCGCGCATTCGGCATGGGCTTGATCAGGCGATGCCAGGCGATCTGCGCGAAGAGCCGCGGCGGGAAGAACGCCGGATGGAGCTGCGCGAAGTACTGGCGCTGCTCGTTGTCGAAGGCGTGCTCCGCTCGACGCATGGCCTCCGCGCGCAGCGCCGGATCGAGCGCCGCGAAGGTCGCGGCATCGACGCCTTGTCCCGCGGCGTAGAGCTCGACGTAGCTCGACGGCATCGGCACCTCGCGCTGCGCGACCGCGCTCGCGAGCTCGTGCGCCGTGCGATACGAGACGATCCACGCGGGGAGCTGCACGGCAGCACCGGCGAAGAGCAGGCAGGCGATCAGCGCCTTCCGCGCGCCGCCGCGTTGCCACGCTTCGCCCGCGGGCCGCGCGAGCGCCATCGCGAGCAGCGGCAGCGCCGGTGTGAGATAGCGCGGCCCGTAGAAGGGCCCGCCGTGCCAACCCGAGGAGAAGATCGGCCACGCGAAGAAGAGCGCGGCCGCCATCACGAGCAACGTGCGCTCGAGGCGTTGCCCGCGCGGCTTCCACCACAGCGGGAGCAGGAGCAGCGGCGGCGCGAAGAGCAGGGCACCCTTCCCCGGCGAGATCCAGAGGAAGAGCTCGTTCAGCGCGAGCAGCAGCGGATCCTTGATCAGGAATCCCTCGTGCTCGATCGCCTCCCCGTGGCCGAACTGACGCACGTCGCCGAAGCGATGCCAGTTCCAGAAGAGCATCGCGGCGGCGATGAGCAGTGCTCCCGCCGCGAAGCAGACGAGCTCGCGCAACGGGCGTCCGCTCGCGCGACGACGATAGGCCGCGAGCAGCGCGAGCGACGAGAGCGCGATCACGGCGAAGGCCTCCGTCGGCCGCGTCCAGACACAGAGCCCGAGCACGAGCCCGAGCACGAAGAGGCCCGGCAGCGAGAGCGCGCGCGCCGGCCCCTGCGAGCCCGACTGCACGTAGCGCAGCAAGCCGTAAGCGCCGAGGGAGAGGAGCCCCGCGGTCTGCAGCGCGTTCAGCGCGGAGCGCGTCGCGGGACCGAACCAGGTGCAGAAGATCAACGCCAGCGCCGCCACCAAAGCCGCGCCGCGTGAGGCCCCGAGCACGCGCGCGGAGAGGAACACGCACACCGCCGCGAGCGCGCCGAAGCAGGCGCTCGAGAGCGTGAACGCGAGGCGCGGGAAGAGCTCGCGCGGCGCAGCCTCGGTCACCCAGCGCGAGGAATCGCTCGCGGCGTACTCGCGTTCGAGCTCCGGCCACAGCGCCTCGCCGATCTTGCCCACGAGATAGAACGGCACGCCGACCAGCGCGCGCCCCGGACCGTGCCACGAGTAGAACTTGCCGTTGCGGCCGAAGTTCCCCGACGCGCGCCGCGCGAGGATCTCCGCGCCCGCGGGGTTGTCGTCGTGGATCGCGCCGTCGCGATGAACGACGAAGCCGCGCGCGGTCTGGAAGTCCATCTCCGCGTCGAGGCTCTCGACGTGCCCGAAGGAGACGAAGCCCAGCGCCGCGCAGAGCAGGAGGCCGAGGAAGGCTGCGATCCGCCGATCGAGGCGATCGGGCAGCGCGGCGAAGGCAGGGGGACTCGGGTTCACGCGTCGAGGTGGGCTCGGAGCTCGGAGACCAGAGCCGGATGTACGGCAGCGGAAGAGCTGCATCGACCGGCGGCATCCCAGAGATCGTACAGCTCGACCTCGCGATGAAAGGCCGCCGAGTCTCCTTCGGGCGGGAGGATCAGGCGATAGCGGTGATCGCGAAGCGTGCGCGCTCCATCGGCACTGCGCCCCTCGATGCGCCGCGCAGGATCGCGCGCGGCCCAGAGGTCGAGGCCCTGCAAGCCCTGCGGCGCGGCGAGATCGACGGCTCGCAGCACGGTCGGATAGAGATCGGCGGCTTCGACGAGGTCGGTGCGGAGCTCGCCCGCCGGCACGCGCGGCCCGCGGAGGAGGAACGGGACGTGCAGCGCGTCCTCGCGAGCCGAGAGACGCGAGCCGAGGTACGCATCGCGGCGCCCGAGCTCGCAGCCGCGGTCGCCGACCACGGCCAGCAGCGCGTCGGGCAAGATCGAACGCCGCGCGCTGAGCGCCCAGAGCACCGCGCGCAAGCAGTCATGGAGATGGAGCAAACGCGCGTCGTAGCTCGCCGTGAGCGTCCGCTCCTCCAGCGCATCGTAGGGCGTGCGCGCCGCGAAGCGCGCCTCCTGAGCGGCCCAGTCCAGCGCCACCTTCGCGCGTTCGCCGGCAGGCAAGAGCTCCTCGAGATAGGGCGCGAGCTCCGGGGTCAGGAGGTCGGTGGCACCGCCCGGGAGATCGAGGTGCACCCAGAGGAAGAGCCCGCGAGTCCCGACCTGCGCGGCTTCGGCATCGACGCGCGCGACGACATCGTGCGGCGAGGTCACGTGCACGCTCGTATCGAAGCCCTCCAGCAACGGGCTCCTGGGATCGAAGGGCAACCCCGAGGTCACGGCGACGGTACGCCAGCCGTGTTCGCGCAAGAGCGCCGCGAGCGAGCGCTCGCACTCGACGAGACGCCCGCCCCGCCAACAGGCGCCGCGGAGCCAACCCGCCATCCCGACCTCGAAGCTGCTCTCCGGTACGTACGCGCGGAGGAACGCCGCGCCCTGCTCGCGCACGACGTCGAGCGTGTGATCGAGCGCCCCGGCGCGCTGCACCGCGCCTTCGCGATGTCCCGTCGTGTTGCGCACGTAGCCGGTGAACGCGAGGTGATCGGCGCGGAAGCGCCCGAGGCTCACCAGCACGACGTGGCGCGCGAACTCGCGCGGCAGCTCGCGCGGCCCTTCGCGCCGCGCACAGCTCGCGCCGAGCAGCAGCGCGAGCAGAGCCGCGAGCAACCTCGCACTCCCTCTCGTTCCACGTCGGAGGTCTCGACTCATCCCTCGCCACGCGTCTCGGCCGCGACCCACTGCAAGTACGCCGGCAGGCCCGCGCGCACCGGCACGGCGAGGATCTCGGGGACGGCGTAGGGATGCAGGCCCCGCAAGCGCTCCGCCAGCGCGGCGAAGCGAGCGGCCGTGGTCTTCGCGACGAGCAGGCACTCGGGATCGTCGTGCACGCGCCCTTCCCAGCGATAGACCGAGCGAACGCCTTCGATGCGTTGCACGCAGGCCGCGAGGCGCTCCTCGACGAGGTGACGGGCGAGCGCCGCCGCCGCGTCGAGCGGCGCCGTGCAGAAGACCATCCAGACTTCGTCCGGGTCCGAGCTCTCGAGCGTCATGCGTCTTTCCAGCGGGCAGATCGTCGCACCGAGGGGGCCCGATCCCTCCGGATTCTCACCGCGCCGCGAGCCCGTTGGAAGCCCGCGCGTGCGCCGTCTGGAGTCGCTTCGCGCGCCGGAGTATCGTGCTCCGCGGTTCCGCCGGCATCTCCCCTCTCGCGCCTCCATCGGGCGCGCCTCCATGGGCCTCTTCCACTCGTTCGTCGTCCGCTCGCTCCACGCCATCCCGAAGCCGATCCTGCGCAAGCTCTCGGATCGCTACATCGCCGGCGACACGCTCGAGGAAGCGGTTCGCAAGGCACAAGCGCTGCAGGCGAAGGGCTTCTCCAGCATCCTCGACGTGCTCGGCGAGGACACCGAGACGCAGGAGGAGGCCCTCGGCGCGGTCGACGACTACAAGCGCGCGGTGGCCGCCGCGAGCCAACACGGCTTGAAGACCTACGTTTCGATCAAGCCGACGCAATTCGGTCTGCGGCGCAGCGCGGCCGACACGGAGAAGAACTACCGCGCGGTGCTCGACGTCGCGCGCGACGCGAAGATCTTCACGCGCGTCGAGATGGAGGATCACACCACGACCGACGGCACGATCGCGCTCTTCGACGCGCTGCGCCGCGACTACGCCGACGTCGGCATCGTGATCCAGGCCTACCTGCGCCGCACGCTGCAGGACCTCCGTCGCCTCGTCGCACAGCCGGGCAAGGGCCGCCTCAACGTGCGCCTCTGCAAGGGCATCTACGTCGAGCCGCACACCCTCGCGTGGAAGGACCCCTATCTCATCAACGAGAACTACCGCCGCGGCCTGGAGATCCTGCTCGGCGGCGGCGCCTTCGTCAGCGTCGCGACGCACGACGAGCGCATCGTCTTCGATACCCTCGAGATCGTGGACCGGCTCGGGCTCGCGAAGCAGGACTTCGAGTTCGCGATGCTGCTCGGCGTGATGGAGCCGCTCCGCGACGTGCTGCTCGCGCAGGGCTATCCGGTCCGCGTGTACGTCCCTTACGGTCCGCAGTGGCGCCCCTACTCCTTGCGCCGCTTGCGCCGCAACCCCGCTCTGCTCGGCGCCGTGATCCGCGCCTCGCTGGGCCTGAAGCCCAAGGTGCACCACCGATGAAGCGCACGATCCTTCCCCTCGCGCTCGCCTCCCTCGCGACGCTGGTGGCCGCCTGCAGCGGCGACGAGAAGCAGCCCGCGAACACGCCTGCCAAGCCGAGCGGCATGGCAGCGCGCTCCTCCGAGCCCAAGCCCGAGGCGAAGGCGCTGACGAACGAGATCGCGACGCCGGCGGTGCATCGCGCGATCTGCGGACATGCGCTGCCCGAGGTCGGCCACTGCGGGAACTTCGTCGAGATCGAAGGCCAGTGGGTCGAGGTCCTCTGGCCCGAGCTCGGCGTGATGGAGTGGTGCCGTCAGGGCAAGAAGGGCGCCGAGGTCGAGATCACCGGGGCGATGAAGGACGGCAAGTTCGTCGCGACCGCGCTGAAGACGCTGCCGGCGAAGCAGTAGACGTCGGGAATCAGCGCCCCGCGCCCGGCAGGGAGAACTCGCCGCGCGCACGCGCTTCGGGCGACACGACCTCCATCCGATAGATCATGAACACGCTCCAGCAGGCCCCGAGCGCGATCAGCGCCAGCGCTGCGAGGCGCGCCTTCGGCGCCCGGCGCGCACAGAGCAGCGCGAGCCCCGCGGCGACGAGCGGATAGAAGGTGGAGTAGGCGCGCCCGCCATAGGTGTCGCCCCACCACCAACACCACCAGCACGAGCCCCAATAGGCCAGCGCGAGGGCCGCGAGCCAGACGCTCCAGAGCTCACGGAAGCGCGACAGGGCCGCGAGCAATCCCAGCGCCCAGAGCGGCGCCCAGACGAAGAGACCCGCGCGCGCGGAGAAGAAGTTCCCCCAGAGCTCCGGGCTCGCGAAGTCGAAGCTCTCGCCGCGATAGGAGTGCAGGACGAACGACCCGAAGATCGTTCGCCACGCCAGCAGTTGCGGCAGGAACGCCAGCGCGGCTCCGAGCGCGAGGAAGACCATCGGCCGCAGACCGAGGTTCCGACGCGGCACGCAGAGCGGGAGCAGCGCAAGCGCATGGACCAAGTTGGTGAGGCGCGTCGCGCAAGCGAAGCCCAAGAGCGCTCCGCAGCCGAGCGCGCGAGAGACCGAGATCGAGGTGCCTTTCGCGAGCTCGGCGGTCGCGGCGAGCCACGCCGAGACCAGGAACGCCGAAGGCACGTGCGCCATGTAGGGATCGCCGACCGTGTGGAAGAAGAGCGGACCGCCGAGGAGCGCCCCGCTCGCTCCGAGGAGAGCGTGAGCTCCGGAGAGCTGCAGCACTCGCATGGCGAATCGGCGCGCGCAGGCCACCGCGAGCAGCGCATAGAAGAGCGCGCCGAAGTGCCAGGCGAGATAGGCCGGCGTCTCGTAGCCGGGAGCGACACCGTCCTCGCGACCGAGCGCGGAAGCGATGCCGACGCCCGCGGCGAGGAACGGGAGCTGGAGGAGCGGCGCGCCGATCGGGTACTTGCACGCGACGAGCCCCGTCGCGGTCGGCTCGTCCCAGCGCGCCTCCGTCGACGTGTGCACGTTCTCGGGCCGCGGCGTCAGCGAGCCGAGCTCGTTCCGCAGATCGAGGTCGCCGTCGATCAGCAGGGAGCGCGCTTGCGCGTAGTAGTACTGATCGTCGGTGCCGCGGGGTGCCAGCCCGTGGAAGCGCGCCAGCAGCGCCGCCGAGCACACGAGCCCCGCGACGAGCAACGCCCAGAGGCCGCGTTCGAAGTTCAACTCGCGCCCCCGAGGCGCTCTTGCGCCAGGGCTCGAGCGGCTCGGAGGTCCGCTTTGCCCGAGCCGAGGAGCGGCAGACTCTCGACGTGCAGGTAGTGATCGTGGTGCGGTAGGAAGAGCGCCGGCAGACCTCGCGCACGCAACGCCTCGCGCACCGCATCGAGCTGCGCGGGATCGAAGGTGTGGAGCACGACCAAGCGCTCGCCCTTCTTCGCACACGGCAGCGCGGTGACCAGCACTTGCGGCTCCTCGCTCGAGAGCAGCTCCTGCAGGTGCTGCTCGATCACGCCGTGGGGAACCATCTCGCCGCCGATCTTCGAGAAGCGCGCGAGGCGATCGGTGATCCGCAGATTGCGATCCTCGTCCAGCTCGGCGATGTCGCCGGTGCAGTACCAGCCGTCGCGGAGGACCTTGGAGTTGAGCTCGGGTCGATCGAGATAGCCGCGCATCACGTTCGGTCCGCGCACCCAGAGGAGGCCGCGCGAGAGGCGCTCCGTGCCGTCTCCAGGTGCCTCGGCGTCCGTAGCCGCGAGTCGCAGAGCCACGCCGGGCAACGCTCGCCCGACCGAGCCGCGCGGGGTCGCGGCGCGCTCGAAGCCGCTCGCCCTCACCGGGCCGCGACCGACGCAGACGATCGGAGCGCACTCCGTCGTGCCGTAGCCCTCCACGACTTCGCAGGTCCAGGCGCTGCCGAGCTTCTCCGCGAGCGCCGCGTGCAGACGCTCGGCACCGGCGATCACGAGGCGCAGCGAGGCGAAGCGCTCGGCCTCGCCCTTCCGGAGATAGAGCTGCAGGAAGGTCGGTGTGGCGACCGCGACCGTCACGCGATGCGCTTCGATCACCTTCGAGACGCCGCGCGGATCGAGGGGATCGGGATAGAACGCGATCGCGAGTCCATCCAAGGCGGCGATCCAGAGGATCGTGACGCCGAACGCGTGGAAGAGCGGCAGGATGCCCAGAACGCGATCTTCGCGGGAGAGCTCGAGATGCGCGAGCGCGCCGCGCACGTTGGCGTCGAGGTTGGCATGCGCGAGCGGGACACCCTTCGGCTCGCCCGTGGATCCGCTGGAGAAGAGCAGCGTCGCGATGTCGTCCGCGCGCACTTCGCGCACCGCGCCGCAGAAGCGCTCGAGCGCGCGCGGGGAGAAGCAGCGCGCCGCGAGATAAGCGCTGGCGCGCGCGACCACGCCGATGCGCTGCAGCACGTCCTCGATCTTCAGGACGCGCAAGCCCTCGGGAAGCGCGAGCGTCAGGCGATCGAGGAAGCGCTGACTCGTGAGCACCGTGCGGATCCCCGACTGGCGCACGACGCTCTCGAGCGGCGCGGGTCCGAGCGTGTAGTTCAGGTTCACCGAGGTCTTGCCGGCGAACGCCGCGGCGAGATTCGCGAGCGCGCCACCGAGCCCCGGCGGCAGCAGGATCCCTACACGCTCCTGTCCGGCCCAATCGCTCCGCAGCGCGCGCGCGAGGGCCACGGCCCCCACCACGGTGCGGAAGCGCGAGAGCTCGCGCGCGCCGTCGAGCAGCGCCGGCGTGTCGCGATCGGCGCGCGCGTTCCGCAAGAGCTGTCGATGCAGCGGCTCGACGCGCCGCGCGCGCTCTTCCCAAGCGCGGTTCGCGAGCAGCTCGAGCGCCTCGCGCGCCATGGCGCCATCCACCTCGGGCGGGAGAGGCTCTCCCAACACGAGCCCCACGACGGAATCCTCGTGCAGCGGCAAGCGCGGCACGGTGGCGGGGACGAGCGGAGCGAGGGGCCCTTGGAGTCCGGGCTCGACCACGCGCAGCACCGCGGCGCCGCGCGCGAGCTCCGCGGGAGCGGCGTCCGGCGCGATCGCCGCGCGGCGCAACCACTCCGGCGCAGCCGCGAGATCGAGCTCCCGCCGCACGACCACGCGGAAGCGCGCGCCGAGCGCCGCAGCGAGCGGAGCGTAGCGCTCGAGCGGGACATGGGCGCCCAGGAGGAAGAGCGGCCCCGGGGGCAGGCTGAGAGAGCTCATCGGCCGGACATTCTGCCCCGCGCCACCAGCACGCGCCTTACTCGACGTGCCAGATCCGCGGATCGAGCTCCTCGAGCGGCGTCGTCTCGCCGCGGCGCAGCTTCTCGATCGCCGCGAAGATGTGCACGGTCTCCGGTCGACGGCCGGCGCGCTCCGGCCCGATCTCCACCGCGCGGCGGTAGAACGGCTCGGCCTGCTCCGGATCCCGGCGGTAGGCGAGGAAGAGCAAGCCGAGGTTCTGGTGCGCGTCGCCGTAGGCCTCGGTGAGGAGATCACGGGCCTCGGGATCCATGTCGGCGCTCTGGAGCTGGACCTCGCCCTTCTCCTTCGCGTGGCGCAAGAGCCGCTCCGCCTCTTCGACGCGCGAGGGATAGTGGTAGAGCAGGATCAGCGCGGCGTCGTTCACGATGCGCACGTCGTCCGGCGCCAGCGCCGCGGCCGCGAGGTAAGCATCGCGACAGATCGCGAGGGTCTCGCGCGCCTTCGCCGCCATCTCCGCGGCGTCCTCGCCGCCCGCGCGCGCGGCCTGCGCCTGCGCGACGCCGATCTCGCGGTGGAAGTACCCGCAGTTGTTCGCGAGGTTCGCATCCTGCGGGCGCGCTTCGTGCAGCCGCCGGTAGATACGCGCTGCGCGATCGAGCGCCGGACCGACGAGGTTGTTGCCCTCGGTGCGATTGCCCTTCTCGGCGAGGAGCTGGAGGCCGTAGACGCCGGAGAAGAGCTTGCCGGGGTACTGCGCGTCCAGACCACCGGCAGAGAGATCCTCCATCGAGAAGAACGCCTCTTCCGCCTCGGCGAGGCGAGCATCGTCGTCGTCCGCCGCCGTCGTCATCTTCGAGTAGCCGACACCGGCGCGGCAGACGAGCTCGAACGCGACGCAGCGCTCCTGCCACTGCGGCTCGAGCGAGCGCGCTTCGCGGAAGAGCCATTCGGCGCGCTCGAACCACGGCGTGCCGTCCTGACCTTGGTTGTAGAGCTCACTGCCGCGCTCGAAGCGCTCGACGCCCTCGAACCAAGTCGCCAGCGCGTGATCGAGATGCGCCGCGCGGAACTCCTGATAGAAGGCCGCGGTGGCCTCGAAGCCGCCGTGCGCGCGGAGCAAGGCGATCAGCGCCGTGTGCGCGGCCTCGTCGTTCGGGCTCGCCGCGACGATCGCCTTCCGCTCGGCGAGAGCCTTCTCGATCTCGCCCTGCATCTGGTGCAGCGTCGCCAGGCGATCGCGGCCCCACGCGAGCAACGCGCGCTGCTCGGGCGAAGCTTCCTCGCGCTCCGCCGCAGCGTTCAGCAACACGAGCTGCGCCAAGGTCTCGCTCGCGAGCTCGCTCGCGTCCTCTCCCGCTTGCTGCCGCGCGGCATACGCATCGAAGAGCGCCTCGACGGCGATCTGGCGCTGCTCGGGGCTCGGGAGGTCTTTCTTCGCGAGGCCCGTGCGCGCCCAGCGCAGCGCGCCGTCGGGATCGGGGCAGTAACGCGACGCGCGGCTCGCGAGGAACGCGAGGTCGGCCTCGCTCCCGAGCTCGTAGGCGCGCGCGAAAGCGCTCGCGGCGTCGCGGAAGACGAGCCCCGGCTGCGAAGAGCGCGGCGCCGAAGCCATCGACACGCGACCGAGCAACTCCCAGCCGCGGGGATCCTGGGGCCGGAGCTCGAGCAGCTCATCGAGAGCGTCGAATGCGCCGTCCCAGTCCTGCGCTTCGAACGCGGCGCGAGCCTTGGCGTGCGCCGCCTGCGCGGCGGCTTCCACGCCGGCCGCATCGACCACTCCTCGCGCTGGATCCTGCGGATCGCCCGAAGCCTGCGGCGCCGACGGAGCGCTCGGTGTCGAGGGTTCGTTCGTGGCCGTCTGCGAGCACGCCGCGAGGAGGAGGGCCAGAGTTGCGTCGAGTGTCAAACCAGAGAGGGAGCGAGAGCGGAGCATGGGATCGTGCGCGTCCTGCGAGCGGGAAGAGAGGGACGAGGGTTCGCTCGGTCGGAAGGGCGCGGACGATACCCCAAAGCTCACGCTCCGCCCAGGTCGGCGCGGGTCGCCCGCGCTACTTCTGCCAAGAGCGCACGAGCGCATACCACTTGGTGGCGTAGCACGTGCGCAGGAGCTGCTGGTGGAGCTCCTTTCGCTGGGCATCGCCGCCGGCGTTCCGTGCGGCGTAGAAGAGCTCGTCGCCCTTGCTCTCCTGGTCCTTCCGCAGCTCGGCATAGCGGTCGAGGAGGCCCTTCGAGCTCGGCAGCAGCGCGTAGCGCGAGCGATAGGTGAGGAAGCCGTCCGCCCAGGCGCCATCCGCATTTGCTTGCATGGCCTTCTTCAGCGTCTTCTGCTCGGCGGCGGCCTGCTTCTCGAGCTGCTTCAGGACAGCCTGAGCCGCGGCGAGGGGCGCGCCCTTCGCCTTCAGCGCCTGCGCGCGCAGCGCCGCTGCGGAGGCCGAGCGCGGCTGCTCCCCTTCGAGCTCGGCCTTCGCGAGCTCCGCGAGCACTTGCGGATCGGACGAGGACTGCGCCGCGAGCCAGCGCACGGCGGGCTCGATCGGCAGGCGCGCGAACATGTGCGCCGCGCGCGGATCGGAGAAGAGCCGCACCGCCGGGAAGCCGCCGTCCTCGAATCGATCCAGTGAGTAGGTCGCCGCCGAGAACTCGACGATGCCGTCGTTCTCGCCGTGCACGATCGCGAACGGCAGCGCGCGCTGCGCCGACCTCAGCTTCGCGTCGCGGAAGGCGTCCGGCTCGCACTGCACGAGCAGGTTCCCGCTCACGGGGAAGGCCCCGGCCACGAGCTGGGGATAGAAGAGCGCCACCGCGTAGGTGAGGAAGCCGCCCTGCGAATGACCGCCGACGAACCAGCGCTCGATCCCGAGATCTTGGCCGATCTCCTGCAGCGCCGCGGCGACGAGGGCCGGGCTCTGGTTCTGCGCGAAGACGGGCCCGACGCCGGGGCCGGAGAAGTTCACATAGGTGTAGTTGAAGACGAAGTCGGAGTCCTTCTCGCCCGCCGCGATCTGCTCGCCGTCGAGCCCCACGATCACGAAGTCCTCCGCGAGCTCGGGGAACGCGGCGACGAGCGTGTCGACGTACGCGCGCGCGCTCATGTTCGAGCCGTGGAAGATCAGGATCGCGTCCTTCGCCTTCGCCGGAGCGTAGCGCTTGGGCACGCGCAGATAGCTACGCATCCCCGAGAGGGTCTGCCCTTCGCTGACCTCGCCCGCTTTCGGCACGAGCTTCTGCGCGCGCTTGCGATAGGCGCCCCACCGGCCTTCGCTGCCCTGCTTCGAGCTGTAGGAACCCGAGAGGATCTCGGCCTTGCTCCAGCGCTCGAAGCGCACCGTGCCGGCCGCGTCGGAGGACTTCCACTCCAGCGCCGCGACGCCGCCTTCGACCTTGCCGCTGAGCTTGGTCTCCGCGTCCCAGCCAGAGGTGCCGCTCAGCTTCTCCCCCTGCGCTTCGAGCCGCAGCGGCCCGAAGCTGCCCATCCACTCCCCCGCATAATCCTCGGCCTTCTGCGCTCGCGCGCAGACGACGAGGAACGAGCACACGAGCGCCAGCACGAGCGCTCTCCGAGTCCTTCGGCCATCCATCGAGACCTCCTCCGTCGCGGAACGCGCACCAGCTTCCGCTCGCCCCGGCGGCGCGAGGTCAAGGCCCGGCAAAAAGAGCCGCTCAGCTCTGGGCGATGCCCGCCTCGCGCGGGCCGTCGAGTGCCGCGCGCACCAAGAGGAAGACGCCGCCGACCAGGAACAGGGCCCCGAGCGGCACGAGGGCGATCAGCGGATGGGGATCGCCGCCCTCGACGGCGACGCCGCCGCCGAAGAAGCCGAGAGGCAGCAGCACCGCGGCCGCGCGGAAGCAGATCGAGGCGCGGAGCAGTTTCGCCGCCGCGAGGCGGGTCGCGCTGAAGGCGAAGAGCAGGTTCAGCACGGCGAGCAGCGTCCCGTGCGCGTGCGCCAAGCGCCAGAGGAGGCGTCGCGTCTCGAACGCGCGCCCGAGATACCAATCGACCTTGAAGCCGTGCAGCGCTTCGAGCAGGAGCCCGAAGAGCACGAAGCAGAGCAAGGCCGACCAACCGAAGGCGAGATGCCGACGACAGAGCGCGGCGCCATCCACGGCAACCGAGGCGGAAGGGGCAGCAGCCGGAGAACTCATGCGGTGCGCGCGCTCATTCGGCGATCAGGATGCGGCGCGGATCGCGCGCACGCAGGAGACGGGAGAACTCCTCGCGCTGCGGCGAACCGCTCGCGTCGAGGAGCACATGCGGGCGGACGCTCGCGCCGGAACGCGAGGAGGCGCTGCTCCAGTCCGCGAGGACCCGCGCGCTCGCCGCGCGGCGCTGGTCGGAGGGCGCGAGCGGATCGTAGGCGTACGGCGCGGTGCCGGGCACGGAGCGCAGAGAGCGATCGGCGATCTGGCGGACCGCGTCGTACGGATCGTCGAGCAGGTTCACCAAGAAGGGCGTCACCCACTCCGTGCCCGAGGCCTTGCGCGCATCGGGCCAGCCCATGTGCCACGCGACGATCGCGCGCTGCAACGCATGCCCCTTCAGCGCCCAGAGCGCGCCGGCGGCGACGTTCCGATGATCCTCGTCCAGCGTCTCCGGCAGCGCGACGCCCCAACCGCGCTGCAGCTCTTCCGCCGCCCACGCCAGCGGGCGATCGAGATGGCAGAGGTTGCAGGCGTTCGGCCGCGTGGTCGCCAACTCGACCTTCACGTCGGGGCTCGTCAGCGTGTGGGACGAGATCGCCTTCAAGAGCCCGTAGGTCGTGTGCGGCATGTGGCAGCTCATGCACTGGCTGCCGGGGCTCTCCGGAGCGTGGCGCGTGTGCTGCGTAAGTGCGTTCGGATCGAGGAAGCTCGGATGGCAGCTCGTGCACGCCGCATTGCCACGCATGCCGAGACGGAGCTGATCGTCGCGCCATTCCTCGAGCGAGCGCGGGTCGCCTTCGTCGGGGTGCATCTCGTGGCACGAGAGGCAGGACATCGTCCCGCGCTCATAGCACGGCGTCATCTGGAGGCCGTTGAACTCGCGCCCCGTCACCAGCACCTGGCCGTCGGACCAGAAGTTCTGCTGCCACCAGTGCGGGTCCTTGCCCGCCTCGCGCTCGAGATGCGCGCGCACGGAGGGGTACTGCTCGCCTTCGAGAAAGCGCGCGACGTACTTCGTCTCGGCGAGCACATCGCCCGGGCGGTAGGGATAGCCGCTCTGGTTCCAGAGGTCGCCGTGCGCCGGCTCCATGAAGAGATTCACGCTGTGGCACTGCGCGCAGACATCGGAGCTCCGCCGATGGTCGAGCTTCGTCGCATCGACGAGGCCGGTGTCGATCCCGCCGTCGGCGCGCGCGGCGTAGCGCGCGAGCGGATCCGAGAACTTCGCGACGTGCTCCTCCGCCGGCCCATGGCACGACTCGCAGGAGATGCCGAGCTCGACGACCGTGGTCTCCATCGGGGCGGGCGGATCGAAGCGCAGCGCGCCGTGCGTGGCGTGGCACTTCATGCAGTGCTTGTTCCAGGCCCCGGTGTTGAGGTCGACGCCCTTCTCGTCTTGCGGCATCAGGAAGCCCGCTTCATACGGGATCCAGCGCTGCCGCTCGATGGACCAGATGAACGGCACCGTGCCGAGCGAGCGCCCTTCCTTCGGTTCGAACCAATACGCCTGGTGATGATGCGAGCCGGTGGTCATCACCACCTTGCGCTCGATCTTTCGCCGGCCGCCCTGAGCCGCCGGCTCGTCGACGGCCATCCAGAACTCCTCGCCCTTCCGGAAGAAGCGCACCTTGCGTCCCAGGTCCTCGAGCTCCACGTCTCCGAAATCGCCGAGGACCGTCTCGGGCGTCGCGAGCTGGGCCATCGACGCGTGGAAGGAGCTCTTCCAGCTCCCGTGCTGATCGGGGTGACAGGCGGCGCACGCCTGCGAGCCGACGTAGCCATCGCGGGCGCGCTGCACCGGCCGATGACTCACCTCGTGCTCGCCGAGCGCGTAGAAGGGATCGACGGCCCGCGAGCCCTGCCAGCTCATCGAGCAGAGCAGCGCCACCAGGAAGATCAGCGCGAGGGCGGCGATCCCGGGCAAACGCCGCGGCGAGCGCAAAGCCCAGGGCAGAACGAGCGCCGCGCAGACCGACGCGAAGAGCGCCGCGAAGAGGATCTGGGAGAGGATCATGGGGTGTCGTGAGCGCGCGGTACGCCCGCGCGCGCCGATCGGATGCAGCGCAGCGCAGAACTTCGTGCGCGCGCCGTGTTCTCTCCCGAGCACCCCAGAAGTGCGGCGTTGGAACCGCGACGCGGACCGGGCTAACCTTCGCGGCCGGCAATGGCCGACATCCTCACCGAGCCTCTCTCGCGAACCGCGCCGATGCAGCGACCCTGGCTGAAGAGCTACGCCCCCGGCGTCCCCGCCGAGATCGATGCGGACGATCCTCCGCATCTCGCCGCGCTGTTCGAGCGCGCGGCCGAGCGCTTCGCCGAGCGACCGTGCCTCTCGAGCTTCGGCGCGGAGCTCAGCTACGCCGAGGTCGAGCGCGCGAGTGCTTGCTTCGCGGCGTACCTGCTCCACGAGCTCGAGCTCGCCCCCGGCGACCGCGTGGCGCTCGTCCTCCCGAACGTGCTCGCCTATCCGGTGGCGCTCTTCGGCGTGCTGCGCGCGGGCCTCGTCGTGGTGAACCTGAACCCGCTCTACAAGGAGCGCGAGCACGAGGAAGCGCTGCGCGACAGCGGCGCGCGCGCGCTGGTCGCGTTCGAGCTGCTGGCCGGCGAGGTCGCGAAGGCTCTGCCTCACACCGCCGTCGAGCACGTGATCCTGACGCGCCCCGGCGATCTCATGCGCGCGCCGCGCCGCTGGGTCGTCGACCGCGTCGCGAGCTGGCGGCGGAAGGAGCCGATCGCGCGCATCCCCGGAACCGTCCGCTTCCCCGACGCGCTGGAGCGCGGCGAGGAGCTCTCGTCGGCGCGGCCCGAGATCGCGGGCGAGGATCTCGCGTTCTTGCAGTACACCGGCGGGACGACGGGCGTGCCGAAGGGCGCCATGCTCACGCATCGCAACCTGGTCGCCAACGTGCTGCAGGTCGCCGCCGTGCTGCGCTGGGTCGAGCCCGGCGAGGACGTGATCCTCACCGCGCTGCCGCTGTATCACATCTTCGCGCTTACCGCGAACCTGCTGTGCTTCACGCACATGGGCGGCTGCAATCTGCTGATCGCCAACCCGCGCGACCTGCAGACCCTCGTGCGCACGCTCGGACGCGACCGCGTGACCGCGATCACCGGGGTGAACACGCTCTTCGCGGCGCTGCTCGACGCGCCGGGCTTCACGGACATCGACTTCTCCGCGCTGAAGGCCACCGTCGGCGGCGGCGCCAGCGTGCATGCCGACGTCGCCGCGCGCTGGGAGCGCGTCACGGGGAAGCGCTTGAGCGAAGGCTACGGACTCACCGAGGCCTCGCCCGTCGTGTGCGTGAACCCGACGGAGACCGGCGTCCCCCACGGCCCGATCGGCGTGCCGCTCCCCTCCACGGATTGCGAGGTGCGCGACGACGCGGGTCGCGCGGTCGGCATCGGCGAGCGCGGCGAGCTCTGCGTGCGCGGCCCGCAGGTGATGCGCGGCTACTGGCAGAAGCCCGCGGAGACGGCGCAGGTCCTCGATGCCGACGGATGGCTGAAGACCGGCGACATCGCGATCATGGACGAGCGGGGCCTCTTCCGCATCGTCGATCGCAAGAAGGACATGATCCTCGTCTCGGGCTTCAACGTGTATCCGAACGAGGTCGAGGAGATCGTCGCCGCGCATCCCAAGGTGCGCGAGGTCGGCGTGATCAGCGTGCCGGATCCGCACAGCGATGAAGCGGTCTGCGCGTGCGTGGTGAAGCGCGACGCGAGCTTGGAGGCCGGCGAGCTCGTCGCGTGGTGCAAGGAGCGCTTGACCGGCTACAAGGTGCCGCACCGCATCGTCTTCTTCGACGCGCTGCCGAAGAGCCCGGTGGGCAAGATCCTGCGCCGCGAGCTCCGCGCCCTCGTCGTGCGCTGAAGCAGCGCATCCGCGAACGGCGCGCGCACGAAGCCCCGCCCATGCGCGACCAGATCTTCGAAGCTCGCTCCGCGATGCCCGTCTCGGCCGAGCGTCTCTTCGCGTGGCACGCATCGGCGGGCGCGTTCGAGAAGTTGATCCCGCCGTGGCAGCGCGTCCAAGTGCTGCGCCCGCCGCAGGGGCTGCGCGACGGCGACCGCGTGCTGCTGCGCGTGCGCTTGCTCCCGGGGGTCTGGAAGCTCTGGGAGGCCGAGCACTTCGGCGTGATCGAAGGGCGGCGCTTCTGCGATCGGCAGCTCCGCGGGCCCTTCGGCTCCTGGGAGCACACGCACGAGTTCCTCCCGCGTGGCGCGAACGCGTGCGAGCTCGTCGATCGCGTCGCCTATCGCGCGCCCTTCGGCGTGCTCGGTCGCCTGGCGCAGCCCTTCCTACGCCGCGAGCTCGCGCGGCTCTTCGCGCATCGCCACGCCGCGACGCGCGCTCACTTGGAAGCGGAGCTCGGCGCGGGCGCGGATGCAGGCTTCGGCGCCGCGAGCAACGCGCGATAGTGCGGCTCCGCGCCGGCCTTCGCGACCAAGGCCGAGAACGCCGGCATCTCCGGCAGCGCGCGCTTCGCCTCACCGTCGAGGCGCTCGTGGAGCAGCGCGAGCACTTCGTGCATCACCAGCGCGGTGCCGAGGCGCGTCGGGTGCAGATTGTCGCCCTGGATCGCGTCGTCGGGCAGCACGCTGCGACCGTCGCCCTCCGGTAGCGCGACCTGCCCGCGCTTCGAGCGCGCGACGTAGTCGGCGAGCGGGAACACGAGCAGTCTCGGACGCTCGGCGGCGAAGCGCTCGAGCCGGCGATTCAATTCGTCGAGAGTGCGGCGCAGCGGGATGCGATGCGGGCTCAGCATCAGCGGGTTCGCGCCGAACATATCTGGATAGTCGGCGATCACGATGGGCGCCGTGGTCTTCGAGAGCAGGCGATCGATCAGCGCGAAGCCGTGCTCTTGCTTCTCCAGACTCCGGAGGCAGCGCTCGAGCTCGATATCGCTCTTGCCGTAGGCCTGCAGCAGCGGCGAGCCCGACTCCCCCTTCGGCAGCTTCTCGTCCTCGGGCCAGTAGCCGAACCAGAAGAGGAAGTCGAGCGCCAGGATCAAGGACGCGCCATCGCCGCAGGCACCCTCGATCTGGATCTCGCCTCGCTTCAGCGGGTCGGTGAAGAGATAGAGATCGCTGCGGTCGAGCACGAACGCGCTGCCGAGCTGCGCGAAGAGCGAGCCCAAGCCGATCGAGCTCTTCCGCTCTTCGGGCAGCTTCGCGAAGAGCCAGTCCGCGCCGCGCTTGCTCGACTCTTCGCTGAGGCTCATGCCGCGGGAGAGGCTGGCGCCGATCACCGAGACCTTCGGTCGCGACTGCGCGGCGAGCGAGGAGGCGCCGACGAAGAGCAGGAGGAGCGAGACGGCGAGCGAACGCAGGGTCATCATGGCGGCGGCACGCGCGCCACGGAGCCTTCCGCGGCAGACGCGATCGGAGGAAGATCGATGAAGTTCGGAACGGTGCTCGCGCTGCTCGGGCTCACGTTGGCGATCGCCGCGCGCGGCGCGGAGGCCCAGGATACGCTGCAAGCGCGCTACGAGAAGCGAGAGGTGCTGATCCCGATGCGCGATGGCGTGCGGCTCTTCACCAGCATCTACCTGCCGCGCGACCGCTCGCAGCGCTGGCCGATCCTGATGCGCCGGACTCCGTACGGAGTTCGCCCTTACGGCGCGGACGCGTATCCACAGCTCCTCGGGCCACATGCGGCCTTCGATGCGGCGGGCTACGCCTTCGTGCTGCAGGACGTCCGCGGCTGCTACCGCTCGGAGGGCGAGTTCGTGAACGTGCGCCCCCACCGCACGCGGAAGGCGACGCCGCAGGAGATCGACGAGAGCAGCGACACCTACGACACCATCGAATGGCTGCTCGCGAACCTGCCGGAGAGCAACGGCCGCGTCGGCATGTGGGGCATCTCCTATCCCGGCTTCTACGCCGCGGCCGGCATGATCGACGCGCACCCCGCGCTGAAGGCGGTCTCCCCGCAGGCGCCCGTCGCGGACTGGTGGTACGACGACTTCCGCCACCACGGCGCCTTCTTCCTCGCGCACGCGTTCAACTTCTTCGCGCGCTTCGGCAAGGTGCGTCCCGAGCCGACCTCCGAGCGCAGCTTCCCCTTCGCCCACGGCACGCGCGACGGCTACGCGTTCTTCCTCGGCCTCGGACGCTTGATCGACGCGGACGAGCGCTGGTACGGCGGCGGCGTCCCCTTCTGGGACGAGCTGCTCCAACACGACATCTACGACGAATTCTGGCGCGAGCGGAACATCGTGCCGCACTTGAAGAACGTCGCCCCCGCCGTGCTCACCGTCGGCGGCTGGTACGACGCGGAGGACCTCTACGGCCCGCTCGCGATCTACCACGCGGTCGAGCAACGGAACCCCGGCATCGAGAACTCACTCGTCATGGGCCCGTGGGTCCACGGCGGCTGGGCGCGCGGCACGGGCGAGTCCCTGGGCGATCTCCACTTCGGCGCCGCGCGTTCGCTCGAGTACCAGCGCGACGTCGAGCTGCCCTTCTTCGAACGCCATCTCCGCGAGCGCCGCGAGCTTCCGCCGCCGGCGGAGGCCACGGTCTTCGACACGGGCTCGCTGCAGTGGCAGCACCTGCCGCGCTGGCCACCGGCCGACGCCATCGCACGCCCGCTCTACTTCCGCGAGCGGAGCTCGCTCGCGTTCGCGCGGCCCGAGCAGACCACGGGGGAGGTGCGCGACTCATTCGTGAGCGATCCGGCGAAGCCCGTTCCCTTCAGCGAGACCATCTCCGTCGACATGCTGCGCGAGTACATGGTCGACGATCAGCGCTTCGCGGCGCGTCGCCCCGACGTCCTCGTCTACGAGCTGCCCGTGCTCGAGCAGGACCTCGTAGTGGCCGGCCCCGTGCAGGTCGAGCTCTGGGTCTCCACCACCGAGCGCGACGCCGACTGGATCGTGAAGCTGATCGACGTCCATCCGCACGATGCGCAAGACACTCCGGCCACGCGGCCGGGCCGCGCGATGAGCAGCTACCACCAACACGTGCGCGGCGAGGTCTTCCGCGGTCGCTTCCGCGAGCGCGCGGACAAGGCGGTGCCGTTCGAGCCGAACGTACCCGCGCTCGTGCGCTTCCCGCTCTGGGACGTGCTGCACACCTTCAAGAAGGGTCATCGCCTGCAGCTCCAGGTGCAGAGCACGTGGTTCCCGCTGGTCGATCGGAATCCGCAGCGCTGGGTGGAGCACATCCACGAGGCGCAGGAGGAGGATTTCGTGCGCGCGACGCACACGCTGCATCGGAGTGCGCTGCATGCGTCGCGGGTGTTGTTGCCGGTGCGAGGTGGGCGCTGAGACTCTCGGCGCTGGAGGAGGATGCGATGGGAGCGAAGACCTGGATGCTCGTGCTGGCCGAGTCGGACGCGCGCAGCGCGCTCGCGAAGATCCCGGCACTCGACCGCGCCGCGACCTCGGCGCTGGCGCGCACGCTGTTCCCCGGCGAGACGCTGGAGCCGCTCGACGACGGCGATCTCAACGATCTGCATCCGCCCGACGAGGAGCTCAGCATCGGCTGCTTCCCCGGCGTCTCGATCATCGCCGCGAAGGAATTCGGCATCGACGTTCCCTCCCAGCTCCCGCCGCACTTCCTCGCACCCGCGGCGCACGGCGTCGCCACGCTGCACGCGATGCACAGCACCGTCGATTGGTTCGCGTACGCGATCTGGAGGAACGGCGCGCTCGTGCGCGCTCTCGGCCTGTCGCCGGAAATGGGGATCCAGGAGGACCTCGGCGAGCGTCAAGTATTCGAGGCACCGTTCTGGTCCGGGGAGCATCCGGCGGTCGACGCGGATGCGGGACAGGCGTACCCCTTCCCCTTCCACCCGCTCGAACTCGCCGAAACGGCGCTGCTCGATCTCTTCGGCTTCTGCTTCGAAGGCGATGGCACGCCGCTCTTCGACCTGGAAGAGATCCAGCTGGCGCGATTTTCACGCCAACCTTCGCCGGTGCCCGTGAGCCGCACCCGACGCGAACGCAAGACTCCGGCTCCCCCTCGCCCGTGGTGGAAGTTCTGGTGAGGTAGGGCGGCTCGACGCTCCTCGAGCACCATGCCGCCGGAGGGAGAGCCGCGCGCCGGATGCTGGCCGCAGGTCGGCCAGCAGAAGTGGTGGAAGTGCAACTCCATTGCAGCTTCGCCGCGCTCATAGGGAGCTCCAACACCGCGCCCATCACCTCGCCTCTCGCTCCCCGCCCCCCGACTCACCACCCGAGCGACCTCAAGGAACACGCTCGACCGGGATCGGCTCAGCGGGGCCCTGCGGCACGACGCGAGGAACTGCGCAGGACGGCGACTCCGGCATCTCCGATGCGAGCGCGGGCCAGCCGGCCTCCGAAGTCGTGAGTTGACAGGCCGCCGCCCCTCGGAGCACTCTTGGTTGGCCAACCAACCAATCCGCGCGCCCGCCGGCGGCTCCCCACCATGTCCCCCGCCACCACCGACACCCGCGAGAAGCTCCTCGCCGCCGCGATGGAGCTCTTCGCCTTCCAGGGCTACGCGCAGACCGGCCTCGCGCAGATCGCGCGCAAGGCCGGCGTGCTGCCGGGCTCGCTCTACTACTTCTTCCCGACGAAGCAGGACCTTCTGAACGCCACGCTGGAGAAGCGGAAGGAGCTGCTCTGGTGCGAGGTGTTGGAGCGCATCTGGAGCGAGCACGAGGATCCGATCGAGCGCATCTTCGGGCTGCTGAAGGGCTATCGGCAGATGCTCGAGGTGACCGGCTTCTCGCACGGCTGCCCCATCGGGAACCTCGTGATCGAAGTCGCCGAGACGCAGCCCGACGCGCGGCGCCTCCTCGTGCAGAACTTCGACAACTGGCTCGACCACGTCGCGCGTTGCTTCGAGGACGCGCGCACGCGCTTGCCGCGCGAGAGCGATCCGCGCCGGCTCGCGACCTTCGTGCTGATCACGATGGAGGGCGCGGTGATGCTCGCGCGCGCGTATCGCAACTTCGAAGCCTACGACACCGCCGTACACCAGCTGCGCGACTACGTGGAGCGCTTGCTCGCCGACGGCGCCGTCGAGGCGCATCAGCGGAACACCCGGAGGAAGCACGCATGAAAGCCATCGGCACCGACAGCCCGGCGTTCGACGATCAGAGCTGCAAGAGCGCCACGGGCAAGACGATCTCTCAGTGGTACCAGGAGCTCGATGCACTCGGCGGCGTCGCGAAAGGGCGCCGCGACCTCGTGAATCACGTCTACGCGGCCACGGCGAAGAACGAGTGGTGGGCGACGACCCTCGTCGTCGAGTACGAGAAGGCGCGCGGGGAGAAGGAGAAGGACGGGCAAGCGAAGGGGTACGCGATCTGCTCCACCAAGACGATCGCGGCGCCGCTCTCACGCGTGTTCGCCGCGTTCGGCAACGCCTCGGATCTCGATGCGTGGCTCGGTCCGCAGACGCAGGTGGCATTTCGGGATGGCGGCAGCCTCACGAACGGCGACGGCAATGGCGCCACCTTCACGCGCATCCGCGCCGACAAGGACCTGCGCCTCGACTGGAGCTCGCCCGATCTCGCGCCGGGCACCAAGGTCGAGGTGCTCTTCGCCGACAAGGGGAAGGGGAAGACCGGACTCACGCTGAACCACACGCGCATCCAGCAGCGCGCCGACGCCGACCTTCTGCGCGCCGCGTGGTCGCGCGCCTTCGACGCGCTGAAGAACCATCTCGAGCAGAGCGGAACCTGAACCCATGCCGCACGTGATCGCCCTGCTCGCAGCCGCCGCGCTCGCCGCGCCGCAAGAGCCCATCCCCGCGGCCTCGCCCTCCCTCGCGCATGAGGCCTATCGCGCGCAGATGGCCGCCGCCGAAGCCTCGATCCTCCTCGGCGAGCTCGCCGAAGCGCGCGCGTGGCTCGATGCGACGGAGCCCGCGCGCCGCGGCTTCGAGTGGCGCCTCTTCGACGCGGAGTTCGACGACTCGCTCGCGCGCTACGACGTCGAGAGTCCCGTGCTCTCGCTGGCCCTAGCGCCGGACGGGAGCGCGCTCGCGCTGGGACGCGAAGACGGCGTGCTGGAGCTCCGCGATGCGCAGGGCTTCGCGCTGCTGGCCCACGACAAGGTGCACGGCGCCGGCATCACGCAGATCCGCTGGGATCGCAGCGGCAAGCGCCTCGTCTCGTGCTCGTACGATCGCCGCGTCGTGATCTCGAGCGCGCCGCGCCTCGAGCTCGAGCTCGAGTTCACGCAGCACGGCTTCCCCGTCGGCGGCGCGGACTTCTCCCCCGACGGAACGCTCGTCGCCTCGTGCTCCTACGAACGCCCCGAAGGCAGCGTCGTCGGCACGGTGCATCTCTGGAACAGCGCCGACGGATCGATCGTGCGCACGCTGCACGGCGGCCGGAAACCCCTCGTCGGGCTCGCCTTTTCTCCCGACGGGACGCAGATCGCCGCGGGCTCGTGGGACTTCTGCGCCTTCGTCTGGAGCGTCGAAGGCGGCGAGCCGCGGAAGCTCGCGATCCCCGACGAAGGTCGCTACAACGCCGTCGACGGCGTCGCTTGGAGCCCCGACGGCGCGCTGCTCGCTGCGGCCTCGAAAGACCACAGCGCGCGCGTCTTCCGCGTCGCGAGCGGCGAGCTCCTGCAAACGCTGCGCGGCCACGGCGATGCGATCGCGAAGCTCGCCTTCTCCCCCGATGGCAGCCTGCTCGCGACGGCCGCGGCGGATGGAACTTTGGCCCTCCACGATCCGGTGAAGGGCCAGCGCTTGGCCGTGCTGCGAGGGCACGCCGACGACGTCCTCGCCGTCGCCTTCGCGCCCGATGGCGCGACGCTCTGGTCCGCTTCGAGCGACCGCACGCTGCGCCGCTTCGACGCGCGCCCCGCGACCTACGCGCGAGCGCCGCTCGCGACCTCCCACGCGACCTACGTCGTGCGCTGGAGCCCCATCGACGATCGGATCGCGAGCGCTTCCTACGATGGGCGCATCACGCTCTGGAGCTCGGTGACGCGAGAGCCGCTCGCGTCGTGGCAAGCACATCCGAGCGACAAGTCCTGTCACGCGCTCACGTGGTCGCCCGACGGTCGCGTGCTCACCAGCGCGTCGTGGGACGGCACGGTCGGGATCTGGAATGCCCTGACGGGGGCGGAGCTCGGACGCCTCGTGCACGAGAAAGGCATCTCCTGGCTCGCGCTCTCCCGCGACGGCGCGCTCCTCGCCGTCGCCACCGACGTGGAAGTGCACGTCTGGGACGTGGCGCAACGCGAACGCGTGCAGGTCTTCCGCGGTCACAGCGCCGGTGTGCTCTCGGTGAGCTTCGCACCCGATGGCGCGCGCTGCGTCTCCTGCGCGCGCGACGGCAAGGCGCACGTTTGGAACACGCGGAGCGCGGAGATCCTCGCCACGTGCACCGGCGTCGGCAGCGACGTTGCATCTGCTGCGTTCCTGCCGAATGGCGCGCAGGTAGTCGTCGGCGGCCGCGGCGGGATCGTGGCGCGCTTCGATGCCACTTCGGGCAAGCTCGTGCGCGAGCTCGTGCGGAACCGCCACGGCTTCGACCATCTCGAGCTCTCGCCCGACGGCACCCGCCTCGTCCTCGCGAGCGAATCGGTGGTGTTCGTCGACGTCGCGAACGGCGGCATCGTCGGTCGCTTCCGCAGCCACCGCGATCGCCCGCACCACATCGCCTTCGACCGCACCGGCGAGATCCTCGCGTCGTGCTCTGCCGACAAGAGCCTCGCGATCCTCGACCCGCGCCCACTGCGCGTGCGCCTCGCCGCGCGCGAGCGCCGCGCGGCGCAGCGCGCGCAGCTCCTGGCCTCGATCGAGAAGCCGCTCGCGGAGGGCGCGAGCTTCGAGAGCATCGCGAGCTCGGTCTACGCGAATCACGAGCTCGACGCGGAGACGCGGGCTGCTTGGCTCGAAGCCTTGACGCTCGCCAGCGCGCGCTGAAGCTCAGCGCGCGATGTGCAGCCCGATGGCCTGCGAGCTCGCGAGACCAGCCGGATTCACCCCCGGCGCGAGAACCAGCCACTGCGCCGCGAGCTCGACACCGACGAGCGCCTCGTCGAGCGGAAGCGGGAAGGCGACGCCGAGCAGGCCCTGAGGATCGGCGACCTGCGCGCTCGGCACGTCGATCGAGGTCGCGAGTTCGCAGCCCGTCGCGCCGAGGAGCCCGAGGTCGAACGGCAGCGCGAGCCCGAGCCAATGGCTGCGCTCGACGCCGAGGGCGAGAAGGTCGGCTCGCTGCGGGCTTCGAACTTCTGCGGCTTCGGCTCCGGCTAGGACCAACGCCGAACGCGCCGGTGCGTAGACTCTGGGCCGCGGCCCTCGCGCCGTCCGAAGCTGCGCCCGGAGGAGGATCATGTACACGAGCTCCGCTTTCATCCTAGCGACCCTGCTTGCGCTCGCCCCCACCCTCGCAGCGCAAGATCGCCGCCCGGGCCAGAAACCGAAGAACGAGCCCCGAGGCTCCGCCGCCGAGGCGATCGTCGCCGGCGAGCTCGGCGCGAAGCTCGACTCCCTCGTGCGCGGCTTCGAGCCGGAGGCCGGCGGCTTCTGCGGCGTCGTCGCCGTTGCGCGGAAGGGCGAGGTGCTGCTGCAGCAAGGCTACGGCCTCGCCGAGGCAGAGCCCGAGCTCGCGCTGCCGCCGAACGCGCTCTACGACTGGGCCAGCGTCAGCAAGCAGTTCACGGCGGCGCTGCTCCTGCGCGTGATCGAGCTCTCGCAGCTCGACGAGGCGAAGCGGAAGAAGCTCTGCTCGAAGGCCGTGGCCACGGCGCTGAAGGGGTGGAAGAAGCTCTCGCTGGAGGATCCGCTCTCGCGCTTCTTCCCCACCGCGCCGAAGGACAAGGCCGCGGTCACGCTGCGCCAGCTCCTGAATCACAGCTCGGGGATCGAGTCGGGGTTCAAGGGCGAGTGGAAGTTCGATGCGCGGCAGCGCGACTCCTTGATCGAGCTCGTGCTGGGGCTGCCGATGACCTCGAAGCCCGGAACCGCACACGACTACTCGAACTCGGGCTATGCCTTCGTCGCGGCACTCCTCGAGAAGCTCTGCGGCGTGAGCTTCGAAGAGCTGATGCGCGAGCAGCTCTTCACGCCGACCGGCATGAAGGACGCCTACCAGATCGGCGAGGCGACGCTCCCGCTCGCGCGCGTGCCGAAGATCGAGCGCGGACAGGGCTTCCGCGATCGGCCGAGCGAGTTCCGCTTCGCCTACGGGAACGAGCTCACCTGGGGCTATCGCGGTTGCGGCGGCGTGGTCGCTTCCACGGCCGACATGCTCGCGTGGGATCGCGCGCTGCGCTCCGGCAAGATCCTGTCGAAGGCTTCGCTGGAGGAGCTCTATCGCCCATCTCTCGAGAACTATGCGCTCGGCTGGACCGTGCGCGAGGGCCGCGGCGGGAAGCGTGTCGAGCACTCGGGCGGCGTGCTGGGCGTCGCCACGATCTATCTCCGCCACCTCGACGAGGACTGGGTGATCGCGATCGCGATGAGCTACGCGACCAAGGCGGGCCCCTACGTGCTCGCCGAGCAGCTCGTGCGCGCGCTGCAGGATGCTCCGTAGCGCGCGGCTTCAGTCCTTCTGCCAGAGCGAACGCGTCGTGGCGCTCCCATCGCGTACATCGACGACGACGAGGATCGGCTCGCCGACGTGATCGGGGAGCTTCGGGCGCGCGCCGAGGAACGCGGGTCGCTGCGGATCGGGCAGCACCTGGTGCAGCTCGCCGATCCCGGTGTCGGTGCGCCAGAGCAGGCGCCCGTTCTCATCGACGCGCGCGAGCTGCACGCTGCCGCGGCGGAAGCGCTCCGACTCGTGGAGCAGCAGCGCGCTCGTCGGTCCTTCGAGGCGCAGCACGGCGCCGTCGCGCGAAGTGCGCACGAAGGCGCCGTTGTAGAACGCCGCCCCGGGCTCGGCCTCGAGTTGCGCGAGGCGCTCGCGGCCATCCGCGATCGCGACCTCGCCGCGGTAGAGCCGCCGCGGCGCTCCCGAGCGCTCGAAGTCGGCGCGGTCGGACACGGAGGAGCCGAGAGGGTAGGTCTTCGCCGCGTCCTCCTCGCTCAGCACGCCGAGCCAACGCGTAGGTGCGAGGCGCGCGACCGCGCTCAGCGTGCGCAGGAGCTGCTGATCGCCCGACGCGTAGTCGGCGAGGTTCACCGGACGTTGCGGCAGCGCGAGCCGCGCGTCGCGCGCCAGCTCTCCGGGACCGTAGAGGCGCCCGGTGCGCACATCGCAGGCCCCCTCCTCGGGTGTCCGGAACCACAGCAGATCCCCCGCGCTCGTCACCAGCTTCGCGTGCTGCAAGTCCGAGCCGGAGCGACCGCGCGCGAGCTCGACGAAGCGCGGAGCCGCGTCGCTCGCCGCGTCGTGCAGCAGCAAGCCGAGCGTGTAGCGATCTTGCGCGGGATCGCGATGGAGCGAAGGGAGGTAGGGCTCGAGACGTGAAGTCAGCGTCGCGATCGTCCCGCCGACGCGGAACGAAGTTCCCCACGGCGCGCCCGTCGTCTGGATCTCGAAGAGCGAGCGCGCGAACCACGCGATCAAGGCCAGCACGATCGCACCGAGGCCGAGGTAGGTGGCCAACTTCGTGCGCATCTCCGACCAACGCCGGATCCACGTCGCCGGTGGCGGCTCGAGAGGGATCGGCAGCGGAACACTGCCCGCGGGAGACGTGAAGCCGGCTCGCGAGGCCGCCAAGACGACGCGCAGAACCCCCTGCGCTTCGTCGAGCTCGACGCGACAGGTCGGCGCGCGTTGCCGCACGACCTCCGCGCCGACGCGCGAGAGGATCTCTGCGCGCCGCGCGAACGCCCATGGATAGCGCGCGCGCCATTCCTCCGCCGTGCCGACGGAGACCAAGGAGATCACCTCGCCGCCGCCGAACTCCCAGTAGAAGTCGAGCGTCCCCTCGGCATCGCGATAGCGCACGGTGCCATCGCGGCCGTTCTCCGAGATCGAGACGCTGAAAGCTCCGCTCATCGCCACTCCGCCCGAGAGAGCTGGACCTTGCGAACGCGCTCCCGACTCCGTTCATGATGTCGAGGGCGAGAACCCGCGCGCAAGCGCCTCTTCTCCCCCGGTTCACGGCGCATTCATCGCCGAGCCGGACCCTCCTCCCTCTTCGCGCGCGGCCCTGGGCCGCGCCGCTCGGAGCCAACATGTCCAGAGGTCGCGTCGTCGTCATCGGTTCGGGGATCCTGGGGCTCGCGCATGCGCTGCGCGCGCGCGACGAAGGCTTCGAGGTCACCCTGCTCGAGCGCGATGAGCGCCCGCTCGGCGCCTCGGTGCGGAACTTCGGGACCCTCTGGCCGATCGGCTGCACCTTCGGCGTCGAGCGCGATCAAGCGCTGTTCGGCGTGCAGCGCTGGCGCGAGCTCGCGCGCGCCGCGGACTTCTGGATCGCGGAGAGCGGCTCGCTCTCCCTCGCGTACCGCGAGGAGGCCTGGAGCGTCCTCGGCGAGTTCGCGGAGGCGCGCGCGCTCGGCGGAGCCAAGCTCCTCCATGACTTCGAGCTCTTGGATCCGCACGCGGTCGCGCGCCGTTGGCCGGCGGTCGAGACCGCGGGGCTCCGCGGCGCGCTCTGGAGCCGCGCCGAAGCGCAAGTGCAGCCAGCGCAGGCCCTCGCGGCGCTCCTGCGCTACGCGATCGCACGCGGTGTCGACGTGACCTGCGGTGCGCTCGTCTCGCGCGTCGAGGATCGTCACGTAGAGACCAGCGATGGCCGCCGCTTCGACTTCGATCAGCTCTTGATCGCCGCGGGCGCCGACATGCGCTTGCTCTTCCCGCGCGAGATCGCCGCTGCCGGAGTGCAGCGCTGTCGCTTGCAGATGCTGCGCACGGTACCGCAGCCGCCGGAATTCCAGCTCGGAGCGATCCTGGTCAGCGACCTGACGCTCTGCCACTACCCGGCGTTCCGCGCGTGCCCGAGCGTCGAGGCTCTCCGCGAGCGCTTGATGCGCGAGCTCCCCCGGCATCTCGCCGACGGCATCCATGTGATCGCGGCGCAGCATCCGGACGGCACGCTCACCCTCGGCGATTCGCATGAATACGGCGCGGACTTCTCGCCGGAGCTCGCGAGCGACGTCGAGGAGCGCATCCTGGAGGTTCTGCGCAGCTTCGTCCGCATCAGGGAGCTCCGCATCGCGGCGCGTTGGGAGGGCATCTACCTGAAGAGCACGCGCGGCGAGACCCAAGTCGTGATCCGCCCGCGCCGGAACGTCACGCTCGTCACCGCGATGGGCGGCCTCGGCATGACGCTCGGTTTCGGCCTCGCCGAACGCACGGTCGCGGGTTGGGTGCGCGCATGAAGCCCGCGCTCCTCATCTTCGATTGGGCCGGCACGCTGGTCGACTACGGCTGCTGTGCTCCGCTGGTCGCGTTCATCGAGGCCTTCGCGGCGTGTGGCTTGCCGATCGACGACGCCACGGCGCGGAAGCCGATGGGAGCGAGCAAGCGCGACCATGTGCGCGAGATCCTCGCCGAGCCCGCGATCTCATCGCGCGTGCGTCGCGAGCTCGGCATCGAGCCGGACGAAGCCCTCGGCGATCGCCTCTACGCCGCGTTCCAAGAGCGCCTGCTCGAGATGCTGCCGCGCTACGCGGCCCCCATCCCCGGCGCGGTCGAAGCCGTGCAGCAGCTCCGCGCCGCGGGTTGGGCGATCGGGAGCACCACGGGCTACACGCGCGCGATGATGCAGCGCTTGCTGCCCTCGGCTGCCGAGGCCGGCCTCGCGGTCGATGCGCTGATCTGCTCGGACGAAGTGCCGCAAGGGCGACCAGCGCCTTGGGCGTGCTTCCGCCTCGCGGAGCGCTTCGGCATCTATCCGCTCTCGCGCGCGCTGAAGATCGGCGACACCCCGGCCGACATGGCCGAAGGCCAGAACGCGGGGATGCGTTGCGTCGGGATCTCGGCCTCCGGCAACGAAGTAGGTCTATCGCAGGAGCAGCTCGCGCAGCGGAGCCCGCTCGCGCGCCGCGAGCTCCTCGCGCGCGCGGAAGAGCGCCTGCGCGCCGCTGGCGCCGAAGTGGTGCTGTCGAGCGTTGCCGAGCTCCCGGCCTGGATCGCGGGAGCCGCGGAATGAACGCGCGCGCGGCGATCTTCGACGGCGCGGCGCGGCCGATGCGCATCGAGGCTCGCGCGCTGCCGCCGGCGCTCGGCTCAGGCGAAGTGCTGGTCGAGCTCTCGCTCAGCACGATCTGCGGCTCGGATCTCCACACCGTGCGCGGCCGGCGCAGCGAGCCGACTCCCTGCATCCTCGGACACGAAGGCGTCGGCCGCGTGATCGCCGCGGGCGCCGGTCGCGAAGCGTGGCTCTCCCGTCGCGTGAGCTGGACGCTCGCCGCGAGCTGCGGCGCGTGCTCGGCCTGCGTCGAGCATGGCCTGCCGCAGAAGTGCCGCGCGCTCACCAAGGTCGGTCATGCGCCGCTCGACTCGGGCTCGGGATGGAACGGCACCTATGCTTCGCATCTCGTGCTGCGCCGGGGAACGACGCTCGTCGAGATCCCCGAGGCGATCCCCGACGCGGTCGCGGCGCCGGCGAACTGCGCGTTGGCGACGATGATCGCCGTCACCGAGGACTTGCCGCGCTCGTGCCGCGTCGCGGTGATCCAAGGTGCCGGCATGCTCGGCCTCTACGGCTGCGCGCTGCTGCGCTCGCGCGGCGTCGCGCGCGTGGTGGTCGTCGATGTCGACGCTCAGCGCTTGGAGCACGTCTCGGCCTTCGGCGGCGAGCCCGTGCGCGCGAGCGCGCTCGAACGACTGGGTCCTGCGAGCGCGGATCTCGTGATCGAGGTGGCCGGCGAGGCTGAAGTCTTCGCCGAGGGACTGGCGCTGCTGCGCCCCGGAGGCGCGTATCACTTGGCCGGCCTCGTGCATCCTTCCGCCGCGCTCGCGCTGAGCGGCGAAGCGCTCGTGCGCGGCTGCCTCACGCTCCGCGGGTTCCACAACTACGCCCCGCGACATCTGGAACGCGCGGTGGCGTTCCTTGCGCAGGAACGTCTGCTGCCTTGGGAGAGCCTGGTCAGCGATCCCCTTCCGCTCGAGCGCATCGAAGAAGCGTTCTCTCTCGCGGAGCGCCGCACCTGGCCGCGGGTCGCGCTGGTGCCGCGCGCCGCGGAGACGCTCGGGACGAGGACCTCATGACGGACGGCTCCAAGGCTGGCCCCATCGACGCGGTGTTCGCGCTCTATCGCGAGCGCGGATATCGCAACTACGGCGAGGACGTGAGCGAGCTCGAGCACGCGCTGCAGTGCGCGACACTCGCCGAAGGCGCGGGAGAGGACACCCTCGTGATCGCCGCGTGCCTCCTGCACGATTACGGGCACCTCGTTCACGAGCGAGGCGAGGACATCGCCGAGCGAGGGGAGAACGCGCGCCACGAGGAGCTCGGAGCCGCAGCGCTCGCGGCGTGGTTCCAACCGGCGCTCGTCGAAGCGGTGCGCCTCCACGTCGAGGCGAAGCGCTATCTCTGCTTCCTCGACCCGCGCTACCTCTCGCGCCTCTCACCCGCGTCGGCGAGGAGCCTGCGCCTGCAAGGCGGGCCGCATTCCGCCGAGGAAGCGCGCGCCTTCGGCGCCGGGCCGCACGCATCCCTCGCGGTGAAGGTACGCCGCTACGACGAGCTCGCGAAGCAGCCGCGGCGCAAGACGCCGGGTCTCGAGGCGTTCCGCGCGGCGCTCGCCGCTTGCTTGCTCCCGAGCGCCGAGGGCGGCGCTAGCACGACGTAGCTCGGAAATGGACAGCGCGCGCTCGGCATCGCCGGAGACTCCGCAGCGCAGCGCGCTCGATCGGGCCCTCGCGCAGCCGTGGTTCCTCGCCGCGTGGTGCACCCTCGCCGCATTCGGTACCTACGCCTGCATGTACGGCTTTCGGAAGCCCTTCACCGCGGGCGCCTTCTCCGCGCTCTACGGAGGCGCCGCGCTGAAGGTCTGGTTGATCTCCGCGCAAGTGCTCGGCTACACGCTCTCGAAGCTCGTCGGCATCCGGCTCATCGCGGAGATGACGCGCGCGCGCCGCCTGCGCGTGCTGCTCGCCTTGATCGCCGGCGCGGAGCTCGCGTGGCTCCTGCTCGCGCTGGCTCCGGCGGAGATAGGTCCGCTCTTCCTCTTCCAGAACGGCCTCTGCCTCGGCCTCGTCTTCGGCTTGGTCCTCGGCTTCGTCGAAGGGCGGCGCATGACCGAGCTCTTCGTGGCCGGACTCTGCGCGAGCTTCATCCTCGCCGATGGCTTCACGAAGTCGGTCGGAGCTTGGCTGCTCCAGATCGGCATCGAAGAAGCATGGATGCCCGTCTCGGCCGGTGCGCTCTTCGCGCCGCCGCTCTTGCTCGGCGCATGGATGCTGAGCCGCATCCCCGCGCCCACCATGCGCGATGTGGCCGAGCGGCACGAACGCGTCCCGCTTTCGCGCCCCGAGCGGTGGAGCTTGCTGCGGCGGCACGGACTCGGTCTCTGCGGCATCTTCGCGGCCTACCTCGCGATCACGATCCTGCGCAGCGTGCGCGCCGACTATGCGCCCGAGCTCTGGAGGGCGCTCGGCGTCGCAGCGCCACCCTCGATCTTCACGCGCTCGGAGTTCCTCATCGCCCTCGCGGTGCTCGGCGTGAGCGCCAGCCTCGTGCTGATCCGCGATCATCGCCGCGCGCTCGCCGCGGCTCTCGGCCTCTCGGCGACGGCGCTCGCGCTCGGTCTCGGCGCCGCAGCGGCGCTCGCCGCAAGGCCCGGCGGTTCCTTCGAGTGGATGGTCCTGCTCGGGTTCGGGCTCTACACGCCCTACGTGCTCGTACACACCTCCATCTTCGAACGCTGGATCGCGCTGACCCGCGAACGCGCCAACGTGGGCTTCCTCATGTACGTCGCGGATACGCTCGGATACGCCGGCTATGCCGCGATGATGATCGCGAGCGGTTGGCTGCGGAGCAGCGACGACTTCCTCGGGTTCTTCGTGGCGCTGGCAGCGAGCATGCTCGGCGCGGCCTTGCTGGGCGTGCTGCTCTCGACGCAACTCGTCGTGCGCAGCGGCAGCGCGCTCGCGGCACTGAGTCCGCGGTGAAGGCAGCGCTCCTCGTGAGCAGCAACGGCGTGGAACGCGAACGCGGGAGACACTCCGCCTCG
This sequence comes from Planctomycetota bacterium, assembly GCA_016793245.1. GTDB lineage: Bacteria > Planctomycetota > UBA1135 > UBA1135 > JADKAF01 > JADKAF01. The sequence continues at coordinate 33,993 of JAEUHW010000369.1, forward strand.
CGGAGCGCCTCCCGTGCTCGAGGGCGATCGAATCTCCCGCGCCGCTCAGCGAGCGGTGAAGCCGACGCCGTTCGCCAGCACGAGACCGTTCGGTGCGCCGGGGTCGACGGTGAGAGCCTGGATGTCGAGCGAGCCGAGGATGCCCGGCGCCACAGGCTGCGCCAGCGCGAAGCGGCCGTTCACATCGAGCGTGAAGGGCAGCGTCTCCAGCGGCAGCACGAGGAGGTCGCAGCTCCCGAAGAGCGGGATCTGCGTGCGACCAGAGCCGAGTAGGAAGAGGCCGAGCTGACCGGCGACGGCGTTGCCGACCGCGAGACGCGCGGTTCCGCCTCCCAGGAGATCGCCCGCACTCACCAGCACGGGCGCGGTGCCCGAAGCGCCCGGGCAGCCAGCGCCGTAACCGTAGTGTAGGCGCGGGATGCATGCACTTGCCGAGGCGCCCGCCGTGCCTTGGAAGGCAGTCTGGGAGAACGCGACGAAGCCGTTGGCGGCATTCGACGCAACGTAGTCGAGGAAGAGCGCTCCGGTGATCGAGCTCCCGCCGTGGGTGAAGTAGATGCCGAGGTCGCCGCCCGCGTACACGTACGGGGTCTTGAAGTCGAAGTAGAACTCGCCCCAGGCGTTCGGAATGGGAGCCGAGAGCCCGGTGTTGTTGCTGTAGGTGCCGGCGGTAATCAGCATCGGGCCGCTGCGCACGAGCTGCGGCGGCGACGAGAAGTTGGAGGCGAACGCGCCAGTCCAGCTCGCGACCGGGATCGCGCTGCCGACCTGGATCTCGTAATTGGCCCAGGTCGTGTCGACCGCGGGCCAAGAGACGGGGTTCGAAGCCGTGATGTTCGAGCGGAAGCTGACCCCGGTGATGACCGCACCGATCGGCAGACCGGCGAGGTGCTGCGCGGCGTCGATGCCCAGCATGTAGGTGCGGGCGTTGCCGGTATCGCGGGTCAGGGTGTTGAGACCGCCCGTGCCGCGCGCCGCGGCATTGGCCGCAGGCACGATCAAGGACTGCGCGGAGACACACGGAGCGGCGACGAGGGTGAGCAGCAGAGAGGTAGCGACCTGGTGATGCAGCACGAGCAATTCTCCGGAATCTGGTTCCAACGATCGGCGCCATGCCCCGGCGCGCGATCTCTCTCGAATGCGAGCAAGCTAGCGCGTTCCGGCGGGACTCCAAATGCGAGCAGCGGAAAGGGCTCGCATCGCGAAGAGCTTTCCCGAAGTTCATGGCGGATTGGCTCGGTCTTGCGAATTGGCATGCGAAGCTGCCCTCCGCGTGCGAGGGGGGGGCCGAGATCAAGTCCTCGCCCACCGACGGTCGATGCCCCGACCGGAGAACCCTGCTGTCTCCACGCGAGGCCCCATGAACAAGTCCGATCAGCTCGTCCTCTGGTTCGAAGAGCTCGACCGCCGCGATGCCGGCTGCGTCGGCGGCAAGGGCGCCTCGCTCGGCGAGATGTACCGCCAGCTCGTGCCACGGGGAGTGCGCATCCCCAACGGCTTCGCGACCACGGCGCGCGCGTTTCACGAGTTCGTGAACGCGCCCGTCCCGCCGGGGACCTGGAACGAGGTGCGCGATCACGATCAAGTGCCGGGGCTGCGCTCGCGCGTCGCGCGCGCCGCGACCTTGGCGCAGGCGCTGATCGCCTGCTTCGAAGGCGCCGCCACGCACGATCATCTGGAGATGCATGCGCGCACCCAGCTCGCGCGCACGTTCGTCGTCGAGACGCCGATCCCCGCGGCGATCGCCGAGGCGATCCGCGGCGGCTACGCGAAGCTCTGCGCGCAGTACGGTCGCGACATCGACGTCGCCGTGCGCTCGTCGGCGACCTGCGAGGACTCGGAGCTCGCCTCGTTCGCCGGGCAGTGCGAGTCCTACTTGAACATCCACGGCGCGGAGTCCGTCATCGCGCACTGGAAGCGCTGCGTGGCGTCGCTCTTCACCGAGCGCGCGGTGGGCTATCAGATCGAGAAGGGCCTCGATCCGCTGGGGGCGGCGCTCTCGGTCGTGGTGATGAAGATGGTGCGCTCGGACCTCGCGACCTCGGGTGTCATGTTCACGCTCGATCCGGAGTCGGGGCATCGAGGGGTGATCCACATCTCGTCGGCGTATGGCCTCGGTGAGTTCGTGGTGCAGGGCACCGTCTCCCCGGACTCGTTCACCGTGTGGAAGGAAGGGCTCCGCCGCGGGAAGCCCGCCGTCGTCCATCGCCAGCTCGGCGCGAAGGACAAGAAGCTGATCTACAGCCACCAGGGTGGCGCCCCCACCGAGAGCGTCGACGTGCTCGCGAGCCGCCGCCGCGCGTGGTCGCTCGGGCGCGACGAGGTCTTGGAGCTCGGCCGCATGGCGCTCACGATCGAGGAGCACTACGGCCAGCCCATGGACATCGAGTGGGCGAAGGATGGGCGCACGGGCGACCTCTTCATCGTGCAAGCGCGCCCCGAGACGGTGCATGGTCAGGCCGCGCCCGAGCGACTCGAACGCTACGTGATGGACAGCGCGCTCACGAAGGCGCTGAAGACCGGCGGCAAGGTGCTCTGCAAGGGCCAGTCGGTGGGCACGCGCATCGGCAGCGGCAAAGTGCGCATGTACCGCAGCTACGAGGAGGTGATCCTCCGGAAGCGCGCCTTGCGCACGAAGCTCGCCTCGGGGATCCCGCTCGAGCGCATCCCCGTCGAGGAGCGCGTCTTCGACCCCGGCGACGTGCTGGTCACCGAGATGACCACGCCCGACTGGGAGCCGATGATGAAGGAAGCTTCGCTCATCGTCACCGAGCGCGGCGGACGCACCTCGCATGCGGCGATCATCGCGCGCGAGTTCGGCATTCCCGCGATCGTAGGCTGCGATCGCGCCACCGAGGTGCTGCAGCCCCTGCGGGAGGTCACCGGCTCCTGCGCCGAAGGTGAGACGGCCTGGATCTACGACGGTAAGCACCCGTGGAAGGTGGAGACCGTCGAGATCGGCAAGTTCGAGCTCGAGACCAAGATCAAGTTGAACGTCGGCTTCCCCGACAAGGCGCTGCGCGATGCGATGCTGCCGTCCGACGGGGTCGGTTTGGCGCGCATCGAGTTCATCTTGACCGCGGAGGTCGGCATCCATCCGCTGGCGTTGCTCTACTACGAGGAGCTCAATCACTTCCTCGACACGGGGGAGTTGCTGCCCGAGCTCTCGCACTACAGCGAGAAGCTGCGAGCCGAATCGAAAGAGGAGCTGCGCGGCATGCTCGGAGCGATCGGGCGCCGTACGCCAGGCTACGCCGACAAGCGCGAGTTCTTCGTCGATCGCCTGAAGTACGGCGTGGCGTTGATCTGCGCGGCTTTCCATCCGCGCCCGGTGCTCGTGCGCCTCTCGGATCTCAAGTCGAACGAGTACCGCGAGCTCCTCGGCGGCCGCATCTTCGAACCGCAGGAGGAGAACCCGATGATCGCGTGGCGCGGGGCCTCGCGGTACATCGACCCGCGCTTCCTGCCCGCGTTCGAGATGGAGTGCGACGCGCTCCGCAGCGTCCGCCGCGACCTCGGCCTCGACAACCTGCAGATCATGGTGCCCTTCTGCCGCACGCCGGAGGAAGGACGCGAAGTGCGCCGCCTGCTCGACGACCGCGGTCTCGCCGCCGAGACCGGCGTCCCGCTCTTCCTCATGATCGAGCTGCCCTCGAACGTGATCGAGGCCGAGCGCTTCCTCGAGGAGATGAGCCTCGACGGCGGCTCCATCGGCTCGAACGACCTCGTGCAGACCACCTACGCCGTCTCGCGCGACGACCTCGAGCACTACGCGCATCCGGTCGACGCACGATCGAGCGCCGTGAAGACCCTCATCCGCCGCGCCGTCGAGGTCTTCCGCGCCGCCGGCAAGGAGATCGGGATCTGCGGCCAGGCGCCGTCGGACTTCCCCGACGAGGTACCGCCGTTCCTGGTCGAGTGCGGCATCACCAGCATGTCGGTGACGCCGGATACGTTGACGCAAGTGCGCATGGCGGTCGCGCGGGCCGAAGCGCGGGTGTCGAAGGCGTGCGCCAACGGGCAAGTGCACTCGGTCGCCGCGAGCGTGGGCTGAGCGATCCG
>JAEUHW010000441.1 GCA_016793245.1 Planctomycetota bacterium
CCATCGATGTTCTCGTCTGCGAGGACTGCGGCGCGCGCCGCGAGATGATCGCCTTCCTCACCGCGCCCGACTCCATTCGGCGGATCCTCGAACACTTGGGACTGCCCACTCGACCGCCGCCCATCCGCCGCTCCCCCGCCGCGCTCTTCGAGCTCAACTGAGCACCACGGCGGAGAGGGCGGAGAGGGCGGAGAGGGACAAGGAATTCGACTTCAGCTCTTGCTCGCAGGCACGCGCCCATCGTCTGCCTTGCCACCAGCGCGGGCGCGGAGTACGGTTCCGGTCAGCGAAAGTGCGGCCTCTCGGCCACGCTCCTCATGCAGGCAGGAAGCCGCTCAACATCTCGACTCGGATCGCGAACCATGCGGAACGGCAGCTTGGGCCTCCTATGCCGCCGGCGATGGATCGAAACGGCCTAACCATGGCGGGGCGTGCGCTGCAGAAGCACTCGTCGCGCTCCGGCAGTGCATTTCATACGTCCTCGAGGCGCGCGGCGGACCGAATTGCCGATGTTCTCGCCACCGTTGATGAGATTCTTTCCAACCCAGGATCAACCAGGAGCACCAATCGTCTCGGAGGAATCGATCTGACCCACCCAGATGGGCGAGGGATTCGCTTTAACGCAGACAATTCGTTTCATGGGTTTCTAGAGCCATGAGTGAAGGCGAGAGCAGAAGGTCGCAGCGATTCAAGATCCAGGTGATGTCCGGCCCGGAGTGTGAAGACCTGTTCGCGGAGGTGCTATTCGATGGTCAGCTCTGTTTTGTTGTTACTCAAGAGCTTGGCCTCGACCGGGCTCGAGTCGCAATTCATTCTCGATCTGATGGGCAGCCCTGGGACTTCGAAGTCAATGAGGTTGATCAGGTTATCCGTGAAGTAACTCAGCGTCTGTGGGAGCTCCGGCGAACAGAGGAGTAGCGGTGCTCTCCGTCAGGCCGAACCGGACTTTTCGTGACGAGTCCCTTCGCGTCGAGCAGTGCTCTCTCTCACGACATCCCGGCATTCGACGCCCGGATATCCGGCAAGCAGTTTCCCGCCGGAGATCCGCCGCTACGCTCTGGCTGCCCGGTGACCGAAACGGTGGCGAAAACGCATTCGCCCGGCTGGGGAGTGGATCTCCAACGCCCGTCGACCTGCGTCGCTTTTCGATCTCCGCGATCTGGTTGAAGGCCACGGCGTTCACGCTGCCGCTTCCTTCGCCACGCACGCGCCGCGCGATTCGATTCCGCTCCCCAACTCCCACTCCACTCTGCGCTCGCGCCGCCGGCTTCTCGCTCCACGCCGCCGTGCGCATCCCCGCGCGCGAACGCCTCCGCCGCGAGCGACTTGCCCGCTACGTCCTCCGCCCGCCCTTCGCCGCCGAGCAGCTCTCCCTCACTCCGGAAGGGAAGCTCCTCTTCCGTCTTGGGTAAGCCCCGGTTTCGCGAAGCGAAAGAAGGACGACCCGGTGGGTCGTCCTTCAGGGGATCCCCCTTCGCCGACGGCACCCAGGCGCTCCGCTTCGAGCCCTCGGCCTTCCTCGAGCGACTCATCGCTCTCATGCCGCGACCGGGGCGACCGATGCTCACCTACCACGGCATCCTCGCTCCCGCCGCGAGCTGGCGCGATCACGTCGTGCCCGCTTCGCCTCCACCACGCTCGTCGCGCTGTAAGAGCTCCCACCCACCCGCCACGAGCGCGACCAAGAGCTCCACGCTCGCACAGAACTCCACGGGCCAAGAACCACCCACGCGTCGCCACGAGCGCCTGCAATGGGCCGAGTTGCTCCGCCGTACCTATGCCATCGATGTTCTCGTCTGCGAGGACTGCGGCGCGCGCCGCGAGATGATCGCCTTCCTCACCGCGCCCGACTCCATTCGGCGGATCC
>JAEUHW010000094.1 GCA_016793245.1 Planctomycetota bacterium
GCGCGATCGCTGCTCTTGCCGGTCAGGAAGCAGCCCGCGCCCTGGCGGCGCACGATCACGCCGTCGCGCTCGAGCAGCTCGTAGGCGCGGACGACGGTGTTCGGGTTGATCGCGAGCTCGCGGGCGAGCTCGCGCACCGAAGGCAGGCGTTCGCCCGGCTCGGCCGCGCCGCGCGCCACGGCGGACTTCACGGCGAAGACCACCTGCTCGTAGAGCGGTTCGGCGGAGGACGGGTCGATGCGGATCGTGAACACAGTGCCTACTGTACTAGAGCAGGCAGTACAGTGTGTCAAGGGCGGAGGCAGAGGCGGATCGCGCGCGTAGGATGGGCCCCGTCCCTCGCGAGGCGCCGCTCGGCCGACATGAACCGTCCTCTGCTCGCGTTCGTCGCTCTCGCGCTGCTGCTCTGCGGCTCCGTCGCGTGGCTCGTGCGCCCGGGGGAGAACGCGCGCGAGCGCGCGCTGCTCGAGGCGCCGCACGAGCCTGCGCCAGGGACTGCTCTCTTGCAGCTCGGAGCGGGCGAGCGCGAGGCGACCTCCGGCGAGAGCGGATCCGAAGGCGCGGTGCGGGAGCGCGCTTCCTCCCCGGCCCCTCTCCGTGCCGCCGAGCGCGCCAAGCTCAGTGCGGGGGTGCTCGTGCGCGTCGTCGATCGCACGGGGGCGCCGCTCGAGGGCGTTCCGGTCGGACTGCGCCTCGCGTCTACGCCGCTCGTGCTCGACCTCGATCGAACGCTAGCGCCGCGCGCCACGCCCGAGCTCGATCGCCGCTTCCTCGGGCCGCGCGTGCGCGCGATGGCGGAGCCGCGCGGCGCGCTGCCCGTGCTCGGGCAGCTCCCGATCCTCGGCGCGTCGTTCCAGCCGCGCGCGCACACCTGGACGCCGCCGCGCGAGGAGCGCGCCTTCGCCGCTCCGTTGCTCGTGGCGTCGGCGGAGACCGATGCGCATGGAGAAGCGCTGTTCGAGCGCGCGCGAGAGAGCGAAGAAGAAGGTTGGATCGTCGAGCCGCTCCTCGCGACGGCGCGGCCGATGCAGCGCGAGCTGCCCTCCGCTCCGGCGCCCGCGCAGCTCGTGGTGCTCGAGCTCGAAGGCCTGCAGCGGATCGAGCTCGCCGCCGCGGACGACGAAGTGTTCGCGCCCGCGGATTGGCGCGCGTGCGTGCTATCCCCGTGCGCGGCGGGCGCCGACGAGGCGCCGGGCTGGCGCGTTCTAGATGGGGAACTCCGGGTCGCACGCGGAGCCACGCGCACCTTGCTCGCGGAGCGCAGCGCGGCGCTCCGCATCGAGGCGTGGACCGAGGAGAGCTTCTGCCCGCGTCTCCTCTTCGAGCTCGCGCCGCTCGACGCGGAGCCGTGGACGCAGCGTGTGTGTCTCGATGCAGGAGCGGCGCTCGCGCGTCTCGACTTCGCCGTGGTCAGCGCCGATGGCGAGCCGCTCGAGAGCGTGCCGTTCACTCTCGAGCTCTGGGATGGCCAGCGCGAGCACGTGCGGCAACGCGTGTCGGGAGCTCGGGGCGCGTTCCGGGTGTTCGTCGATGCGCGTCGGAGCTATCCGCCGAGCGCCCACCTGCGCCTCGCGATGGACTCGAAGCTCGCGGAGGACCGCGCGGAAGCGCATCTCGAGCTCGCGCGCGCGTTGACACCGGGCGCCGTCCTCGACCTCGGCACGGTGTTCCTCGGCAGCGGTCCGCTGCTCTACGCGGGAGTCGTGGTCGATGACGAAGGGCGGCCCGTGCCCCACGCGTGGATCGACTGCGAGGAGCGGAACGAGACGATCGCCGCCGATGCGCTCGGGCGCTTCGAACGGCGCGGCATCGCGCGGCAGGAGACGCTCTTCCTCGAGCCGCGCGCGCCGGGGCACTATGTGCACGAAGCAGTCGCGGTGCGTGCGGGGGCTACGAACGCGAAGCTCGTGCTGCAGCGCGGGGCGACGTTGCGCGGGCGCCTTCGTCTGCCGCCGGATCTGGCGACGCGCGAGGTCTACCTGCGCTTCGCGACGCCGGTCGAAGCGCACTTGATGCTCGAGCGCGCCGCTCTGCTCGAGCCCGACGGCAGCTTCGAGCTCGACGGCCTCCCCGAGGGTTGGGGCCTGGTGACGCTGGAGTGGGAGGAGAGCTCGATCTACGGCCGCGGCTTCGATCTCGTGCTCGGCGCGAACGACGCGGGCGAGCTCGATCTCCGCACCGCGCTCGCGCGCTTGGAGCTCGAGCTGCAGCGCCTCGATGGCTCCGCCGCGGCGAACCTCGAATGCGTCCTCGAGGCGCACAGCGACGAGCGCCTACTCGGTTCCACGGCGCGCACGAGCGACGAGCGCGGGCGCGTGCGCTGGTGGCTGCCGTTCCACGCCGCGCGCTGGACCGCGAGCGCGGAAGGCGCTTCGATGAAGGGAACCCGCGGCGATGCGGAGCCGCGCGTGCTGCGCCTCGCGCGCTGAGGAGGATTCGCCCCATGCTCGAAGTTCGAACTCCGGCGCGCGCGTTCTTCCTCTCGCACGGCGCGCCCGACGTGCTGCTTCGCGCGAACGCCACCACGAGTTTCTGGAGCGCGCTCGGCGAAGCCCTCGGTCGTCCGCGCGCGTTCCTCGTCGCGAGCGCGCATTGGACGAGCGCGGAGGTCTTGGTGGAGCGCGGGGAAGCTCCGCGCACGATCCACGATTTCGGCGGCTTCCCCGCGGAGCTCTACGCGCAGCGTTATCCCGCGCCCGGGGATCCCGCGCTCGCCGACGAGATCGCGCAGCGACTCGTCGATGCGGGGATCGCCGCGCGCACCGCGGAGCGCGGCTTCGATCATGGCGTCTGGATCCCGCTCGCGCGCCTGCGCCCGGCGGCCGACGTCCCGGTGATCGCGCTCTCGGTGCAGCCGCGCCTCGATGCGGCGCATCACCACGCGGTGGGGCGCGCGCTGGCGCCGCTGCTCGAGCAGGGCTGCGTGCTGCTTGGCAGCGGCGGCGCGACGCATGCGCTCGGCGAGCTCGAGGCGCGCGATGCGCCGCGCGCGCCGTGGGCGGCGGAGTTCCAACGCTGGCTGCGCGACGTGCTCGGGCGCGGCGAGCTCGCGAGCGGGCTCGGTTGGGAGCGCTTCGCGCCGCATGCGCGGCGCAATCATCCGACCGTCGAGCACCTGCTGCCGCTCTTCGTCGCGTGGGGCGGCGCGGGCGACGGCGCGCGTGGCCGTCTGCTGCACGACGCCTTCGAGCATGGCGTGCTCTCGCTCGCGGCGTTCGCGTTCGAGGGCTCGAATTCGCCTCAGCCTTCGATCGCGCCGTAGACCGCCGGCGTCAGCGCGAAGCCGCTCGCGCTGCCCGCGTCGGCCCAGCCGAGCTGCAGCGCGACCTCGAGCCCCGCGAGCCAAGGATCGAGAGGTACTTGGATCGCGAGCGACGAAGATCCCGCGCCGTCGCTGGTGAGGCGCGCCAGCTCGAACATCGTCGCGACCTCGAGATAGAGCGTGCAGCTCGCGTCGAGCACGAGCGGCAGTCTCGGTCGCCGGCTGAGCAGCGCGCAGCCGGGCGCGAACGCGGGCGCACGAGTCGCGAGCATCTGCGCCGTGCTGCCGAGGCGCAGCGAAGACAAGGTCAGCGACGGCGCCGCGGCGGCCGTGCGACAACCCGCACCGAAGCGCGTCGTGCCGCGCGCGGAGAAGAGCCGCAGCAGATCGGGGAGCGGCAGGGGCCGCGCGACGAGCAGCCAGAGATCCTCGGCGCCGTCGCCGCTGACCTCGCCGGCGCGCGCCACGAGCGCGCCGATCTGCGCCGCGGCGCTGCCGCGGATCACCGCGAGCTCGGCGCCGCTCGCGCCCGAGTGGAGGTGCACGGCGCCGGCGCCGGCGTTCTCGCCCGGCGCGCCGATCGCGCACTCCTTCTTCCCGTCGCCATCGAGATCGCCGAGGACGGCGATCGACGTGCCGAACGCTGCGTTCGCGGCACTGCCGCCGAGGCGGCGCAGGATCGCTCCGTTCGACGCCGAGACCAGGTAGGCTGCGCCACCCAGCGGCTCGTGTGGCGCGCCGACGCAGAGCTCGCTCGCGCCGTCGCCATCGAGATCGCCCACGTTCGCGAGGGCCGTGCCGAAGCCGCCGAGGGACGCTGGGCCGTCGATCCGGCGCAGCGCGCGACCGCTGCGTCCGGAGAGGATCCACACGTAGCCGCGGTCGAGGGGCGTGCTCTGCGCTGGATCGGTCATCGGAGCGCCGACGGCGAGGTCGTTCGTACCGTCGCCATCGACATCCTCCAACGCGGTCGCCGCGACGCCGAGGTAGTCGAGCGTGCCTGTCCCGAACACCTCGTAGAGCAAGGCCCCGTTCGCGCCCGAGCGCAGGGCCACGCGTCCCGTGTGCACCGAGATGCCCCCCGGAGCGTAGGGCGTACCGCAGAGGATCTCGCTCTTGCCGTCCCCGTCGAGATCGCCGACGAAGCGCAGCGTCTCGAAGATCTGGGTCCCATCGACGAGGCGCCACAGCGGGGCGCCGTTCGCGCCGGAGAACACGCTCAGCGCGTAGCCACGAGGCGGCATGCGCATCGCCTGCAGCGCGACGACCTCGCCGATGCCGTCGCCGTTCAGGTCCGCTCCGGCATCGAGATGCGTGCCGAGGGAATCCTCGAACAAGGTTCCACGTCGCC
>JAEUHW010000105.1 GCA_016793245.1 Planctomycetota bacterium
GCGCGGCTCCGCGTGGCTCGACGATCCCGCCGTGCGCGCGTGGCTCGCGCAACGCGGGCTGATCGCGAGAGGGGCCGAGGACGACCCCGGCTTCGCTCAAACCTACTGCGGCTTTTTCGACCGCGCGGCGCTCCAAGCCGACGGCGGCCGCGTGTTCACGCTGCTGCGCGAGAAGGGCGAGGTGCACTTTCCTTGCGGCGACGCCGCCGAGGAAGAGCTGCTCTCGCTCGCGGCGGCGGCCGGCGCCGCGATCACCATCTGCCCGATCGAGCCACCGCAGGAGATGGCGTGCGGTGGAGTGCGCGTCCCCGTACTCGGCGTTCCCTTCCCGCGCCTCAACTCCTCGGACCTGCGCCGCGCGAACGACGCGCGTCTGCTCGAGCTCACGAGCGCACGCATCCTGGAGCGCAAGGAAGGCGGGGCTCCGGGCCGCAACGGCTTCTTCGATCACCCCTTCTTCCAGCGCGAGGTGAACCCGAGCGCCCCCGAGCTCGTGCGCGATCCCTTCTATGCGCTCGCGACGCCGAAGCTGGAGCGCGAGCTCGGCGCGGAGCGCGGTGCGCTCGAGCTCGGCTTCGATGGTGACGGTGGGATCTTCCGCTATCCGCTGCGCGCGCTGCAGCGCCGCGCGATCCGGCTCGAGGATAACTCATCTGGTTTCTTGCTCGTACCGGTACGTTGGATCGGCCTCGATCACGCGCGCCGCGCGGGCTTGGTCGAGTTCCAGCGCGATCCGGACCACGGTCCGCTCTTCCGCCGCGCGCGCAACCCGGAGCGCGATCTCGTGGCGCCGTTCGCCAGCGTCTATCCACGCGATGTCAGCGCGATTCCCGCGATCGAAGCGGCGCTGGAAGAGCAGTACGACGTGCGAGCACCTGGCGCGCTCCGCGTGCGCGAGCTCGCGCGCAACGCCGAGCTGCTCGGCGCGATCACGCGCATCGTCTACTGGACCACCTTCGCCGCGGCGATCGCGGCGCTCTTCCTCGTCACCGCGCTGCACGAGCGCACGAAGCGCCGCCAGACTGGGGTGCTCGCGCTGCTCGGTCTGCCGCCGCGCTCCGTGCTGTGGATGGTGAGCGCCCGCCACGCGTTCGCGCTGCTGCTCGCCTCCTTCGCGATCGCGATCGTCGGCTTCCTCGTGCGAGCGGTCGTGGCCCTCTTCCTCGGCGAGGAAGCGCTGGTCCTCGGCTGGGCGCAGCTCGCCTCGGTCTACGGCCTCGTCGCCGCGAGCGGCGCGCTGGCCCTGGGCTGGGCCGCGTGGCGCGCCTCGCGCCTCGATCCCGTCACCCTCGTCGACGCTTCCGCATGAACCGCGCCGCTGCCCTCTCGCACTTCGCGTTCTTCTCCATCGCGCTCGCGCTCGCGAGCTGCGGCGGTTCACCCGCACCGCAAGGCCCGCGGCCGACCGGCCGCATCTACAGCGCCGAGGAAGTGCAGCGCGAAGCGCAAGAGCTCGTCGTGCGCGAAGCCGAGGCGCGCGCGCGCTTCCTCGCGTTGAGTGCGCTGCGCGAGCGCCTCGTCGCGCGCGGACTCGCGCTCGATCCCCTGCCTTCGTCGCCGGGCCTCCCCACCGAGCGCCACGTGCCGACGAGCGGGCTCTCCGAGCAGGACCTCGCCGAGCGCATGGCGCGCCTGAGGAAGGCGAACGAGGACTTGGAGCGCTTCGTCCCGCGCCTCGATCGCCTCCGCGCGAAGCTCTTGGAGCACGTCGACGCGCAGAGCGGCGATCCGCTCGCGCAGCTCGACGCGATCGAGAGAGCGGGCCGCGGCACGCTGCGCCTGCCGTTGCACGAGCGCGAGCTCGCCCTGGAGCTGATCTACGTGCCGCCGAGCCGCGGCGCCCTCGGCATCGACCTCGATGATCCCGAGCTGCCCTATCCGCTGGAGCGCCGCGGTGCGGCGCGCGTGACGAGCTCTCCGGCGCTCGAGCTGGTGATCGCCGAAGGCTTCTTCCTCCAGCGCGGCGAGCTCACGCGCGCGGAGCTCGCGATGCTGCGCGGTCTGCCCGCGCCGGAGGAGCGCGAAGCCGCGCTACCCGCCACGGGGCTCACCTGGCGCGAGGCGCAGGAGCTCGCCGCGTCGGTCCAGCACGCGCAGCTCGCGGTGCGGTTGCCGAGCGAAGTCGAGTGGGAGCACGCGGCGCGCTTCGATCCCGCGGGGCCGCCGCGCTTCTATCCGTGGGGCAGCATGCGGGACAGCGCGCGCGCCGCCGAGCTCGCACGCGAGCTCACCTCGGCAGAGAACGCCGGCGTCGATCGCTCGGCCCTCGGCCTCGTGCATCTCGCGGGCAATGCGCGCGAGTGGACGCTCGATCCCTGGCGCGAGCGCCGTTGGCAAGCGATGGCGCCGCTCGCGGTGCACCATCCGACGCGCCTCGAGAGCCCGAAGGAGACACCGGCTCTCGTCGCGGTGCGCGGTTCGGCGGCGGGTGAAGAAGGGGTGCTGCGCTGCGAGTGCGCGTTTCGCGCGGCGGTGGATCCGAACACCTGCGAGGCGACGATCGGCGTGCGCTTGCTGGTGCTGCGGCGCTGAGCTCGGAGCGCTGTCCCCCACTTCGCACCAGAACGAAAGAGCCCGGATGAGGATCGCTCCCCACCCGGGCTCTGCGGCTCCGGACCCGCCGGTGCTCCGCGGCGTCCGGCTCGCGAAAGCGTAGCTCGGGCTCAGTTCACGAAGAGTCCGAAGTGGAGGTCGGAGGTCGCGGGGATCCCCAGGCTGAAGCTGAGCGTGCCCGGGTCGACCAAGTTCACGAGGTCGATCGAGTTGTCGGAGGACGCCGCGATCACGGGGTGGAACCCGAAGGTGCGAATGCCCTTCATGCCGACGCCGACCAACACTTGGCGCTGCGTGAGGTTGGGATCACAGATCACCGGGCTGCTGGGGAACACGAAGGCTTGGTAATGGATCAGCGTCTGGTTCTGAGGGTAGGCGCCGTTCACGCCATTCGCCCACTGCCCCACGACCTGCAGGTTGATGCCGTCGGGTGAGAACGGCGTGATCGAGAAGGGGACCCACGTCGTCATGCCGGCGCAGACGTTGGTGAAGTCCGTCTTCTGGACGACCCAAGGCATGGAGCCGCCGCCACCGACGCACGGGCAGTCGCGGAAGATGCTCTCGATGCTCTGGGGCGTGAGGCGCTCCTCGCTGAAGCAGCGCCCCGAGGGGATGCTGGAGGCGCGGAAGCTCTCACCGCTGATCGTGCCCTGCGGCTCGGTGCCCTGATTCGCGCCGACGATGAAGTTGTCGGGCGCGACCAGGTAATAGTTGCGGCTCGGGTCGCCGTTGCCCGGGCGCTGGCTCACCAGCCCATGCGAGATGCAGCCCGGGAGGTACTGCAGGCTCACGGCCATGTCGAAGCCGCCGGCTTGGTTGCAGGCGTAATCGATGTGGCCGACGAAGTGCACGCGGCCGTAAGTGTTGAAGCTGGTCGGGATCAGGCAGGGCGAGGAAAGCGCCGACGTCGTGGTGGGCACGAAGTCGCCGTTCACCAGGAAGCGCCAGACCTGGAAGGTCGTGCCGTTCGGCGTGCGCTCGCGGAAGGTGCGCGCGTACTTGCCGTAGAGCTGGCCGTCGTACTCGATGTTGAAGCCGCCGCTGGAGTAGATCACCCACTTGGCGTCGTAGACCACGCGATCGCAGTCGATGAAGCTCGGCTGCGTCGCCTTGAACTCGGCGCGCTCGCGCAGGGAGGGATCGCACTTCTCGATGCAGATCCACTGCGCGCGCATCGAGAAGTCGGGGAACGGGGGCAGGATCGGGCTCACCGAATCGCAGCAGTTGCCGGTGAACAGCCCGTCATCACCGATGCCGCACTGCGCGAAGGCCGATGGCGCAGCGAGGCTCAGCATGGCGAGCAACGCGAGAGGACGAACGTACCTCATCGGATTCTCTCTTTCACGCCGTGGCGTGAATCTCGGCTCGGGCTCTCTCGTGCGGTGCGATCTCGACGGAGATCGGCGGGTTCCCTCACGGCCCGAGCCGTCTCGAAGAAGCGACCTGCGGGCGTCGCTCCTGCGCTCTTTTGCAGCGCGCCGGAGGCAGAGTCAATCCACGACGTCATTTTTTAGGCGTCATCGATTAGGAAAATCGCGCGCGCCGCGGAGGTCGAACTTTCCTGGATTTCCTCATGCGTGACTTGGGCTTTCGTAGGCTCCCGTTCGCGCCTCGGGCCGGAGAGCGCCCTTTGTTTGCCTGTCCCGATCGCGCGTCGAGGCCGCGGCTCCCGCCGAGCCCGTCCCGAGCGCCGGCGGAGCGTCACTCCCGACCGGCTCCCCGACGCCCTGCTCCCCGCACCGCGCCCGAGCTCCCGCGTCCCGCGACGGCGCCCGGAGCGCCGGCCTGCTGCTCCTCCGCCTCGTGCTGGCCGGCTTCGACTGCCGCGACGCCTCCGTCGCGACCTACGGCTACAACATCTCCGTCGTGCTGCGCAAGCGCAGCATCACCTTGCCGGAGCTGGCCTACGATCACGGCGACGTGGACCGCATCGCGCGCTGTCTGCCCGCCGGGCTCGCCGAGGGCTTCCTCGGCGACATCGCCGCGCTGAACTGGTGAGAGCGCGCGAGGGGATGGTGCTGGTCCTCGACGCTCGCGCTACGCTGGGCGCCGCTCTCGCCCACGACCCTTCATGCCTCGCTCGCACACACCTCTCGGTCTCCTCGCTCCGATGATCCTCGCCGCGTGCGCCACGCCCGACCCCGCGAGCTCGAGCGAGAGCGAGAGCGGCGAGGTGGCGCCAATGCCGGCCGATCCGTACCTCTGGCTCGAGGAGATCGCGTCCGAGCGCTCGCTCGCGTGGGCGCGCGAGCGCAACGCGCAGAGCCAGGGCGAGCTCGTCGACGAGGAGTTCCGCAAGCTCGAGCAACGCCTGAAGGCGCAGTACGACTCCGCGGCGAACATCCCGTTCGTGCAGAAGATCGGCGCGCACTACTACAACCTCTGGACCGATGCGCAGAACCCGCGGGGGCTCTGGCGGCGCACCACACCGGAGGAGTACGAGAAGAGCGCGCCGACGTGGGAGACGGTGCTCGACATCGACGCGCTGGGCCGAGCCGAAGGCCGGAGCTGGGTCTGGCACGGAGCCGAGGTGCTCGCTCCGGAGCAGCGCCTGTGCTTGATCTCGCTCTCGCCCGGCGGCTCCGATGCCGCGGTGGTGCGCGAGTTCGATCTCGCGACGAAGCGCTTCGTCGAGGGCGGCTTCGCGTTGCCCGAGGCGAAGTCGACCGTCTCCTGGCGCGACCAGGATCATCTCTGGGTCGGCACCGACTGCGGACCGGGCTCGCTCACCGCATCGGGCTATCCCCGCACCGCGCGCCTCTGGAAGCGCGGAACACCGCTCGCCGCGGCGCCGGTCGCGTTCGAGGGCCGCGAGGAGGACGTGTGGGTCAGCGTGATCCACGACGCGACGCCGGGCTTCGAGCGCGACGTCGCCGTGCGCGCGCCCACCTTCTTCACGCATGAGATGTTCGTCCGGAAGGACGATGCCTGGGTGAAGGTGGCGAAGCCCGACGATGCCCAGGCCTCCGCATGGCGCGAGTGGCTGCTCATCCAGACGCGCAGCGACTGGACCATCGGCGATCAGACCTTCGCCGCGGGCTCCCTGATCGCGACCAAGCTCGAGGCGAACCTGTCGGGGGCGGCGCGCTACGAAGTGCTCTTCGCTCCGAGCGAGCGCGTCTCGCTCGCGGGCTACACGCCCACGCGGCAGCACCTGATCCTCGATACGCTCGACAACGTGAAGACGCGCCTCGCGATGCTGACGCCGGGCGAGCGCGGCTGGACGCGCCGAGCGATCCCCGGTCTACCCGAGCTCGGCACCCTCCATGCGAGCGCGGTCGATGCCCACGATTCGGACGAGTACTTCCTCGTCATCCACGACTTCCTGAGCCCGGTCAGCCTGCATCGGGGCACGCTCGGGACGGGAACGCCGCGGCTACTGAAGTCGATGCCCGCGTTCTTCGACGCCCGCGGCCTCGCCGTGAGCCAGCACGAAGCCCTCTCGGAGGACGGGACCAGGATCCCGTACTTCGAGGTGCGCCGCGCGGACCTCGCGCTCGACGGCAGCGCTCCGACCTTGCTCTACGCTTATGGCGGCTTCGAGATCTCGCTGACGCCGCGCTACGACGACACCGTCGGCGCGGCGTGGCTCGAGCGCGGCGGCGTGTACGTGCTCGCGAACATCCGCGGCGGGGGCGAGTTCGGTCCCGCGTGGCATCAGGCCGCGCTGAAGGAGAAGCGCCTGCGCTGCTACGAGGATCTCGCGGCCGTGGCGCGCGATCTCGCCGCGCGCAAGATCACGAGCGCGCAGCACCTCGGCGTGATGGGCGGCTCGAACGGCGGCCTCATGGTCGGCAACATGATCACGCTCTACCCCGACCTCTTCCGCGCCGCCGTGTGCCAAGTCCCGCTGCTCGACATGCGCCGCTTCCACCTGCTCCTCGCCGGCGCTTCCTGGATGGGCGAGTACGGCAACCCCGACGATCCGGCCGAGTGGGCCTTCCTCCGGACCTTCTCGCCCTACCACAACGTGCAGCCGAACGGCTCCTATCCGCGCACGCTCTTCGTCACCTCCACGAAGGACGACCGCGTCCACCCCGGCCACGCGCGCAAGATGGTCGCGCGCATGCAGGAGCAGGGCCACGATGTCCTCTACTACGAGAACATCGAGGGCGGCCATGGCGGCGCTGCCGACAGCGCGCAGAGAGCGTTCCTCTCCGCGCTGAGCTTTCGGTTCCTCCAGCGCGAGCTCGGCGGCGCATCGTCGCCCGCGCTCGCGCCGGAACGCGACGGCGCCGCGCAGCGCGGCGCTCGCGGAACCGCGGGCCGATAACTCGCGTCGCGTTCCGTCAGCGCGAGGTTCCCTGCAGCCCGTTGCTCGCCGAGAGGCCGAAGGTCGCGGCGCCATCCGCGATCCAGAGCTGACAGCAGAGCTGCAGCCCGGGCGGGATCCCCGCGGGCCACAGCGCAACGAGCGTCGTCGCGCCAGCGGCGTCCGTCGCCAATGGAACGGTGGCCGCGACATCCGGCACGAGCACGCCGCCGAGGAACGGCGCGTTCTGGATCTGCGTGCCGAGGATCAACAGCCCGATCGACGATGGGCATCCGTTCGCCAGCGTCACGCCGCAAGCGGTGTTCGCCTGCAGCGCACCGGTGCCGAGGAGCTGCGGCGCGCCGTTCACGCCGGGCTTCGCGAAGCCGAGATCGCGCCAGGAGCTCGCCTGCGCAGGCAGGACCGAAGCCCAGGTGGTGCCCACGCGCAGCTCGTCCGTGGTGAAGCCCGTGCCGTTGTCCAACGCGAGCCCGCTCGGCAAACCCGACACCTGCGCGAGCGCGAACGTCGCCGCGGCGTTCGCGGGCTGAGGAGCGCCGATCACGGGATCGAGGAACATCCGATAGGTGACGCCCGGGGCAGGAGCGTTCGAGCGGATCTCGACGACGACCAACACCGTCTGGCCGGCGACGAGCGGTCGATTGGTCAGGCTGCCGAGGCCGTGGCTGGTCATGAGACCGTAGGTGTACATGCCGGGCGGAGAACCGACGGTCATCTCGTACGGATACTGTCCGAACGACAGCCCGCCCCAGATGCCTTGGCTCGCGTCGTCGCGCAGGAGGAAGGCCACGAAGATCGATCGCGTGCCCGCGGGCGGAGGCGAGAAGGTGCGCTGATAGATCGTGCTCGGCCAGGTGCCGGTGGCCACGGGCGTGATCGCGGCACCGGGCGTCGTGTCGAGCCCGGGATACGACAAGCCCACGCCGTGCACCGCCGTCGGATCGGTGCCCACGTCGACCCACGTCATCGTCCAACCCGTTCCGCCCGTGCTGCCATCGAGGTTGGCCAGAGGTCCGTTGCCGAAGCCATCGTGAGCGAGCAGCTGGGCGTGAGCGCCGCTCGCGCACGCGGCAGCGACGAACGAGAGGAGCGCGCCGCGGATCGCCAGGAGAGTCATGGTGGGGTCCCGGGTGGAAGGGGCTCGATGCTCCGAGAGCCGTCGCGATTGCCGCTCTTTGCGGCGATGGGCGCACGGTCGATGAGGAGCACGGCCGACGCGGACCTCCGTGCAATGCGCATGCCAGCGCCGAAAGGTCGCCACGGCGAACGCAGGCGCGCGCGCACACGCCTCGCGCGTGTACTTGCCTGCCTCGGCGCTGCACTTTCTACACGGGCGAGCTCGAGACCGAGCCGCGTCGGACGCGACGCGAGCGCTCACCGCACAGCGCGCGTCGTTCGTGGCACGCGAGCCCACCTCGGGTGAGCTACGCCGTCACTCCCCCACGACCAGCTCGAGCCCGCGCGTCATCGCGATTCCCTGCACCGCACCGGGATCGACGACCAGGCCCTGCACGTAGAAGGGCACGCAGAGCAGCGTCGGATCGGTCGGAATCGAGAACGGGAAGATCGCCTGACCGAGCGGGAGCCCGACCCCGATCACGAGACCGGCGGGCTGCACCAGCAGCGTGCCGCCGAAGAGAGGCAGGCTCGCCTGCTGCGCGCCGAAGAGCAGCGCGCCTTGCGTTGCCGCGCCGCGCGAGTTGGAGAAGAAGAGTGCGAAGAGGCGCCCGAGGAACGGCGCAGCGGGAGTGGTGAGCGTGGGCACGCCGAGCGTTCCTGCCAGCCCGACTCCATACGACTCGGCGCGCGCGCAGCTGAAACGCACCTCGGCGATGCTGGTCCCCCAGTCATCTCGCGCGGGCACGTACTCCTGGATGGTCCAGAAGGTCTCGTCATCGACGGGATCGACGCCCGTCAGGCTGTAGTCGCCGAAGCGATTCGTGCCGTTGCCGTCCAGGCGCTCGTACGACGCGCGGCCGCTGCGGTAGAGGATCGGCGCCGCCATGCTCCCCGGCGGGTCGCTCGCGACACGACCGGTGACGAACGCGCTCACGTAGCTGCTCGCGTGCGAGCCGCTGCAGCCCACGACGAGCGCGCCGTTCGCGTTGGCCGCGATCGATCCGTGGTAGTAGTTCCAGAGAGGATCCTCGAGCGTGCCGTACTGCAGCAGCGCGCGCGCCGCGACGTCGATCTCGTACCAGCGCACGGCGGCGCGACCGCCGACATCGATGGTCTGCGTCGTGTAGAGCCGGCCGTTGCGGAAGACGGCGTTCGAAGGACGCCAGTCGCCCGTCGCGATCCCGGTCGTGCTCCCCAGCGCCGGCGCGGACGGAGCGCGGACATGCGCGGGGATCGTGATCAGGCCGCTGGCTCGCAGCACCGGCGCCGTGAGCGGAGGAACGACGCGCCGCAAGCGGAGCTGCGTCGGCGAGGCGACGGAGACCAGGTACTCGGCGCCGGGCGTGCCGTACGTGAGGCAGGGCTGCACCGCGCCTTCCCACGGCAAGCCGCGGAACGCCGTCACCGTGCCGAGCTGCGGAGGATTCTGCAGCAGCGGCGCCTTGTCGATCGCCCACAGCGTGATCGGATCGCCGTTGCCGACCATGAGCGCCGCCGTGTAGATGCCGTTCGCATCCACGCCCAGCGTCGGGAAATCGGGCCAGCGCCCGGCATCGGCTCCTTGCGACGCCAGGATCGCGGACTTGAACCACGCGCCCGTGGGATCCGCGGTGAGCGAGATCGCGAAGTGGATCGTCGTGCTGCCATCCATGCACAGCGCGACGAAGCGCTGCGCATGCGGATCGAAGACGATGCGCACGTCGCCGAGGCCGGTGCTCACGTTCCAGAAGTTGGCGATCGTGATCTGATGCGTGCGCGCGCCGCTCGCGCGGTCGTAGATGCTGAAGCTCCCGTTCACCAGCGCCACGTAGTGCGTCGGTCCGGCGGCGCCGTTGGTATCGGGCGGGATCGCGGCGTTGCCTGGCTCGAAGATGCGCGGTCCCTCGATCTGCCGCGCGACGATCGGCGCGAAGCTCGTCACGGCCTCTCGCGCCGGCGACTCCGGCACCGCGAGGGGCTCGGCCGAGCTCGAGACCTCGTGCGGCGCCGGCACGGCGCTCACCCCGGCATCGCGGAAGCCCGTGCCGATCTCCCAATGCAAGCCGCCATAGCTCGTGCCCGTGAGATCGGTCTTCTGCGAGAGCGCCTCGAAGTCGAGGACGATGCTCGCCGTTCCGACGCGGAAGGCGAGATCGTCGAGCGCGAAGTAGGCCGGCCGCCCTGGTGCGCCCTGCGCTTCGATCGCGATGCGATCGACGGCGTCGAAGCAGATCGCGAGGTACACGGGCGCGCGCGAGACGAGCGCGAGCTCCGGCGTGCACGCGACCTCGATCCCGCCGCGATAGCCGCGGACGACGAGGCTCCGCGCCCAAGCACCGACATCGCCTTGCGGCGCGAACCACGCGCCCTCGACGTCCGCCGGAGCGCTTAAGCCGATCGCCATGCGCGGATCCCCGTGCTGATTGATCGCGTAGCGCCGACCGGAATGCGTGGTCCACGTGGCGCGCGCGGAGGGCACGAACCAGGTTCCAGGCCGGTGGAGATAGCTCGCTCCGCGCAGCCGACCGCCCGAGGCCTCCGGCAGGGAGCGCGCGGCCATCGTCTCGATCGTCTCCACGACCGAGGGACCGAGGGCGGAAGCGGGTACGCGCTCGCCCCGATGTTCCTCGATCTCCTGGCCGCTCGAGAGCGCCGCGAGGATCGCCGACGCGAAGCTCCGAGAGAGGCCGTCGCGGAGGAAGCTCGGGAGCATGAGGGGCGCGTGTCCGCTGGGAGGAGAGAGAGGACGAGCGAGAGCTGCGGAGCAAATCTACGAGCGAGCCGCGACTCGTGCCACGTGACCCGAGCTCGCCGCCGCGATCGACGGCTCGAAACGGCGGGAGAGCTCTACGCTCTTCGGCGGTCCCTTGCCGCTCGGCCCGAGCCTAGGATGTCGCGGGCCCCTACGGAGCTGCCGCCGTGGTTCGACCGCCTTCGCCCCTCCGCGTCGAGGATCTGCCCCTGCCCCGTCTGAAGCGCGAGCTGCGCGCGGCGGGCTCGGCGACGGCGCTCGATATCCCGCGTCTCGCGCGCGAGCTCGCGTTGCCCGCGGCGCAGGTGCGCGGGCTCGTGAGCTGGTACGCGGAGCTGCACGAGGATCCGCGGGCGCTGCGCATCTGCCGCGGAACCTCCTGCACGCTCGCCGGGGCGCGCGCGCTGCACGAGGAGCTCGCACGGGAGCACGCGTGTCGAGCCGTGCAGTGCCTCGGCGCGTGCGATCGCTCGCCCGCCGTGCTCACCGCGGAGGACCAGCTGCTCGTCGGCGCGCGCGCGCGCACCCTCGCTCGCGAGGCGAGCGCTTCGTCGCCGCGCAGCGCGGTGCGCAGCCTGATCGAGCCGCCGCGCGTCGTCGCGCGCTTGCGCGTCGAGGGCGCGCATCGGCTCGAGCGCGCGCGCTCTCTCGGCGCCTGGGCCGGGCTCGAGCGTGCGCTCGCGAGCGCGCCGCGCGCGCTGCTCGACGAGATCCTGGGCTCCGGTGAGCGCGGGCGCGGAGGTGCCGCGTTCTCCACGGGTGCCAAGTGGCAGGCGTGCGCGCAGGCGAGCGGCGAGCGGAAGTTCGTCATCGCGAACGGCGACGAGGGCGATCCGGGCTCGTTCGTCGATCGCGCGCTGCTCGAGGACGATCCGCACGGCGTGCTCGAGGGATTGGCGCTCGCGGCCTACGCGGTCGGCGCGCGCGAAGGCATCGTGTTCGTGCGCGCGGAGTATCCGCTCGCGCAGCGGCGCATCGCGGAGGCGATCGCGGAGGCGCGCGAAGCTGGCTGGCTCGGCGAGCGCATCCGCGGCACGGCGTTCTCGTTCGACGTGCAGCTCTTCGCGGGGATGGGCAGCTACGTCTGCGGCGAGGAGACCGCCCTGCTGAACGCGATCGAAGGGCGGCGCGGCGAGGTGCGCCTGCGCCCGCCGTACCCCGTGACGCACGGGCTCTTCGGCTGCCCCACCGTGGTGAACAACGTGGAGACGCTCGTCGCGGCCGCCGAGATCGCGCGCGACGGAGCGGCGAGCTATCGCTCCATCGGCACCGCGGCCTCGCCCGGCACGAAGGCGCTCTGCCTGAACCACGGCTTCGCGCATCCCGGCATCGTCGAGGTGCCCTTCGGCGTCTCGCTGCGCGAGGTGGTGGAGCGGATCGGCGGCGGCGGACGCGACGGGCGCGCGATCCGCTGGCTGTGGATCGGCGGACCGATGGGCAGCTTGATGACGCCGGACGAATGGGAGGTGCCGGTCTGCCCCGCGGCGATGCAGCAGCGCGGCTTCGTGCTCGGCCACGGCGGACTCGTCGCGGTGCTGGACGGCGACGATGCGCGCGAGCTGCTCGAGCGCACGCTCGCGTTCTTCGCCGAGGAATCGTGCGGCAAGTGCGTGCCGTGCAGCTTGGGCTCGCGGCGCGCGCGCGAGCTCGGCGCTGCGCTTCCGCAGCGCGGCACCGCGGCGCAGCGCGAGCTCGAAGGCACGCTGCACATCGCGCAGCGCGCGAGCCTCTGCGCGTTCGGACGCTTGATGCCGGGGCCGCTGCTGCGCTTGCTCGAGCTCGCCGGAGAAGAGCTCCGCGGAGGTGTGCGATGAGCGCGGTTCCCAGCACGCCGAACCTCGTCGTCGATGGACGTCGCGTCGTCCTGCGCGAGAAGGAAACGATCCTCGAGCTCGCGCGTCGCAGCGGCCTCGAGATCCCGACGCTCTGCCATGTTCCCGGCCTCGCGCCCGAGGGCGGCTGCCGGCTCTGCATGGTCGAGCTCGGGAACGGCCAGCTCGCCGCCGCGTGCCACACGCAAGCGCAGAACGGCATGGAGCTACGGACGACGAGCGACGAGCTGCGCTCCCTGCGCCGCGAGCTCCTGCGCTGGATCGCCGAAGCGCATCCGGGGAGCACGAGCGCGGCGAGCGCGAGCGCGTTCGCGCAGCTCCTCGCGGCGCACGGCCTCGGCGGCGGCCTCGCCGGTGCGCTGGGCGGGAACGGCTGCGCCGCGCGCGAGGGCGCGGTTCAGGAGCATCCGTATCTGCGCTTCGAGGCGAGCAAGTGCATCACCTGCCGCCGCTGCGTGCAGGTCTGCGACGGCGTGCAAGGCGCCGAGGTCTACGGCGTCCTCGGCCGCGGCGGCGCGACGCAGCTCGCGATCGGGCCGCGCGACGCGTGGTCGAGCAGCACTTGCGTCTCTTGCGGCGCTTGCGTCGAAGCGTGTCCGACGGGCGCGATCGCCGACCGCGATAGGCCGCACGGCGCGCATGCTTCGCGCGCGGATGACGGCACACACCGGACACGCAGCACCTGCGGCTACTGCGGCGTCGGCTGTCAGGTCGACATCACCACCGCGGCTGGACGCGTGCAGCACATCGACGCCGCTCGCGACGCCGACGTGAACCGCGGACATCTCTGCGCGAAGGGGCGCTACGCGCACGGCTGGCAGCGCTCGAGCGAGCGCTTGACGACCCCGCTGCTCCGCGACGGCGACGGGTTCCGCGCGATCTCGTGGGACGAGGCGCTCGACTTCGCGGCGAGACGCCTCGGCGAGCTCCGCGACGCCCACGGCGGCCGCGCGCTCGGCCTGATGACCTCGTCGCGCTCGACGAACGAGGCCGCATATCTGCTACAGCGCCTCTTCCGCTCCGAGCTCGGCTCGAACCACGTCGACTGCTGCGCGCGCGTCTGCCACAGCTCGACCGCGCTCGCGCTCTCGCTCGCGACAGGCACGGGTGCCGCGAGCGCGTGCTACGACGACTTGGAGCGCGCGCGTTGCCTCGTCGTCGCCGGGGCGAACCCGACCGAAGCACATCCCGTCGTCGGCGCGCGGATCGAGCAGGCCGCGCGACGGGGGGTTCCCCTGATCGTGATCGATCCGCGGCAGATCTCGCTCGTCGATCACGCCGAGCTGCACCTTTCACCGCGCCCGGGGACGAACGTGGCGCTCTTCGGCGCGTTGGCGAAGCTCTTGCTCGAGGAAGGGCTCGTCGATCGCGCGTATCTTGCGGAGCGCTGCGAAGGACTCGCCGAGCTCGAGCGCTTCGCGGCGGACCTCGATCTCGAAGAGGCGCTGCGCACCTGCGAGCTCGAGGAAGCGACGGTGCGCGCCGCGGCGCGCCGCATCGGCGGAGGGCCCACGCTCTTCGTCACCGGCCTCGGGCTCTCCGAGGTCGCGCAGGGCGTCGATGGCGTGCTGATGCTCTGCACGCTGGCGATGCTGACGGGCAGCATCGGTCGCGTGGGCGCCGGCATGCTGCCGCTCCGCGGCCAGAACAACGTGCAAGGCGCCGCGGACATGGGCAGCATGCCCGATCGCGTGACGGGCTATCAGCCGCTCGACGACGAGGCGATGCGCGCACGTGCTCGCGAGCTCTGGGGCGCCGAGCCGCCGCTGGAAGCGGGCTTCACGATCCCGCGCATGCTCGAGGCCGCGCGACGAGGAGAGCTGCGAGGACTCTGGATCCAGGGCGAGGACCTGGCGCAGAGCGATCCCTGCGAGCAGGAAGTCCTCGAAGCGCTGCGCTCGCTCGAGCTGCTCATCGTGCAGGAGATGTTCCTCACCGACACGGCGCGCGAGGCGCATCTCGTGCTGCCCGCCGCGGGCGTGCTCGAGCAGGACGGGACCTTCACGAACGGCGAGCGCCGCATCCAGCGCGTGCGCGCCGCGGTGTCTCCACCGACCGGAGCGCGCCCGGACTGGGAAGTCGCGCTCGAGGTCGGCAAGCGGCTCGGCTCGTCCTGGAGCTACGCCTCGCCGGCCGCCGTGATGGAGGAGATCGCGCGCTTCGCCCCCTCACTCTTCGGCGGCGTGCGTTACGAGCGCCTGGAGCGGAACGGCCTGCACTGGCCTTGCCCGACGCTCGACCACACGGGCACGCCGCGCGTGCATCAAGGCGGGTTCCTACGAGGGAAGGGCAAGCTGCATGCGATCCCCTATCTCGAGAACGCGGAGCACGACGTGCCCGGCTTCCCGCTCACGCTGATCACGGGACGCGTGCTGCAGCACTACAACGTCGGCACGATGACGCGCCGCACGCCGCAGCAGGTCCTCGTCGCGCGCGACGAGCTCGAGCTCTGCGCCGAGGACGCGCGCGCGCTCGGGATCGCGGATGGCGACCCGGTCGAGATCGAGAGCCGCTGGGGCCGCACGCAAGCGCCCGCGCGCGTCTCGGAGCGCGTACGAGAGGGCCAGCTCTTCCTCTCGTTCCACTTCCCCGAGACGCACGCCAATCGCGTGGTCGGCCCCGTCGCCGACCCGCGCTCGCACTGCCCGCAGTACAAAGCCGTCGCGGTGCGCTTGCGGAAGCTCCCGCGCGCCGAGGTAGCATCGCCGCGATGAGTGACTTCGATGCCTATGCGCCGCGCGAGATCGCGCAGCGTGTCGAGACCGTCGGCGTGGCGAAGGCCGGCCTCGGGGTCGTGCCGCTGTTGCTCCTCTCCGTGCTCGCGGGAGCGTTCATCTCGCTGGGTTCGCTCTTCTACGCCGTGACGATCACCGGCTCCGAGCTCGGCTTCGGGCCGACGCGCTTCGTCGGCGGCCTCGCGTTCAGCCTAGGTCTCATCCTCGTCGTCGTCGCAGGCGCCGAGCTCTTCACCGGAAACAACCTGCTCGCGATGGCGTGGATCTCGCGCAAGATCACCACGCGCGCGCTGCTGCGGAATTGGCTCCTGGTCTACTTCGGCAACGTCGTCGGGGCCCTGCTCACCGTCGGGTTCGCGCACCTGGGAGAAGTCGAACGCCTCGGCAACGGCGCGGTCGGCGAGACGCTGCGCGCGATCGCGCATCACAAGGTGCAGCTCGGCGCCGGGCGCTCGTTCGTGCTCGGTGTTCTCTGCAACGCGCTCGTCTGCCTCGCGGTCTGGCTCTCCCTGGCCGCGCGCTCCGTCACCGACAAGATCCTCGGCATCGTCTTCCCCGTGAGCGCCTTCGTCGCGATGGGCTTCGAGCACTGCATCGCGAACTGGTTCCTCCTCCCCTACGGCGCGCTGTTCGAACGCTCGTTCTCCACGGGCTATCGCGACGGCCAGATCGTGAACCTGCTCTTCTCCACCCTCGGCAACCTCGTCGGCGGCACCTTCCTCGTCGCCGGCGTCTACTGGACCGCCTACCTCCGCCGCACCCCCTAACCCCCACTGTACAGAAAAGGTGCCAGGCACCTTTACTGTACAGTGGCCGCGGCGCCGTCGATCAGATAGGGGTCAGACCCCTGTTGATCGACGGTCAGGGGTGGAGGCGGGACGGAGCGGTGTAGAGGTTCAGGCTATCGGCGCGGACGAAGCCCAAGAGGGCCAAGTCGAGCTCGCGGGCGAGGGCGATCGCGGAGCTCGAGGGGGCGCCGACGGCGGCGAGCACGGCCGCACCGACCGCGGCGCACTTCTGCACGAGCTCGAAGCAGGCGCGGCCGCTCACGAGCACGAAGCGCTCTTCGAACGCGTGAGCGTCGTTGGCGCGCGCGGCGCCGATCAGCTTGTCGAGCGCGTTGTGGCGGCCGACGTCCTCGCGCAGGAGCAGGAGCTCGCCGCGCGCATCGAAGAGCCCCGCGGCGTGGAGCCCGCCCGTCGCATGGAACAGCGTCTGCCGAGCGCGCAGCAGCGCAGGCGCGCGGCGGATCGCGTCGACGGGGATCGGCGTGGAGCTCGGACGGAGCGGCGCGAGCTCGGCGCGCACGGACGCGAGCGTGGCCTTGCCGCAGATCCCGCAGCTCGACGCGATGGCGAAGTGGCGCGCGACGCGCCGCAGGTCGAACGCGACTTCGGGCGCGAGCTCGATCCGCAGCGCGTCGCCAGGGTGCGCTTCCGCGTCGGCTCCTCGACACGGCTGGATGCTGCGCACCTCCTCCGGCCCGCGCACGATCCGCTCGCTGAGCAGGAACCCGAGCGCCAGCTCGAGATCGTTCCCCGGCGTCCGCATCGTCACCGCGAGGCTCGCCTGCTGGCGCTCCTCCTCGGGCCCGAAGCCCACGCGCAGCTCGAGCGGCTCCTCGACGACGACCAGATCCTCGACCGCATGGGGCAGCGGATCGAACTTCGTGACGGCGCAGCTCGCGACGGGCGCGTTCATGGCGGGTCGTTCCTGGGAGAGAGCGGCCCAGTCTAGGTCACTCCCTGTCCGGCGAGCTTCACGGATCCAGGAGAGGCCGCGCACCCCTCCCCCCGGCGGGCGCGATTTTTCCTGGCGGCTCGCGTGAACCTCCGCGGCGTCTCCCCGTTGACGCCCGTCGCCACTCGTCTACATTTGTAGACCGACCGAACCGCGGAGCCGAACTGCCATGCCGCCCGAGAAGAACACCCCCACCCCCGCCGAGTGGAAGGTCCTGAAGCTGCTCTTCGACCTCGGCCCTTCCGCCGCGCGCGATCTCATCGCCGCCGCCGAGCGCGCGCACGGCTGGTCGGCGAGCACGGTGAAGACGCTGCTCCGGCGCTTGACCGACAAGGGCCACGTCGAAGCCCAAGCGGTCGGGAGCTCCTTCCTCTATCGCGCGACGCGCCCGGCCCACCGCGCGTTCCGCGACGAGGCCGATCGCCTGCTCGCGAACAGCGCGCCGGGTGCTCTGGGCCCGCTCCTCCAATACCTCGTGAAGAAGAGCCGTCTCAGCAAGGACGAGCTCGACGAGCTGCGCGCGCTGATCGATGCGCAGCGCGAGGAGCGCGAGCGATGAGCGCGCACCTCACGAGCTGGGCCACCTGGATGCTGGAACGCGGCAGCGCTTCGCTCTTCGCGTTGGTGGCGGTGTCGCTGCTGCTCGGCCTGCTCCGCCGACGCAGCTCCGCGCATGCGCTGAGCTGGCTCGCGCTGCTGCCGCTCGTCCTGCTGGTGCTGCCCTTGGAGCGCATGCTGCCGCTCGGGAGCTACGGCTTCGCGCCGATGGCACCTGCACGTGCTCTGCGCGCGGAGCTCGCGGTGGAGCCGGCCTCGAGCCCGAGGCCCTCGGGAGCGCTCGAGTCCGCAGACCTCGCCGAGCCCGCGGCCTTCGCGCCCGTCGCCGCGGCGAAGCCGACAGCGCGAACGCGCGAGGAGGGCGCCAGCGAACCGACCACAGCTGGCAGTGCCGCGCTGATCCTCGCGTTCGCCGCTTGGATCGCGGGCGCGCTCGCGAGCCTCGCGCAGCTCGCGTGGATCGAAGCCCGCAGCCGGCGCATCCTCCGCCGCGCGGCCTGCACGCCAGCACCGAACGAGCTCGCGCTCTTCGAGCGCCTGCGCCAACGCAGCGGCTGCGGCAGGCGCGTGCGCCTCTGCCTCATCCCCGGACTCCCTTCGCCCGCGACCGGCGGCTTGCTGCGCCCCGTGCTCTACGCCCCGGTCTCGCTCTTCGAGACGCTGCCCGCGCACGAGCTGCGCTGGGTGCTCCTGCACGAGCTCGCGCACGTGCGCCGCCGCGATGTTTGGGTGGCGCTCTTCGAGCGAGCGGTCCTCGCCGCGTGGTGGTTCTTCCCCGTCGCGTGGCTCGCGCGCGCGCAGTCCGCGCGCTGGCGCGAGCTCGCCTGCGACGAAGCCGCGCTCGCCGGCGTCGGCCCGCGCGCGCGCGCCTCGAGCTCCTCCGCGCTGCTCCGCCTCGCCTCCGCATCCGTAGAGCCGCTCGCGCTGCGCGCGTCGCTCGCCCCGCTCTGCTCTCCTCCTTCCTTCTTGAGGACTCGCATCATGCGTCTGCTCGACACGCGCCGCGCCCCCGCGCGCGGCCTCTCGCTCCCCGGCATCCTGCTCGTGATCGCCGCGACTTGCGGAACCCTGGCGCTCGCTCGACCGCAGGACGAGCTGCCCTCCTCGAGCGCACCGCGCGCCGAGATTCCCGCGCTGCGCCGCGGCGCAGCGCTCTGGCTCCTGCGCCATCAGCAGAACGACGGTCGCTGGACCGTGAGCGCCGATCCCACCGTGCGCACGCAGGGCGAGATGAACGAGATCACCACGACGGCGCTCGCCGTGCGCGCCCTGCTCGGCGAACCGAAGGACGGCGCCTCTCCGGAGCTCGAAGCCGCCGTACGCAAGGGCGCCGCGTTCCTCGGAAGCGCGCAGCACGAAGACGGCGGCATCGGCCCGCGCCTAGATCAAGCGACCATGATCGGACACGCGCACGCGCTGCGCGCGCTGGCGGAGACCGGCCTGCGCTTCCCCGACGCGGTGCGGAAGGAGCAGCTCGAGCGCGCCGTCGCGTTCGCGCTGCGCGCGAGGAACCCGTACCGCGGCTGGCGCTACGGCATCAAGCCTGACGGGGATAACGACTCCAAGATCACGGCCGCGATGATGCTCGCGCTGGACGCGGCGCAGCGCATGGGGATCGACATCCCGAGATATAACCAGCACGAAGCGCTCGCCTTGCTCGAGGACTTGACCAACGCCGAGACCGGTCGCACGGGCTTCGTGTCGCCCGGCACGCTCGGGACCCGCTACGTCTGGAAGAGCGAGCGCTTCCCCGCGGCGTTCTCCGAAGAACCGACCGCGCTGACCTTGCTCGCGCGCGTGAGCCTCGGGAAGAACCTCGCCGACTCGCCCACGACGCGACGGGGAGTCGCGCTGCTCGTCGAGCGCTTGCCCCTCTGGAGCATCGAGCGCGGCAGCATCGACTACACCTACTGGATGCATGGCGCGCAAGCGATCGCTGAAGCGGGCGGCTACGCCGCGAGCGCGTGGCGCGCCGCACTCCACACCGCGTTGCTCGAAGGCCGCATCGCGCACGCCGACGGCAGCGCGCACTGGCCGGCGATCGATGCGTGGAGCGAACCGGGCATGGAGCCCTTCGCCACGGCCTGCGCGCTGCTCGCGCTGCAGGCGCTCTAGCGCGCGCTCAGCGCTTCGGCTCCGCCGGAGCGCCGGACTTCTTGCTCTCGGCCGCGGGCGGCGCATCCGCCGGGATGCGCCGCAGCAGCGCGCGTTGGAAGCCGCTCACGGGCGCGGTGCCGACCTCGGGCGTCGCGCCCGTTCTACCGGTCTTGCCGACCTCGGCGCCGCCCGCGCTGATCATCTCGTAGAGCAGCTCGCTCTCACCGACGAGCTCGTAGCGCGCGAGCAGCTCGCTCCCGCCGACCGAGAAGCGCGAGAAGAAGCGTCGAGCGAAGCGCTGCAGCGGGAGCACGATGCCGTTCCGCTCGTCGATCTCGAACGCGCCGCCGTCCTTCGCACGCAGCGCGTAGCGCCGCTCTTGCCGCTCCGCGCCGGCACCGTAGACGATCGTCCACGTCCACTCGCTCGCGCTCGTGGGCTGGATGTGGAGCTCCATCGGCACGCGTCGCGCGACGCCGTCCTGCTGCCAGAGCTCGAGCTCGCCGCGCCACATGCCATGCCAGGGTGCTAGAACCTCGGCCGCCGTCGGCGGTCGAGCCGGCTCCTGGGCGCAGGCGAGCAGAGCGAACGAGAGCGCGAGCGAAGCGAGCATGGGGTTCCTCCTCGAGATGCGTGCCGCGGAGCGTACCAGAGCCCCGCGCGCGCGAGCGGGCCCTTGACGGCCCATCCAGTATGCTGGATGCTCCGTCCATCATGGTGGATCCACTGCCCACGCTCGACGGCCGCATCGCCGAGCGCGTGCGCGCGCTGCGCGCCGCCTCCGGCCTCTCGCTCGAAGCCCTCGCCGCGCGGAGCGGGGTCAGCCGCTCGATGATCTCGCTCGTCGAGCGCGGCGAGACGAGCGCCACGGCGGTCGTGCTCGACAAACTCGCGACCGGGCTCGGCGTTCCGCTCGCCTCGCTCTTCGACGCGCCCGCGGCGAGCCCCTCTCCGCTCGCGCGGCACGCCGACCAGACGCTCTGGCGCGATCCCGCGTCGCGCTATCTGCGCCGCCAGCTCTCGCCGAGGGGCTATCCCGCGCCGCTCCGCCTCTCCGAGATCGAGCTGCCGGCCGGCGCGAGCGTCGCCTTCGAGTCCAGCGCGCACGAGCCTCGGATCCACCAGCAGATCTGGATGCTCGCGGGCAAGCTCGAGGTGCGCTTCGGCGACGAGACGCACGCGCTGGCCGAGGGCGACTGCCTCGCGATGAGCGTCGATCGCCCCGTCGCGTTCCGCAATCCCGGCCGCACGCGCGCGCGCTACCTCGTCGCCATCGTCTCCTCGGCGATCGGTGGGAGCTGAAGCGATGGAAGCTCCGTCCCTCTCGATCCGCCGCCTCCTGGCACCCAGCGAAGCCGAGCTCCGCGGCTTGGCCGAGGTGCTCGTCGACTGCGTCGCCGGCGGCGCCTCCGTGAGCTTCCTCGCACCGCTCGAGAGCGAGCGCGCGCTCGCGTTCTGGCGCCGGATCGCCGAGGACGTGCGCCGCGGCGCACGCGCGCTCCTCGTCGCGGAGGATGCCTCGGGCATCCTCGGCACGGCGCAGCTCGTACTCGATCTCCCCGAGAACCAGCCGCATCGCGCCGATCTCGCGAAGATGCTCGTGCACCGCCGCGCGCGCCGCCGCGGCATCGGCGATGCCCTCCTGCGCGCCGCCGAAACGTGGGCGCGCGAGCTCGGCCGCACGATCCTCGTGCTCGACACGGCGAGCGCGGACGCCGAGCGGCTCTACGAGCGGAACGGCTGGCAGCGCGTCGGCGTCGTCCCGGACTACGCATTGCTGCCGAACGGCGAGCTCTGCGCGACGGTGTTCTTCTACCGCGATTTGCGCGGCTGAGCGCGACGTCGATCGGAGGTCGAGCGATCCGGTCGGAGAGCACGCGGCGCTCCGACGGGACCGCGCGCGCTCGTCGGACGGCTCAACCGCCGGCGAGCGCCTCGATCTGCCGCCAGAGCTCGCGCCACGCCGAGGCCTCGGCCTCCGGCAGCGTGTCGAGGGACTCCCCGCGCACTCCGGCGAGCTCGGTGCTCTGCCGCACGAAGCCCATCTGCTCGCGCGCCGCCTTGGCACGCTCGGCGCCTGCGGCGATCTCCTGCCGCAAACGATCGGTCTCTTGGGACAACCAACGCCGCGCCTGCTCGCGCAGCGCCGCACGTCCTTCCTCGTCGAGCGTCCCGGCGTCCTCACCCTGGCCGCACCCGGCCAGCGCTGCTTCACAGGCGGCGTGATAGAGGTACGGCGCGGTCCTCGACAGCTCGGGGAACGCGGCGAAGGCTCGGGCGTAAGTCCGCGCGGCCATCGCGTTCTGACCGCGCCGGCTGGCCAGCCTGGCCGCCGACACGAAGGCGCTGGCGGATTCACCCTCCCGCTCGCCACGCGCGATCTCCATCAGGGTCGACTCGGGAACGACCATGCGCTCGATCTCGGCCAGCGTGCTCCGCGTGCGCTTCAGCCATTCTCGCGAGAACGCATCCCCCTTCTCGGACCAGAGCTGCTCCGCTCGACGCAAGCTGACTTCTGCCTCCTCGAAGCGCTGGAGCCGCAGGAAGCAGCCCCCCAAGTTGAAGTGTGCGGGTGCGAACCGCGGATTCACCTCGATGGCGCCCTGGAAGTGCGGGATCGCCTCCTCGAGGCGCTCGTTCTCGCAGAGCAGCAGGCCCATCTGCATGTGGGCCTCGACGGATCTCGGACGGAGCTCCACCACGCGCGCGTAGCACTCGAGCGCGCCTTGGACGTCCCCCTGCGTCTCCCTGAGGAGGCCGAGCTCGGAGTGCGCATCGGTCAACTCGGGCGCGAGCTCGATGGCCCTGTGGAACGCCGCCTCGGCCTCATCCAGCTCACCCATCGCGCGCAGGCACATGCCGATCACCAAGGGCGCCTGAGGCATCCCGGGATCGAGCGCGGCCGCTCGCTGCGCGCTCTTCAGTCCCTCTTCGTGGCGACCGAGCATCGCGAGCTTGTTGCCCAGAGCGAAGTGAGCCATCGGCTGCTGAGGGTCGATGAGCAGCGCCTTGCGGAACTCCGGGATCGAGGCCTCGACCTGCCCGAGCTTCGCGAGGCAGTTGCCGAGATCGACCAACGCGAACGCGTTCTTGGCATCGAGCTCGATGCACTTGCGATAGCACGCGACCGCCTCCTCCCGTCGACCCGCGTCCTCGAGGAGGATGCCGAGCTTGCGGTGGGCGTTCGCATACTGCGGCTCGACCTCGATCGCTTTCCTGCAGCACGCGATCGCCTGCTCGAGCTCGCCCTGATAGGAGAGCGCGTTCGCCAAGCCCACCCGCGCTCGAGCGCGAGCAGGGTCTCGAGCGATCGCCCGCTCGTAGAGCGCCTGAGCCTCCGCCATGACCGCAGGTGGCGTGAGCTCGTTACGCCAGAGGAGGGCGTCACCGAGATCGATGAGCGCGCGCGCGTCGGTCGGGTCGAGCGCGAGACGCCCGCGGCAGAGCTCGATCGCCTCGTCGTTCCGGCCCAGCCGCCGGAAGAGGCCCGCGAGGCTGCGCCGCGACTCATCCCAGGTCGGGTCGATCTGGATCGCCTGACGGAACGCGGCGATGGCGGCGCCGTAGCTCCCGATCCTCTCGTAGCAAACGCCCAGGTTGTGGAAGGTCTTCGCCTCTTGGTCCCCGAGCGCGACGGCCAGCTCGAAGCTCTCGACGGCCTCCGCATGGCGCGGCTGAAACGAGCACAGCAGGCCGAGGTGGAAATGCCAGTGACCATTCTCGGGGTCTTGCAGCACGAGCTCGCGGAACACGCGCTCCGAGCCAACCAGATCTCCGACGCTGCCCAGGGCGAGGCCATAGCGATGGCGCACCTCGCGCATGTCGGGTCGCAGCGCGCGAGCGATCCGGAAGTAGCCGGCCGCCGCGGCATTATCCTTCTCTGCCTCGTGCAGGATGCCGAGCTGGAACGCGCTGCTGAAGTCGGTCGGGAAGCGATCGCAGGCCGCCAGGTACACCGAGCGCGCCTGATCCATCGCCCCGACGTTCCATAAGGCCTGCCCGAGGATGGACAGGCTGAGCAACGGCAGCGACTCCAGCGCGGCGCCCTCCTGGAGAGCGATCAGCTTCTCGCGATCGGGCTGCCCCTCGCTCATCAATGTGCGGAGCCGGTTGCGCCAGACGTCGGGATCGACCGCCATCGCCAGGCCTTGCAGACGATTCGTCAGTTCCGCGCTGGCGGGGTCCGCGCCCGTCTCTTGCGCCAGGAAGACCCGCGCGGACACCCAGTGGTCGAGGGCCGCGGCCAACTCGACCGCGATGTCGGCGTCCGCCGCGGCGCGGAACTCCGCGACGCTCATCGCGGTCACGTCGGCGCCATCGAAGTAGTCGCGGAACGCCGCGCGGTACGCGGTGTCGATGCGCGCGGCATTCTTGCGCAGGAAATCGGGCAGGGCCGTGTTCTCGTCGACGGGGATGCGCACCTCGAGCAGACGTTGGCGCATCGCCGCGTCCTTCGCGTCACGCGCGGCCTCGGCCCTGGCGCCGGCCTGATCCCGCTGCACGGCGGCGAGCAGCTCGCGCGCTCGAGTCCGCGCGTCAGCGCCGACGTCCGGCGCCGCCGCCAGACGTTCGGCCTGCGTCGCCGCGTCGAGCGCGCGCTCCCAGATGGCGACATCGGTCCGCGCGGCCGTGCGCGCCTCGCCGTAGCGCACGTTCGCGTCGTTCAACGCCGCCACGACGAGGCGGTCCGCCTCGTCGCGACGAGCCTGCGCCTCGCCCTGGATGTAGAGGTAGCCACCCCCGCCGAGCGTCAGCAGCAGCAGCGCGGCGATCGAAAGCAGCACCGTCGAACGCGCCCGCACGCGCGCCTCGGCGGCGTGGATCTGCGCTTCACGCGCGCGCTCCTCGACGGAGGAGAGGTACTGGCCGATCGCCTCCGCGACCTCTCGAGCCGAAGCGGGGCGCGCCTCGCGCGCCGGCGACAGACATTGCTTGCAGAGCGCGATCACCGCGGCGTCGGCGCCGGAGCCCGCGATGCGTCGGTAGGCGCCTTGCAGATCGGCGCGCGCCGCCTGCAGCAGCTGCTCGCCGTCCTGCTCCCGGTACGGGGGCTCACCGCTCAGGATCTCGCACAGGATCGCGCCGAGGCCGAACACGTCGCTGCGCTGGTCCATGCGCTCGACATCGCCGAGCGCCTGCTCGGGCGGCATGTACGCGGGCGTTCCGAACGTCGACCCGACCTGCGAGTGCATGCCCTTGTCGGGGTCGCTGCGCAAGGTCGAGATCACGCTGGCGCCCGACGGCTTCGAGCTTGGATCGTCGCGCTCTCGGCGTCCGTCGCTCGGCAGCACCTTGGCCAAGCCCCAGTCGACCACCTGAACCTCGCCGAAGCTGCCGAGCATCACGTTCTGCGGCTTGAGGTCGCGGTGCACGACGCGGCGCGCGTGCGCGTAGGCCAGCGTCTGACAGATCTGCTCGAAGATGCCGAGCAGGCGCCGGCGGTCCTGAGAGATGGACGAGCGCTGCGCGAGCAGATCGGCCAGCGTGCTCCCCTTCACCAGCTTCATCGCGATGTAGGGCCGCTCGCCGTGCTGCAGGCCGAGCTCGTACACCGGCACGATCCCCGGGTGCTGGAGCTGGCCGCCGATCTGCGCCTCCTCGACGAAGCGCTCGAGGATCTCGGGTCGCTCGGCGTACTCCGAGCGCAACACCTTCATCGCGACCTCGCGGCCCAGGTCCCGGTCGCGGCCCTTGTACACGACCCCGACACCGCCGCGACCGATCTCCCCCAGTACCTCGTAGCGGCCCGACGGATCGCGCAGCGCCTTCGTCTCGTCATCGACCCTGACCGGGACATCGGAGTCCTCGTGGTGATCGCGCAGGTGCAGGTCGAAGCTGGACTGGGCCTTCTGTTGCAGCAGCCGCAGCACGCGGCTGCGATCGGTCGCGCCCTTGCCGCCCATCTCTGTGCGCTGACCACCAGCACCGGAGTCAGGGGCAGGATCGGGAACGGGATGGTCGGGCATAGTCGTCACCTGGAGAGGGGGGATGCGCTCCAACGACGGGCTTCCGATCGCGCGTGCTCCGCGACGCATACGGAAGAGAACCAGCACAGGGTAGCGACTACGGCAGGTTCGAGCCACGGCCTACCGGAGCGCGCTTGGACCGCCCTCTTGCAAGCCGACCGGAGCGGTCGTCTCACGATACAAGGATGCAGACGGAGCACTCGTGGTTCGAGTGCAGAGGCCTGAGGATCGAAGTCGAGTTCGCTTCGTATCTGGATGCGCGACGAGGCGTGATCGTCGGCATCGACGCGGAGGAGCATCGCGGCTCTGTTCCTGAGGCGCGCGGCGTCGCAGAAGTTCGGCATCACCGCGGCGAGGACCTCCACGAGCGAATCCAGCTCGAGGAAGCGCCGCACGCGACCATGCTAGTGCGGTCGACCACCCCGAGAGGCTGCCGAGCTTCGTCGGCGGTGTGCTCCACCCTGCGACGCCCGAGCTTCGCAGCCTCCTTTGTCCCTGGCGGCGAAGCTCGGAGTCGCTGTAGAACATGCCGCTCCACCCCGCCACGAGGGGGCTTCGTTCGCCCGCGCGGCCTCGAACCCCATCGATCTTCTTGGAGCCCCGCCGATGCCCTCCGAGCTCCCGATCCTCGAGTTCGTCCTCTCCAACTACAAGAACTTCAACGCGCGGCAGACGCGCGACGCGCTGCTCGCCTACTGGAAGCACATCCAAGCCGGCGGCCGCATGTACTGGGCGATGGCCGGCGCGATGAGCTCGGCGCAGCTCGGGATCACGCTCGCGCCTGCGATTCGCGCCGGGCTCGTCCACGGTCTCTCGGTGACGGGAGCGAATCTCGAAGAGTCGCTGTTCCGCCTGGTCGCGCATCACGGCTACAAGGACTTCCCCGACTACCGCTATCTCACCAAGAACGACGACACGAAGATCCTCGAGAACCGCATGCGCCGCGTGACCGACACCTCGATCCCCGAGGACGAGGCGTTCCGCGCGGTGGAGAAGATCATCGTGCCGCTCTGGAAGCGCGCGACCGAGAGCGGCGAGCGCCGCTTCTGGCACGAGTACTTCTACGAAGTGATCCAAGCGGTGCCGAAGGCGAGCCAAGAGGGCGACCCCGAGCAGTGCTGGCTGCTGGCCGCGGCGCGCTCGAGGCTCCCGATCGTCGTCCCCGGCCACGAGGACTCGACCTTCGGCAACATCTTCGCCTCGTACGTGCGCACCGCGGAGTGCAGCGCCTCGATCGTGAAGTCGGGCATCGAGTACATGGCCGACTTCTACGATCGCTACCAGGAGCTCTCGGCCGGTGCGGGCATCGGCTTCTTCCAGATCGGCGGCGGCATCGCCGGGGACTTCCCGATCTGCGTCGTGCCCTCGATCAAGTACGACCTGCAGCAAGACGTGAAGCCCTGGGCCTACTTCTGCCAGATCAGCGACTCGACGACTTCCTACGGCAGCTACTCGGGCGCCACGCCGAACGAGAAGATCACCTGGGACAAGCTCACCGAGACGACGCCGATGTTCGTGATCGAGTCCGACGCGACCATCGTGGCCCCGCTGATCCTGCGCGCCTTGCTCGAGTGCAAGCAGAGCCCCGAGCGGGCGAACGCGCTCATCGCGAAGCACATCGGCGGCGCCTGAGTTCTCCGACCAGCTCGACGCAGGAGAGACCTCCGCGCCGCGCGCCCCCGCGCGAGCAGGGCCCCGGGGGCGGGCGCGCGGCGGTACCACACCACCCTATGCAC
>JAEUHW010000152.1 GCA_016793245.1 Planctomycetota bacterium
GGCGCAGCGACTCGGGCGCTTGCAGGTCACCGTGCGCGTGCATCTCTTCCGCGGCTTGCGCGAGCTGCGGCGGCGCTTGCCTCCGAGCTTGTTGCCCTTGCTGATCGCGATGCTGTGGCCGTCGCGGGTGGCGCACAGCGCTACCGGTGTGTGGCGCGCGGTACCGGTCCTCACGGCTGCGGCGGTGGTCGGCGTTGCCCTCGTCGCGTTGGTTTCGCGGGCATCCGAGGAAGCGCCTCCGCTCGCTCCGAGCGCGGAGCGACGTGCGAAGC
This sequence comes from Planctomycetota bacterium, assembly GCA_016793245.1. GTDB lineage: Bacteria > Planctomycetota > UBA1135 > UBA1135 > JADKAF01 > JADKAF01. Next base: position 273 of record JAEUHW010000152.1, read on the forward strand.
TCACGCGCGGCGAATCGAGCGATGCCGAGAGCGTGGCGAACGAGAGCGCCGAGGTGCGACGCTCGCGCGAGCGCGCGCTTGATGCCGGCTCGACCTTCGCGGTGCGCCTCGTCGATGGTTCCGGACGCGGGCTCGCGCACGCCGCGATCATCGTCGAGCCTGCCGGCGGCGAGCCCGGCCTCGCACTGCGGCGCCGCGAGCTCACCGATGTCGAGGGCCGTGTGCGCTTCGCCAGCTTGCCGTGGAGCGTCCTGCGCGTGAGCAGCGATCGCGGTCACGCGCAGGAGGCGCGCATCGATGAGAGCGAGCTCACGCTGCGCGCGAGCGGCGAGCGCCTGCGCGGACGCGTCGTCGACGAACACGGCAACGGTGTCGCCGGTGCGTCGATCTGGCTCGCGCCGCCGCGAACCAGCCCGAGCGCGGGCGGCGTCGTGTCGAGCAGCGACGCACGGGGCAACTTCGAGCTCGAGGCCGTGGCGCCGGGCAGCCTCGTCGCCGCACTCGCACCGCGCGGGGTTTCGCGTCTCGCGACGTGGCCCGGACGCGAGGAGCTGCGTCTCGAGCTCGCTCCGGCGTGCGAGCTGCGCGGCTGCGTGCGCGATGCGGCCGGGCGACCCCTCGCCGAAGTGCAAGTCGCTGTGGGCTCGGCGCCCGAGCACGCCGACGAGGGCTTCCCCGATGCGCTGGTGCTCGCGAGCGTTCCCTCGCAGATCGTGCGCACCGATGCGTCCGGGCGCTTCGGGCCGCTCTGGCTGCCTCCGGGAGAGCAGCTCGTGCACGCGCGCCACGCCGGACATCGAGCGGCTTGCGCTGTCGTCGCGTTGCAGCTCGAAACGCCGAACGATTGCGAGCTCGTGCTCGATGCGGCAACGCGTTGCGCTGGTCGCATCGTGGACGATGCCGGGCATCCGATCGCGTTCGCGGAGATCGTCTACCGCGGAGCCGATCGCCATCAGCGCGTCGATCTGCGCTCGGGGCCGACGGGGGAGTTCGCCTTCGATCTGCCGAGCGCCGATGAGGCGTCGCTCTGCGTCCGCGCGCCTGGCTTCGAGCCGCGGCGCTTCGCGATCGAAGCGCCGCGCGCCGCTTTGCCGCGCGAGCTCGTGCTCTCGCGCAGCACATGGATCGAAGGGCGTCTCGAGCGCAGCGATGGCACCGCGCTCGGCGGTTGGTCGGTGCGCTGGATCGTGCCTTCGTCGTCGGCGCTGATCTCCGGCGAGCAGGTCGTGCGCGCGGATACCGCAGGGAGCTTCCGCCTCGCGCGACGCGCGGGTACGCCGCGCTGCAGCGTGCGCGCGCCATTCGATCCGCTCTGGCATCCGCTCGCGCCGGACGCGATCGAGAACGAGGGCGATCGGCTTCGCTTGCGCGTCGCCGACGAGTTCTTGCCGACCGCCGCGTTGCGCGGGCGATGCATCGGCGTGCGCGGAGAGCCGTGTGCGGACGCGCGCATCTACCTGCGTCGCGGCGCCGGTATCGCGTGGGAATCAGCGCGCACCGACCTCGACGGACGCTTCGCCGTCGCGGCGCTCGCGCCGGGGACCTACGAGGTCTTCGCGGAGAGCACGACGCCCGAACTAGCGGCGCTGCGAGCGGAGGGCCTCGACGTTCTCCCTCATGCGGAGATCGATCTCGAGCTCGCGCCGGCGGCGACCGGCTGGCTGCGTTACGCGTTGCGCTGGCCCGACGGCACCGAGCCCGAGAGCGGGCTGATCACCGTGGTGAGCGAGGATCCCGCGCGCCGCGTCTGCGCGCGAACGCAGACGAGCGGCACGCAGCGCCTGCCCGTGGGCCGCTATCGCTTCCACGCGCTGGGCGAGGCGTTCGCGTGGATCGACGGCGTACCCTTTCGCATCGAGGAGGACTGCACCACCGAGCTCGCGCTCGAGGTCGAGCGCGCGCAGCGCACGACGATCGGACTGCGCGGGCTAGATGCGCTCGGCGCAGGCGTGCGCCGCCTCGAGCTCTTCCGCGGCGCGGAGGAGCGACCGTGCGGCAGCTTCACGCTTCTCGCGGACGCTCATCCGAGCATCACGGCGTGTCTGCCGCACGGTGCGTATCGGCTCTGCGTGCGGAGCACGGAGAGCTCGACCTTCTTCTGCGGAGAGCTCGAGCTGCGCCCCGAGCGCCCGCCTTACGCGGCCGTGAACGTCACCTGGAGTTCCAGGGACGACGGCGCGGGGCATTGAAGCTCGTTCAGTGCGCGAACGCCGGTGGACTCCAGCTCCGCAGCCGTCCGTGCAGCACGCTCAGGATCTCGAAACGCTGTCCATCGCGTTCGTCGTAGCCGCCCTCGACCTCCTCGGCCTCGAGCAGGAAGCGCGGATCCTCGAAGTAGTATTCGCGCCAGGGCTCTTCGCGCTGGGCCAGGATGCGGGGCTCGTAGCCGTTCCGCAGCATCATCTGCATCGAGAGGTTGAGATCGGCCATGCTCGACTGCACGAAGAGCAGCTCGCCTTCGGGTTTGAGACGTCGGAAGGAGTCGAGGATCAGCTTGTCGAGGAAGTAGCGGCGATTGCGCTTGCCGGACTTCGCGAAGGGGGGGTTCGTCACCACGAGATCGAACTTGCCCGTCGTGCGCAGCCAATCCGCGACGCGGTACTCGACCGGCGCGTCCTTGCCGCAGAGGCGCTCCACGTTGCGGCGCGTGGTCTCGAGGCGGTCTTCGGTGATCTCGGTCGCCACGATGTGGCGCGCGCCGCCGCGGACGAGGAGCACGGTGTGGTTCCCGACGCCGGCGCCGAGCTCCAGCACGTCCTTGCCGCGCACGAGGCGCTGGCGCTGCAGCACGTCTCCGAGGAGGCGCCCATGCGCGGTCGGCTGCCAATCTCCTTCCGTGCACTCGAACTGTTGTTCTCGGGATCGTTCCATCACGTCGTGCTCCTGAGTAGAGGGGTCAGAGGTCGGACGGCGTCTCTCGCGCCGCCTTCGACGAGGCGCATTCTAGAGGTCGCTCTCCCGAAGCGCAGCCACCAAGTCGGCCGCGGGGACGACGATGCGAGCGGCTCTAGATGGAACCCGTGGGCCTCTCGCCCTCGAAGCGCGCGAGGATCGCGGATCCGCAGCAATCGCTCCAGATGTTCGTCGTCGTGCGCAGCATGTCGATCGGTCGATCGACGACCAGCAGGAGAGCGGCACCCTCCACGGGCAAGCGCAGCGCGGAGAGGATCGTCACCATCATCACGAAGCCCGCGTAGGGGATGCCCGCGGCACCGATCGACGCCGCGAGCGCCATGTACGCCACGAGAAGCTGCGTCGACAGGCCGAGCTCGAAGCCGCCGATCGACGCGTAGTACTGCGCGAGGAAGATCACCCCCACGCATTCATACAGGGCCGTTCCGTCCATGTTCACGGTCGCGCCGAGGGGCTGCACGAACGAGACCACGCGATTCGATACTCCACCGCGCTTCTCGACGACCTCGAGCGCCACGGGCAAGGTCAAGCTCGAGGACGAGGTCGAGAACGCGGTCACGAGAGCAGGGCTCACTGCCTTCGCGTAGGCCGCGGGGCGAATGCGCCCGATCCAGCGCAAGAGCAAGGGCAGCACGCCCCCGGCGTGGATCAGGATCCCGGCCGTCACCGTGACGAGGTACCAGGCCAGCGGCTCGAAGACGGCGAAGCCCGTGGTTCCCACGATCTTCACGAGGAGGCAGAAGATGCCGTAGGGGATGAGGCGCAGCAGCGTCCCGGCGAGTCGCATCATCACCTCGAAGGTCGCGGTGAAGAAGCGCTGCAGGGTCTCGCGGTGGTGCGCTTCCACTTGCATCGCGCAGATGCCGAAGAAGAGCGCGAAGAAGATCACCTGCAGCATGCTCGCGTTGTCGCTGAGCGCCGCGAAGACGTTCGAGGGGACGATGCGGAGGATCACTTCGGCGAACGAGGTCTGCGCTACCTCGGCGAAGCGCTGGCTCGGTGGCAATCCGAGTGCTGCGCCGCGCCCGGGTTGGATCAGGTTCACCAGCGTGAGGCCGACCGCGATCGCGAGGGCGCTCGTCGCGGTGTAGTACGCCAACGTGCGCAAGCCGAGCCGCTTCAGGCTGGCCGTCGTCCCGACGCCGATCACGCCGACGATGATAGAGCTCAGCACGATCGGCACGATCAGCATCTTCAGCAGCACGAGGAAGAGATCGGCCACGAAGGCGAAGGGCGCGATCCACGTGGCGAGCGAGCTGCGCGGGTCGAGCTGGAGCGTGATGGGCTCGAGGGCGCCGCGCGCG
>JAEUHW010000185.1 GCA_016793245.1 Planctomycetota bacterium
CTCGAGGAGTTCGAGAAGCGCCTGAAGCAGATCACGCGTCCCGTCACCCCGGCGGAGGCGCGGGCCATGTGCGCGCTCTTCGGACCCGATGAGTGCTTCGGCCTCGCTTGGTCCCTGCTCCATTGGATCGAGACCGCTCCCGGTGGTGTGCCCTTCGCGCTGCCACCCGGGCCGGAGGAGAACGAGTGGATACAGTTGCTGTGGCATCGCGCCCATCGCGAGCTCGGCGATCCGTGAGATCTATGCTCTCCTGCGGATCGGTTCGCAGCCTCGGCGACGAGCTCCGCCACACCGGCTTCGGACCAGCGATGGGACACAGCTACAGCGGCAGGTCGGAGCGGCGCTCCCGAGACGGCAGGGGGGGCGAGCGCGCCGAGAGCGTGAAGCCAGCGACGAAGCTCCGAGGCGCTGGCCAGGCCCTGCGCAGAAGTGCGTAGAGCCGGCCGACGTTCGGCCCCGCCTTGTCCCGGATAGATCGACTCGCTACCATCCCCGCCTTCTCTCTCGAGCCCAAGCCCTTGCCCCGACTCCCGCATCTCCGCACCGCGTTGCTCGTGCTGCTCTGCAGCCTGCTCGCGTTCGCTGCGTTGACGCCGGCGCACGGCAACGGGCCTTGCTTCTGCCTCTGCCCGTGGGAAGAGGTCCTCGGCGAAGGCGAGCGCGGCTCGGGCGATGGCTCGCTCCAGTGTGAAGACGAGGTGCCATTGCGCACCTGCGAAGTTCCTGCCTTCCTGCTTCCTCCGCAGGAGAGCGCGACCATCGCGATTCGGACGCGTCGAGAAGGCTCGCCGTCGGAGCTGCGCTGGAATCGCTGCCGCCTCGCGTGCGCCAGCGATCCGGGCGGAACCCCGTCTCGGCTGGCGGGGGCACTCGCGCTGCGCATCTAGAGCAAACGACCGGCGTTCGTCCTGTCGTTCCCTCTCTCCGGTAGCCCGTCGCCATCGCGGCGGGGTCCGTCGATGCGCCCGATCTTCCGCCGCTCCGCGGCGATTCTCACTGCCGCGCTCTCCGGCTGCGCGAGCTACGAAGAGCGTCCCGTCGATCTGCTCCACTACGAGCAGCTCTTCGCGGAGCGCCCGGCTGCCGTGCAGCGCGCGGGCACGCTCGACCTCGGCGATGGCGTGAGCCGCGGCGAAGGCGAAGTGCTGGCGCTGCTCTTCGATCCCGAGCTCCGCCGCCGGCGCGCCGCGCTCCTCGCTTCGCTCGGCAGCGCCGAGAACACGGGCAAGTGGGTCGATCCGCAGCTCGGCTTCGAGGTCGGGCAGTAGACGGCGAATGTCGGACGACCGGGCACGATCGACGTGCGAGCGGTGTTCACCGTGCCGATCTCGGGGCGCCTCGAAGCCGAGCGCGCGGCGGCGGAGGCGGGCGTCGAGGAGGCGCTGCGCGAGGTGCTGGCCGCCGAATGGCATGCGCGCATGCAGCTCCGCGCGCGCTGGTGCGAGTGGAGCCGCGCGGTGGAGCAGCTCGCGCTGCAGCAGGAGCTGATCCAGGAGCTGGAGCAGAGGCTGCAGCGGCTCGCTCTGCTGCGGAGGAGCGGCGAGATCGACGCCGTCGAGCTCGGCAACTGGGAGCTCTTGCTCGTGCAGCAGCGCTTGCAAGCTTCGAGCTTGATGCGCGAGCGCGCAGGCCTGGAGGTCGAACTGCGGCAGCGCATGGGCTTCACGCCGGAAGCGGTGCTCGAGCTTCTCCCCGATGCGAGCTCGACCGAGCTGCCCGCGACGGCGGAGCGCTTGGCGCTGCTCGAGGTGCGGAACGTCGATCTCGCGACCGAGCGCGCGAGCTACGAGGTGCGCGAGCGCGAGCTGCACGCCGCGGTGCGCGCGCAGTATCCCGATCTCCAGCTCGGGCCGATCTTCCAGATGAACAGCGGCATCGACGCCTGGCTCGCCGGGCTCTGGATCCCGTTGCCGATCTTCAGCGGCAACGATCTCGGCATCGCCGAGGCCATGGGCGCGCGCGAGGAAGCGCGCGCCGAGCTGGAAGGGCGTTGGGAGCAGGAGCGCCACGCGCTGCGCCAGGCCGAGCTCGATCTCGAGGCGACGCAGCGCGATCGCGCGTTGGTCGAGAGCGAATGGCTGCCGCGCCTCGCCGAGCAGCTCGAGCGACTCGCGAAGCGCTCGGCGCGCGGCGCGCTCGATCCGCTGCTCGAGCTCGACGTGCAGATGGCGCTCGGCACGGCGCGCTTGCGCGTGCTCGAGCTGCGCGCCGCCGAGGCCGCGGCGACCGCGCGCGTGCTCGAGCGGATCGGGCCGCTCGAGCGCTTGGATGCGAACACCGAGGAGCGGAACTGATGCGATCCCATTCTCCCCGTCGAAGCGCCGGCTTCTCTTGCGCTCTGCTCGCGAGCGCGCTGTTCGGCGCCTGCACACCCGACGCGGACCGACCGCAGGCCGCGCCTGCGAGCTCCGGCTCCGCCGCGGCGAGCGCCGGACCCACGAATCGCATCCCGATCCCGCTCGACGTACGCCGCGCGCTCGGGCTCTCGTTCGTCGCGGTCGAGCGACGAGCGGTGCGCGAGACGCTGCGCGTCCCCGGGCGCTTCGAGCTCGCGCCGCACGCGCGACACGAGCTGCGCGCGAGCGCGGTCGGGAGAGCGGAGCTCGTGAAAGCCGTGCTGGAGGAAGTCGCGGTAGGGGACTTGCTCGCGCGCATCGACGCGCCGGCTTGGCGCGATCTGCAGACGGAGATGCTCGCCCTCGTGCATCGCGGACGACAGGTCGAGATCGAGCAGGCGACCGTGGTCGCGATGCTCGCGACGCACGAGGAGCACCACGAAGCGCTCGAGGCGCGCATCGCGCTCTGGCGCGCGCGCATCGGAGAGCTCGAGGCGCTCCTGCGCGAAGGAGCCGGCCGCGCGAGCGACTTGAACGATGCGCGCGTCGCGTGGCGGACCGTGGAAGGCGAGATGGCGGAGCACCACGAGGCCGTCGCCGAGCAGCAGGGGCGGAAGAATGCGCTGCTCGACGAGGCGAAAGCGCTCGAGGAGCGGCGTGCTCTCGCCCTCGCGCACATGGCCGCGCTGCAGGGCGTTGCGGTGGCGAGCCTGCTCGAACCGGTCGGCTCCGCAGAGGCCGCGCGCCCGCGTTGGGAAGCGCTGCCCTCGATCGAGATGCGCGCCGCCGCGCCCGGTCGCGTCGAGAGCTGGGGTGCCACTCCCGGTGCCTGGGTCGAGCAGGGCGCGCATCTGCTGACCGTCGTGCAGCCGGACCAGCTCTGGTTCCGTGCGCAGGCGATGGAGAGCGATCTCGGCGTGCTGCGCGAAGGCGCGCGAGCGGAGCTCGTTCCTCCGCGATGGGACGGTATCTCACCGGCGGAGAAGATCGCCTCGGAGCTGCGCTTCGGCCTCCGGGCGACGAGCGCGGAACGCAGCGTGGAGCTCCTGCTCCATCCACGCGCGCCGGCGAGCTGGGCGCGCGCCGGTGTGCACGCGTTCGCCGAGGTGATCGTGCGCGAAGTGCAGCGAGAGGAGCTCGCGGTTCCGCTCTCCTGCATCCTGCGCGATGAAGGGAAGCCCATCTTCTTCCGCCGCGATCCCGCCGATCCCGACTTCGCGATCCGCGAGGAGGCCGACCTCGGCTTCGAGGACGGGCGCTGGGTCGAGCTGCTCTCCGGTGTCATCGACGGCGAGGAGATCGTCCTCGACGGCGCGTTCCAGCTGCTGCTCGCGACGGCGAGCTCGATGCCGAAGGGCGGGCACTTCCACCCCGATGGATCGTTCCACGCCGATGAGCACTGAGCCGAGCCATGATCCGCTGGAGCGACCCGGCGGCGGCGCGCTGCGCGCGCTGATCGCGTTCTCGCTCTCGCACGCCGCCTTCGTCGCGCTCGCCGCGTGCTTGCTCGTGGCGTGGGTGACGTGGCGCATTCGCGAGATCCCGGTCGACGTCTTCCCCGAGCTCAACGCGCCGACGGTCGTCGTGCTCAGCGAAGCGCCCGGGCTCTCGCCCGACGAGGTCGAACGCGGGGTGAGCTTTCCGATCGAGACCTCGATGGGTGGCCTCCCCGGGGTTCGGCGCGTGCGCTCGGCCTCGACGATGGGGCTCTCGCTCGCGTGGGTCGAGTTCGACTGGGGCATCGACATCTATCGCGCGCGCCAGCTCGTGAGCGAGCAGCTCTCCTCGCTGCGCGAGATGCTGCCGGAAGCGGTGCATGCGGAGATCACGCCGGTGACCTCGATCACGGGCGAGATCCTGCTGCTCGGCGTGAGCTCGCCGGACGGCACGGTCTCGCCGATGGAGCTCCGCGCGTGGGCGGAGTTCGACCTGCGGAAGAAGCTGCGCGGCGTTCCGGGCGTCGCGCAGGTGATGGTGCTCGGCGGCGAGCTCGCCGAGTACCAGGTGCACGTCGATCCCGATCGGCTGCGCTTGCTCGGGCTCGATCTCGACGCCGTCGTCGCCGCCGCGAAGGCCGCGCACTCGACCTCGCCGGCGGGCTATCTCCCCGACATCGAGCGGCGAGAGCTGCCGATCCGCCAAGGGGGGCGGCTCCGTTCGAGCGCCGAGCTCGGTGCCACGACCGTCGGCATGCAGGGCACGCGTCCGATCCCGCTCTCCGAGGTCGCGGAGATCGGCATCGGTGCGGCTCCCGTGCGCGGCGCGGCCTCCGAAGGCGGGAGCCCGGCGGTGATCCTCTCGGTGCAGAAGTCCCCGGGGACGAACACTCTCGAGCTCACGAAGGCGATCGATGTCCTGCTCGACCAAGTCGAAGCCGGGCTCCCGCCCGGGCTCGTGCTGAATCGCGCGGTGATGCGCCAGGCCGACTTCATCCAGCGCTCGCTCGACAACGTGCTGCACGTGCTGCGCGACGCGGCGCTGATCGTGGCCGGCGTGCTCGTGCTCTTCCTGATGAACCTGCGCGCGACGCTGATCACCCTCACGGCGCTGCCGCTCTCGATCGCGATCACGCTGCTCATCCTGCAGGCGCTGGGCTACGGCATCGACGTGATGACGCTGGGCGGGCTCGCGGTGGCGATCGGCGTGCTCGTCGACGACGCGATCATCGACGTCGAGAACGTCTGGCGCCGCGTGCGCCAGAACGCGGCGCTGCCGGCGATCGACCGCCAGAGCACGCTGCGCGTCATCTACGAGGCCTCGAACGAGATCCGCCCGTCGATGGTTCTGGCGACGATCCTGATCGTCGTCGTGTTCGTGCCGCTGCTCTTCCTCGGCGGCTTGGAAGGCCGCTTCTTCCGCCCGCTCGCCGCGGCCTACATGGTCTCGGTGCTCTCCTCGCTGATCGTGGCGCTGACGCTCACGCCTGCGCTTTGCCGGCTCGTGCTCGGCGAGCGGCTGCGCGCGCAACACGACGAGAAGGAGGGCGCGTTCGTGCGTCTGCTGCTCCGGCTCTATCGCCCGAGCCTGCTGCTCGCGCTGCGGCGCCGCGGGCTCGTGCTGGCGGGCGCGCTCTTCGCCACCGTCGCGGCGCTCTTCCTCGGGGGGAGCTACGGCTCTTCCTTCCTGCCCGAGTTCAACGAAGGCACCTTCACGGTGTTCGTGATGAACCCGCCGGGCACCTCGCTCCAGGAGAGCGATCGCATCGGGCGCGCGATCGAGAAGCGCTTGCTCGCGATCGACGGCGTGCGCACGGTCTCACGCCGCACGGGGCGCGCCGAGCGCGACGAGCACGCGGAGCCGGTGTCGAACTCCGAGATCGAGGTGACGCTGAAGCCCGCCGCTTCGAAGGCCGCGGTGCGCCGCGGCATCGACGAGGTCCTCGCGGCGATTCCCGGCGTCACGACGATGGTCGGGCAACCGATCGAGCATCGCCTCTCGCACGTGCTCTCGGGCACGCCGGCCGCGATCGCGATCTCGGTCTACGGCGATGACCTGGCCGAGCTGCGCCGCTTGGCTCGCGAGATCGAGGTCGCGCTGCGCGCGATCAGGGGCGCGCGCGACGTCGCGGCGAACCGCGAGATCCTCGCTCCGGCGCTCGGCATCCACTACCGCGAGAGCGAGCTCGCCGCCGCGGGGCTCACACGCGTCGAGGCCGCGCGACAGGTGGAGCAAGCGCTGCACGGCGCGGAGGTCGCGACCGTGGCCGAGGAGCGGCGCCAGCTCGATCTCGTCGTGCGGCTCCGGAAGGAAGCGCGCGCGAGCGTCGAGGACGTGCGCGATCTGCCGCTGCGCGGCAGCACGGGCGCGCTCGTGCGGCTCGGCGATGTCGCCGAGGTCGGACCCGAGCGCGCGACGCAGTTGATCGCGCGCGAGAGCGCGCGTCGCAAGGCCGTGATCTCCTGCAACGTCGCCGAAGGGGCGAACCTGGGCGACCTGATCGAGGTCGTGCGCGCGAGCGTCGATCCCATCGTCGCTTCCGCCGGCTACGAGGTGGTCTACGGCGGACAATTCGAGGCGCAGCAGAACGCGCAGAAGACGATCCTCTGGGCCGGCCTCGCGGTGCTCTTCTTCATGGCGCTGCTGCTGCAGACCGCGACAGGCTCCTGGCGATCGGCGTTCCTCGTGCTGCTGAACCTGCCGCTCGCGATGATCGGCGGCGTGCTCGCCGTGCTGCTGACCGAGAGCGCCGATCCGCTGGCGTATCTCCGCGGGCTCCTCGGCCTCGGCGCGGTGCAGCCCTCGCCCGTGCTCTCGATCGCGAGCTGGATCGGGTTCATCACGCTCTTCGGCATCGCGGTGCGGAACGGCATCCTGCTCGTGAACCACTACCAGCACGTGCTCGGGACCGAGCGCTGCACCTTGGCCGAAGCGATCGTGCGCGGTTCGTGCGAGCGCCTCTCGCCGATCCTGATGACCGCGATCTCCGCCGCGCTGGGTGTCGTTCCGCTGGCGCTCGCCGCCGGCGAGCCCGGCAGCGAGCTGCTTGCACCGCTCGCCGTCGTGCTGCTCGGTGGGCTCGCGAGCTCAACCTTCTTGAATCTGGTCGTCGTGCCCGTCGGCTACGCGCTGCTCTTCCGCGTGCCGCGCTCCGCCATCGCCGAGGTGTCCCGTGCGTGAACTGCGTTTCCTCGTGCTCGCGAGCGCTCTGCTCCTCATCGCCTGCGACCAGCAGGAGCCTCACGATCATCCGCATCCTCATCCTCATCCGACGGGGGCCGCGCCGGTCGAAGCGGGCGCTGCGCCCGAAGCGCCCGAGCTCCGCCTCCCGCTCGGCCAGCTCGCGATCGGCGCGACGAAGCTCGAAGTCGTGCAGATCGAGCGCGTGGTTCCAGGTTCGTACTTCGAAGTCTTCGCGCAGCCGATCGAAGGGCCGAAGCCCGTCGCGACGCGCATCTGGCTCGGCGACGAGAGCGGCGTCGGCTCGCGGAAGGGCCTGGTGCACGAAGAAGTGGATGGCCCGCACGCGCACGTCGACATCCGCGCGGACTTCGATGCTTCGAAGCACCGCATCTGGATCGAGCTCGAGCGTGCCGACGGCCAGCGCGAGCTCGGCAGCATCGCCCCGAGCCTCTGACCCACTGTACAGAAAAGGTGCCAGGCACCTTTACTGTACAGTGGGCGCTCGGAGGTCGTAGCAGAGGAGGCGCGGGCGCTCGCCGGTCTTGAGATCGACGGTGCCCTGCGCGAGGTAGAGGAGGCCGCGCGAGAGGACGGGCGCGGCCCAGGCTTCGCGCGAGAAGAAGGGCCACGTGCGCGCGAGGACGGTGGCGCCCTTCTCGTCGCAACGGAGCCAGAGCACGTGGCCCCACTCGCCGAGGCAGAGCACATCGCCGTCGGCTTCGATGAGCGTCGCGCGGCCGATCGTGCACGGGAGGACGCGTGTGCCGCCGGTGCGCTCGGGAGGTTCATCCCATTCGATGCGCTGACGCCAGAGCACTTCGCCCGTGCGCCAACGCAAGCAGACGAGCTCGCTGTCCGGGAGCTTCTCGCCCGCGCAGCCGAGCAGGAGCTCGCCGCGGAGCAGCGGTGTTGCCCAATGGAGGCCGAACTCGCGCGAGGTCCAGGTCGGTGTCGCGCTCCCGTCCTCGTGCAAGCGGAGCTGCACGGCGCCCGCGCCGTAGGCCTCCGTCGCGAGCAGCAAGTCGCCGGCGACGATCGGCGTCGCGCAGTTCGCGGAGTAGTACGTGCGGCTGCGCCAGGGGAACGCGAAGTCGAGCTTCCGCGTCGCGAGGTCGATGCCGAGCACGCCGCCGTCGGGAGGGCGGCTCTTCCCTCCGGCGAAGACGAAGAGCTTCCGCTTGCCGTGCACCTCCGCGGCGATGGGGGCGGCGTAGCTCGCACCCCAGGCGTGCTCGACGCCCCAGAGCTGCTCGCCCGTTTGCTTCGCGAACGCGGCGACGGAGAAGCCCTTCGGCTGGCCGAGGTTCACGATCAACTGATCGCCTTCGATCAGCGGAGTGGCGCCCACGCCGAAGAATGCTTCCTCGAGCGAGAACTCCGTTGCCAGCGCGCGCTGCCAGCGCAGCTTCCCCGTCGCGAGCTCGAAGCAGCGGAGGACTCCTTCGACGCCGAAGGTCCACGCGAGCTCGCCTTCGAGCAGCGGCGTGCACTTCGGACCATCGCCGAAGCCGAACGGGTCTTCGTAGGCGGTGGGGATCGCGTGCGACCACAGGAGCTGCCCGTCCTCGCGCCGCAGGCACTCGACGATCTCCTGGTTCTCGCGGCGGAAGGTGTGCACCAATCTCTCGCCGAGGATCGCGGGCGCTGCATAGCCGCTGCCGCTCGCGCGCTCCCACACCAGCGGGAGCTCGTCCCCTTCGAAGCGCTTCGCGAGCGGTCGCTCGGCGCTGTGCGGGGTCCGGCGCGCGCCGAGGAAGCCCGGCACCTCTTCGACGACGGCGTCCTTCTGGAGTGGCTTCGGTGCGCGATGGAAGCGCGTGCGCTCGTCGCGCGCTTCTTGCGGCGCGGGGTCCTGCGGCACCGGGGCCGCGAACGCGGCGAGGGAAAGCGAAGGGAGCAGGAAGAGCATGAGCTCATCCTGCTCCCGCCGCCGTTCTCTTGTCCATGCTCAGCGCGGCAGGCGCGCCTCGAGCAGCGGGAGCTCCTTCAGAACCTCGGCGTGCTCGGGACCGAAGCGCTTCGCGCGCAACGCTTGGAGCTCCGCTCGCGCGTCGTCCATGCGTCCGAGCGCGAGCAGCGCGCGCGCGCGGCCGAGCGCACCGCGGGGAGCGAGGGTCTCCAGCTCGGCCACCGCCGTCCACTGCGCGAGCGCCTGCGCGGAGTCCATCATGCGCTCGCGCTCCGCGGCGAGCACGGCATAGCCCTCGGCCTCGAGCGGCGCCGCTTCGACCAAGCTGGTGCGCGCGCGCTCGGCGTTCGCCGCATCGCCGCGCCCCGCGTAGCGCGATCCGAGCGCGATCCAACGCTCGCGCTTACTCGTCGAACTCCGAGCCAGATCGAGCAGCCGCGCCTCCGCATCTGCTCGGCGTCCCGCCAAGTCCAGTGCGCTGATGCAGATCTCTTGCAGCTCTTCGTCCTCGGGCACGAGCTCGGCCGCGAGCAGGAGCTGCTCGGCTGCCCGTGCGCGATCGCCCTTCTCGCCGAGAACTTCCCCCAGCGCGCGGCGGAGGATCGGGTTCTCCTGTCCGCTGCGCAGAGCTTCGGCATCGATCGCGGCGATCACCGCGCGTAGATCCTCCGCATCGCGCAGCACCTGCCGCAGCGTCTGCTGCGCTTCGTGCTGCTCGTTCTGCCGAGGAGAGTACGCGATCAGCGCGCCGGCCGCGGCGTCGATCGCCTCGCTCGTGCGACCGAGGCGCGCGAGCGCCAAGGCCAGGTTCTGGTAAGCACGACCGAGGACGCCATCGCCGATCCCGCGCGAGGCCGAGCTCCGCGTGTGGATCTGGATCGCGTCGCGCAAGATCGCCACGCATTCCAGGAGTAGGTTCGCATCGAGCGCGGCCCAGCCGAGCTTCATCCGCACGTCGACGGTGAAGCTCTCCGCGCGCTCGCCGAAGGTGGCGAGCGAACGCGTCCACGCGGCACGGACCTCCTCGCGGCGGTTCGCCGCGAAGAGCGAGCGCAGGAGCCCTGTGTGCAGATCGATGAGCTCGGGGCGCTCCTGGACGAGCACGGCATAGACATCGGCTGCCTCGCCGTGGCGCTCGGCGCGCTGGAGCGCGCGCGCGAGAAGATAGCGTCCGCCGAAGCGCAGAATCCCGCGCCGCTCGGCGGCGAGCAGCATCTCGGAGGCCTCGCGCGGGCTCGCGAGATCGTCGAGGAGGTAGCTCGCGACGTGCATCGCGACGCCTTCGCGCGCACCGCGCTCTTCGAAGATCTCGCGCGCGACCGCGAGGAAGCGCGCTTCACCCCGCGCATAGAAGCGCGAGCTCTTGGAGTAGCACCAGCGCGCGTTCTGATGCTGGCTACGGAGATCGGTGCGCAGCGCGCGCACGATCACCTCGAGGACGCGCGCATGCAGCTCGTCGTCGAGTCGACCGGCGTCTTCCACCGCCTGCCCGAAGCGCCAGGAGTGGTTCGACCAGAACTCGTCGCCGGCGCGCGCGAGCCGCGCGGGCTCGTTCGCGGCGCGTTCGACGAAGAAGCGCAGCGCCGCGGTCGCACCCCCGACCTGGTGCAGCGTGTTCGCCACCGTGCCGACCCAGTCCTGACCGTTCTCGTAGCGATGCCGCGCGAGCAGCTCCAGCAACGCGCCGCGGCTGAACTCGAGCAAGCTCGCGAGCACGCGCTCCTTGCCGTCGCGCTCGCCCTGGGTCTTCCAGGCCTGCATGCGGATCACGAGGATCTGCGAGACGTGCTGCGGATCGTCCGCGCGCTCCAGCACCTCCGCGCAGCGCCGCTCCAGAGCTTCCCAGAGCGCGAAGCCGCGGCCGAGCGCGGTCGCCGCGCGGGCCTCGAGAGCGCTGAACTCGAGCTGGAAGAGCTCGCGCTCCGCCCAGCGCTCGCGCTCGCTGCTGGAACTCCCGCGCACGGCGCGCGCGGCGGCGAGATCGGCTTCGAGCAGGCGCTCGGCATCCACCCAGCGCGCGCGCGCGGCGAGCCAGCCCGTGAGCTGCGAGAGCTCGTTCCGCATCGAATCGGGGAGGCGCCCGCCGTGTGCGCTCGCGAGCATTGCCACGGCGGCTTCACGCGCCGCGATCGCGTCATCGAAGCGCTCGGCAGCCCAGAGCCACTGGGCGCGCTGCAGCGCGATACGCGGGCGATCCGTGGAGCCCTCCGGCAGCGCGCGCTCGAGAGCGACGAGCTGGCGGAGGATCCGCTCGCGCAGCGCTTCGCTCGCGATCTTGCCGAAGCTCGCGAGCCAGCTAGCGCAGCTCAGCGCCTCGCCCTCGGCCCACGTGCCGCGCTCGACACGGTCGAACGCCGCGAGCGCGGCGTCGAGATGCGTGCGATCGAGCGCGCGCAGCTCCACGGCGCGGGCGCGCAGCATGAGCTCCAGCATCTCCACGCAGCGGAGATCGATCGCGCTCGGCTGCCCCGCGCGTACCGCGGCGACGGCCGCGGCCGCGACATCGACCGCGCTCTCCTCCTGCAGCTCTTCGCGCACGAGGTCGTGGAGCTGGTTCAGCAACTCGCAGGCACCGGAGGCCGTCGTTCCGAGCACGCCTTCCGCGAGGCCGGCGAAGAGCCGCGGATCGCGCGTCGCTCCGTAGAGGTTGCGCAGCAGCCACGCGTACTGCATCGGGTGCTCGGCCTTGCGGAGCAGCGCCGCGAGCGCGCGCGGAGCCTCGGGGTCCAAGTTCTCCGGCACGCCGCCGCGGCGGGCGCGCACTCGATCGGCTTGCTCGTCGAGCCAGGCCGCGAGCATGCCTTCCGAGCACGCAGCCCACGCGCGATCGCGCGCCGCGCGCACCGCGGCCTCGTCGCCGCGCGCGCGCTGCCAGGTCGCGAGCAGCTCGAGCTCCGCTCGCTCGGGCGGCGTGCGCTCGGCCACGCGCTGCAGCGTCGCGACCGCGGCGTCGAGCGCATCGGTCTCGGCCTGGATGTGCGCGAGGAAGAAGCCCCACGGCGCTTCCACGCTCGCTTCGCCCGTTCCGAACCACGCGGCGAGGCGCTGCACGAGCTCCGCTCCGCGATCGGCGCCGAGCAGGAGCCGGCTCTCCCAGAGCCGCGGCTCGAAGAGCTCGCGCTCGCCGCGCTGACGAGCGCGCAGCCACGTCAGCACGCGTTGCAGGCCTTCTTCCTCGGGGATCCCGCCGAGCACGACGAACCACGCCGCCGTCGCGAGCAGGCGCTCCGCGAGGGCGACCGCGTCCTGCTCCGGTTGCTCCGCGCCGCCGTTCGGCAGCGCTTGCAGCAGCGTCCACGCGCGCTGCCAGGGCTCGCCGCGCGGCGCTCCGGAGCGCACCTCGAAGTAGAGCACCTCGCAAGCGAGCCAACGCGCGAGATCGGCGGGCAGCGACGCTGCGTCGATCGCGCTGAGCCTCTTCGCGAGGGCCGCGCGTTCTTCCTGCGTCGCCGCCTCGCGAGCGCTCTTCAGCGCGCGGCGATCGAGCGTGTCGCGATCCGCTCGTGCGGCGAGCTTGGCTTCCACGCGCTGCTGCACGCTCATCTCGGTGATGCGCCAGAGGGCGCGGGCGCGCTCCAGGCGTGCGGCGAGCGCCGCGAGCTCGGGCTGCTGACTCGGCGAGGACGTCGGATGCAGCTCCGGCCAGAGAGCGAAGAGGCGCGCTTCGACCGCGTCGCTCCACGGACTCGTCAGCACGGCGTCGAAGAGCGCCGCGCGCGCGATGTCGCGCTCCAGCGTGCTGCGAGCCTGTGAGAGGCGCTTCGTCCAGTAACGCGCGCGCTCTTCAGGCTTCCCCGCGCGAGCGAGGAGCGAGCCGAGCTCTTCGCTCTCGTCGCGCAGCTCGGCGCTCTCGAAGCGCGCGAGCAAGCGCTCGAGCAGCGTGCGCTCGAAGCGTTCGCCGCGCTCGCTGAACTCGCGGTAGTAACGAGCCCAGCGCGCGAAGCGCACCGCGGTTCCGAGCGCTAGCTCGGAAGTTCCCGGCTCGAGGCGCGCCAGCAGCACTTGCAGCCAAGCTTCTCCGGTCGCCGTCTCGCGGAAGCCATCCTGCTCGAGGATCCGCTGTACGCGCGAAGCGTGCTCCGGCCGCTCGGCAGAAGTGCGGACGAAGGCCGCGAGCGGCGCTTCGAAACGCTCGTCGAAGCGCGCGCGCCAGAGACCGTTCGCGCGGCCGAGGGCGTGCGCGATCGCGGCGTCGAGGCGACGCAGCGCGATCTCGTCCGCTCCCGGTACGGCGCCCGCTTCGAGCCACGCGAGGATCGCGCGATCCGCTTCCGGCAGGCGATCGAGATGGAGGAGCGCGGTCGGCAGGCGCTCGAAGCTGGACGCCGGGAGCTCGCGCAAGACGCTTCGCTCGAGCGCCGTGAACCGCTCGACGAAGCTCGGCCAGCGTCGCGCGTTCCAGAGCAGCTCGAGCTCGAGCGCCGTGCAGCTCGCGCGCTCGTGGAAGCGCCACGGCGCGCGCTCGCGCACCGTCGCGAGATGGGCGAGGGCCGCGTCCAGGCGGTCGCGACCCGCGAGCGCGTGCACCAAGGAGAACTGGAGGTCCAGGTTCTCCGGATGCTCCGCTGCCAGGCTCTGTCGCCGAGCGAAGGCCTCCTCGACACGTTCCAGCTCGTGCTGCAGGGCGAGCTCACGCTCGTCGGAGCGCAAGCGCAGCTCGAGCTCTTGCTGGCGCCCTTCGACCGCCCGGAAGAACGCAGCGAGCTCGAGGCGTTCCCCCGGAGCCGCGAAGCCCGCGAGTTGGTCGAGATCGGCGACGGCCGCGGCATCGGCAGCCCGGCCGCCGGTGGCGAGCTCTCGCGCGAGCTCGAGCAGCAGAACGCGCGCTCTCTCGGTCTCGCGCTTCGCGAGGGCCACGCTGAGCTCGAGCCTCTTCGCACCCGTGCGCTCGCTCATCGCGGCGAAGAGCGCGGAGGCGTACGGGCTCGCGATCTCCCACCGACCGGCGGCGCCGTAGCGCTCGACGAGCAGCACGAGCTGCTCCGGCGTCGCGCGCTGCGCGCGCGCCGCATCGAGGGCCGCGAGCACATCGCTCGGCAGCTCGCCGAGGACGATGCTCGACGGGGGAAACGCGCAGCGCTGCGCGAGTTCGCGTTCCGCGCGTTCCTTCTCGAGCGCGCTCAGCTCACAGCTCCAGCGCGCGAGCGGGCGACCTTCGCCGTCCTGCACCTCGACGCGCGTCGGCCACAGCAGCCCCGCGAGCTCGAGCGGCTCGCTCGCGAGCTCGCGCGAGACGAGCGCTCCGGAGCGCAGCACGCGCCGCTCGCGCACGAAGGCGCGCTCCGCATCGAGCACGAGCTCGACTTGGTGCGAGCTGCCGGCGAGCTCCGCGGCGGCGGAGCGGAAGAGCAGCACGCGCTCGCCGCTCTCGCGCACGAGGAGCTCTGCTTCGTAGCCAGCGTAGAGCGCCGCGAGGTTCTCGAAGAGGAGCGGCATCGGAGAGGGCCAATCGCGGCGATCCGAGGGCACTGCCCGGCGCGTGCGTCCGAGCGACCAACGCGGATCGAGTGCTGCGCGCTGCGTGCCCGCGACCCACGAGCTCGGCGCGCCTTCGCCGAAGGTTCCGTGCCCGCTCGCATGCCAGCCCTCCGCCGCGAGCAGGAGTTCCGAGCGGCGCGTGCTCTCGATGCGCTCGCGCGCGTCGAGCACCTCGCTCGCCAGCTTCAGGTGCAGACCCGTGCTCGCGAGATCCACGATCGCGCGGCGATCGAGAGCACGCAGCAGAGTTTGCACTTCCGCGGGCCAATGTGCCGGGAACTCCGCGGGCAGGACGGCGCTGCCGATCCCGGGGAAGTGCGAGCGCAAGATCGCCGGTGCTCCTCCCTCTTGACTCCAGCCTCGCTTGCCACGGGTGAAGTCGTCATCGCCGGCGTATCCGAGCGCGCGTAACGCCACGCTCGTCTCCTGGTCGCGCAGGCGTCTCCGCGCGCGGAGGTCCGACCGCTTGTCCTGCACCGCATCGTTCACGTCATAACGCATCGACTCCGAGAACTCGATGTCGATGTCGCCGAGGTACTCCTCTCCCGTGCTCTCCTCGCTGTCCCAAGCGCCTCCCTGGTCGAAGTCCTCGCTCTCCGCGAGCTTCAGCGATTCGGTCCCGTAGTCGCCGCCCTTCGCTTTGCCGAGCCGAGATCCTCGGGGACCGCCGCCACCGCCTCTGGGCGGCAAGGAGAACTTCTTCTCACCCAGTGCGAGCTCCTCTACCTCGTCGAGGCGGAGCTCCGCCATGCGCTCGCGTCCGAGCTCGCGGATCGAGCGCAGGAACTGCGCGCGCAGACCCTGGCGCCAGGCCTTCGCGTCGCGGAGCGCCTGCGCTTGCAAGGCCGCTTGTGCATCTTCGCGCGCTGCCGCGAAGAAGAGCTCGCCATCGCGGAGGCGCATCTTCTTCTCGACATCGAAACGCTCGCGATCGGCCTCGGTCTCCAGCACCAGGAACGAGGTGTACGGCGTCAGGATCTGGAAGTCCTCCGAGAGCGCGATGATGTGCTCGCGCAGCGCGGGGCTGGCGCTCTGCTCCAGCAGGTGATCCAAGCGCCGGCGCGCCCAGAGGCGGGGCACGAAGTCGTTCGAGGCGTCGATGCGCGACGCATCGAGCTCGAGGCGCTGCTCGAGGAGGGATCCATCCGCTCTACGCGCGCTCGCCACGATCGCCGCGCGCGCCGAGGCGGTCGCGGGATCGAAGCGCCCGAGGACGACGCTCTGCTCACCGGCGGGCATGCGCGCGAGCTGCGCAGGATGCACGGCCGCGGTGGAGAGCCCTTCGAAGCGCAGCTCGAGGTCGCGGAGGCCGGGAGCGGCGATCGCGCGCAGCGCTTGCTCCGCGACCTTCGAAGGATCCGCATCGGAGGCGAGCACGTGCACCGTGCCGCCCATCCGCGCGAGGCCTTCCAGCAGGCGGCGATCGCGCTTCGCGCCGATGCCGATCGCGTGCACCTCGCCGCGGCCGCCGTGCGCTCGCTCCAACGCGAGCAGGAGGTCGCCCAGGTTGCGCTCGCCGCCGCTCGCGATGCCGTCGCCGAGATAGACGATGCGCGTCGCGGCGTTGGCGCGCGCGAAGACCTGCTCGAAGGCCGGCTCGAAGCGCGTCCAGCCGAGGCGCATCCTCGCGGCGAGGAAGTTCAGCGCTTGCTCGCGGGTGGCGTCGCTCGCCGGGCGATAGCCGTCGAAGGCCCACGCGGTCTCGACGTCGAAGGCCGCGAGCTGGAAGCGGTCCGCGGGCGAGAGGCCGCGGAGCAGTGAATCGAGCGCATCGAGCTGCTGCTCGCTAGCGCTCTCCGAGGAGCCGGAGGTGTCGCAGACGAAGATCCACTCGCCGGGCGTCGGCGCCGCGGCATTCTGCTCGCGCGGCGCATCGAAGAGCAGCGCGAAGTAGCCGTCGTCGCCGCGGCGATGCGGCAGGAAGCGCAGCGGCTGCGGCTGCGTGCGCAGCAGCACCTCGAAGTCGCTGCGCGGGATCACCTCGCTCGCGGAGTGCTCGACGCGCGCGGCGTGCGCCGTGCTCTGGATGCGGCACGAGTGCGACGCGCACTCGACGCCGAGGATCTCCTCGCTGGAGGCGATCGTTACGTCGAGCTCGAGACGCTGCAGCGGACGCTGCGTCGTGAGCTCGCTCTTCAGCGGGTAGCGGTAACGCACACCCTCGGCGGTGCGCGGCAGCACCTGCGTGTAGACGATCTTCACGCGCTTCTCGCCGTGGATCGGGTAGATGCGCGCTTGGAAGAGATTGCCGCCGCTCCACTCGAGCAGGCCCGGGTCGCGCTTCTCGCGGAGCAGCGTCTCGTAGATCTGCCGCGCGCGTTCCTTCTCGACGACCTCGCCCTCGATCCAGCGCCCGTTCACTAGGAGTGAGAACGAGGAGACGGAGGCGTCCTCCGGCAGCGGGAAGTAGAAGGTGCCCTCGAGGACCGCCGAGGTGTGGTTCACGAAGGATTGATCGATCGTCGTGCGCGCGATCTGGTCCTTCAGATCCACGTTCACCTTGTGGTAGCCGATCGAGAGCGGAACGGCGCGGCCGTCGATCTGCGCCAGCAAGGCGCCCAGCGCTTCCGTCGGGCGGCCCGATTCATAGCCGTCGAGCCAGCGAGGTGCCTCGTCCAGCGTGGCGAGCTGGCCATCGCGTGCGCGGAGATAGCGCGTGCCGCGGACCTCGAGCGTGCTGCCCGGCCCTTCGATCGCGACGGCGCGCTGCTCGTCGGCGCTCTGCACGCGCGCTTCGCCCGCGTGCAGCTTCGCGCGCGACGCATCGACGAGCTCGAGCTGCGCGCCGGGGCCGAGGGTGAGCACGGCGCCGCCGGCGAGCTTCACGCGCAAGGCGTGCGCGCCGCGAGTCCCCGTCGCGAGCCAGGTGCCGGGGAGGAAGCGCGCGTCGTCCTCGATGCGCGTCCAGCGCTCGCTGCCGAGCTCGCGGCGATGCGCGAGCCCTTCGCGATCGACGAGGCGCGCGATCGAGTTGTCGGCCGAGAGTGCCACCGCGCCCATCTCGGGCCGCAGCACTTGCTCTTGCGCGAGCGCGTCGCGCGGAGCAGCGGCTTCGAAGCCGACGGCGCCCGCGAGCACCGCGGCGGTGACCAGCGCGGGGGCCGCGAAGCGCGTGAAACGTGAGGAAAGCGATGCCATTTCTGCTGGGCCTCCCTGGGCCTCGACCTCGACCGTGAAGCGCGTGCCTAGATCCCGCAGCACGCCGGCGGGGGTGAGGAGGCGGAGGCCGGGGCGGCCCGCCGGGTTCTCGACGTCGACCTTGCCGTGCAGCACGGCGAGCTGGCTCCGCTCGCGGTCGCGCGGATCGCGCGGCCCTTTCTCAGGCGGCAGGGCCGCGAGGCGCGAGGGGACCAGCACCTCGACGCGCGTTCCACCGAGCTCGAGTCGGAGCCCGGCAGGCGCGTCGAAGACGCGGGCCTCGGTGAGAGCGCGCGCATCGGCGAGCGTTCCCTCGACGATGTGGAACCGCGCCTCGGCGCCTTCGCGCTCCGCATCGCGCGGAGCTCGAAGCAGCCACCACGCGGCGGTGCCCACCGCCGCGAGCAGCGCCGCTGCCGCCGCAAAGCGCAGCCACCGGCGCGACGGGGAGAGCGTCGTCGCGCGCGGTGGAACGAAACGCGGTAGCGCGCTCCCGAGAGCTTCGCGCAGCGCGAGCTCGTCGCTCGCGACCTCCGCGAAGCGCGCGCGGAGAGCGGCGTCGGCGCGCAAGCGCTCGCGCAGCTGCGCGAGCGCTCGTTCGTCGAGCTCTCCGGCGAAGTATGCGGCGATCCGCTGCTCGTCCTCGGGTTCCACGCTCATCGTCACCTCGGTGCTCGCACGCGCCGGTCGATGCAGTCCTGGAGCTTCTTCCGCAGGCGGTGGAACGCCATCTTCAAGGCGTCCTCGCTGCGGTGCTCCTCCTCGGCCAGGCGCGCGAGAGGCACGTCGTCGTCGTAGCGCCGACGCAGCAGGGAACGGTTCGCGTCGTCCAGACCCCCGAGGCAGTGCTCGAGGGCGGATCGCCGCGCCGTGTGCTGCTCGTCCCGCTCCCGCTCGACCCAGCTCGCCTCGAGGAGATCGAGATCGACCTCTTCGAAGCTCCAGCGCGCGGCGCGAGCCGAAGCTCGCGCGCGGCGCCGGAGCACATGCCGCGCGATGCCGCGCAGCCATGCGCCGAAGTCGAGCGACGCATCGAAACAGCCACGGCTCCGCCAAGCCTCCAGGCAGGTCTCCTGGTAGGTCTCGTCCGCGGTCTCGCGATCGCCGGTCAGCATCAAGGCGAAGCCGATCAGCGAGCGCGAGGCCGCGTGGAGTCGTGCCGCGACGTCTTCGTCGCTCAGCCGGGTCATGCGGGAGTGCGCTCCTCGGTGGACCTTCGCCGCCGCGCTGGAAAGGTAACGCCGCGCCTGGGAAATTCCCCCTGCGCCCAGGCGCGGCGCTCGCCGTCGCCGGGGCCGGAGGAGTGCGGAGCGATGAGCGATGGGCGATGAATCGGCGGCGCGGCGCGAGGAGCTCCTCGCGCACGTGCGGGCGAACGCGGTGCGGGATCAGGCGGCGCGCTTCGCCGGCGAGCCGCTCTTCCACGTCGTGCTGCTCGAGCCCGAGATCCCGATGAACACGGGGAACATCGGGCGCGAGTGCGTGGGCATGGGGGCGCGCCTCCATCTCGTGGGGCCGCTCGGGTTCTCGATCGACGAGAAGGCGCGGCGGCGGGCGGGGCTCGACTACTGGGACGAGCTCGACTGGCGCTTCTACGGCGACATGGCGAGCTTCCTCGCCGCCTTCCCAGTGCCGCCGGACCGGCGCTGGGTGGCGACGAAGTGGGCCGCGGGCACGCATTGGGAAGCGCAGTTCCGGCTCGGCGACGCGCTGATCTTCGGGCGGGAATCGACCGGGATCCCGGAGTCGTTCCCCGCCGAAGCCGCGGAGGGGAGCTTCGCTCTGCCACGCCTCGGTCCCGTACGTTCCTACAACTTGGCGAACTCGGTCGGCATCGCCGGCTTCGAGCTCCTGCGACAGAACCTCTACGCGCGGCCTTGAACCCGCGGTGTTCGCCCCGCGAAGATCCTCTCCCATGACCCTCTTCGCGACGCCTGCTCTGCGCGCGGCTCTCACTCTCGCTCCGCTCGCCCTCGCCGCTTGCGGTGGCGCTCCGCCCGAGATCCCGCTCGCTCTCCAGCCTCTCCCGATCTGCGCCGAGCCCGCGCTGCGCGAACTCGAAGAGCGCCGCGATGCGCAGCTCGCCGAGTGGCTTCCGTGGGCGCAGCGCGCGAGCGCCGGCGATCGCGCGGCGGCGTGGCGCGCGCTGGCGCGCATGGGGCGTACGGTCGAGCTCGACGGGCGCGACGCGGAGCTTCTCGCTCTTGCGCGCGCCGAAGTTGATCCCCGCGTGGCGATCGAGATCGCGTTCGCCTTGCCGCGCACGAATTGTCGGGCGGCGGAGACCTATCTGCTGGAGGCGCTGCGACACGGCGACGGGCGCGTGCGCGCGGAGGCCGTGCGCGGGCTCGCGCTGCTCGGCGGCGCGCCGCCGTGGGAACAGCTCTTCGCACTCCTCCACGACGAGCATCCGCTCGCGCGCGCCTATGCGGCGACCGCGCTGC
This sequence comes from Planctomycetota bacterium, assembly GCA_016793245.1. Taxonomy (GTDB): domain Bacteria; phylum Planctomycetota; class UBA1135; order UBA1135; family JADKAF01; genus JADKAF01. The sequence goes on from JAEUHW010000185.1 coordinate 19,926, forward strand.
TCGCTTGGATCGGTGTGCGCTCCAGCGCGCCGATCGCAGTTCCCACGGCGCTGAAGGAGCGCGTGGTGCAGGAGCTGCTGCTCCTCGCGAGCCTCGGCGAAGAGGTGCCCTTCGTGCGCTGGCGCGCGCTGCATGCTCTCGCCGAGCTGCGCGAGCCGTGGCCGGACACCGAGCTCGTCGTCGCGGTCTACTCGTTCCTGCAGGACGAGATCGATCTCGTGCGCTTCCAGGCCGCGCGGCTCTGCGCGCGCTTGACGCAACATCCCGCGGCGGTGAAGGCGCTGCATCTCCTCGCGCGCGATGTCGATGCACGCGTGGCGGAGATCGCCGCCGTGGCGCTTCGCGGCAAGCTCGAAGGACGCAACTTCCGCTCGATCCGCCGCTCGCTGATGGGCGCGCTCGACGGGATCGCGATGCGCCCTTCGAACCGCGTGCGCCGCGCGGCGTATGCGGAGCTGCTTGGCGACGACCCGCTGTCGCGGCACGTGCTGCGGCGCGCGATGGATGAGGATACTTCACCGGTGGTGCGCGCGGCGGCGTTCCGCGCGTTGCATCGCATCGATCCCGAGGGGCTGCGCGCGGAGCGCGAGCGCTTCCTCGTTGACGAGAGCTGGGTGCTGCGCGAGGCGGCGGTGCTGGCGCTGGCCGATCTCGGCGACGCCGAGCTCGCGATGCGCGAGCTGTCGCTGCGCGGTCGGGACATCGCGGCTCCCGTGCGCAATGCCATCGCGCAGGTGCTCTTCGAGCAGCGGGCGCGCTTCGGCTCGGTATGGCTGCCGACGATGCAAGGGGCGCTCCTGACCGGGGATCTCGGCGTCGTCGGCACTCTGGCTGAGCTCTGGCTTGCCGCGCGAGCGAAGGGCGAAGTGCTGCCCGAGGCCGAGCTCGCGGACTCGTGGCGCGCTGCGCGCGCGCGCTTCGCGCCGGCCGATGCGCTCGAGCTCGAGCCCATGATCGCGAAGATCCTCGGCGAGCCTTCGACCGCGAGCACGGGGGTGCCGTTCTCGCAGTTCGACCTCTCGATCTTCGATGTCGAGCCGCGGCGGCGTGTGACGCTGATCACCACGAAGGGCGAGCTCCTGATCGAGCTCGATGGGCGCGACGCTCCGCGGCATGTGGCGAGCTTCCTCCATCTCGTGGAGTCGGGCGCCTTGCGCGGCCTCGGCATCCATCGGCGCGTGCCGGGCTTCGTCGTGCAGGGCGCCGATCCGCACGGCGATGGCTGGGGCAGCGGCGGCGTGCGCTTGCCGAACGAGATCGCGCCGGGAGTCTACGGCGCGGGCTCGATGGGCATGCCCGACGCGGGGCTCGACACCGGTGGTTCGCAGCTCTTCTTCACGCTGCATCCCTGGCCGCATCTCGAAGGGCGCTACACGCGCTTCGCGCGCTTGCTGCGCGGCGGGCCGCGCGTGCTGATGGAGCTCGAGCGCGGCGACCTGATCCTCGACGCCCGGATCGAGCCGTGGCCGAAGCCGCCGGCGAGCGGGCCGCTCGGCATGGCCGTCCGCTCGTTGCCGCGCCCGCTCGTCATTGCGCATCGCGGCGCCTCCGTGCAGGCGCCCGAGAACACGCGCGCGGCGAACGAGCTCGCGTGGCAGCTCGGCGCGCACGGCCTCGAGACCGATGTTCGTCTCACGGCCGATCAGCGCATCGTCTGCCTGCACGACGAGAGCTTGAAGCGCACGACCGGCCTCGATCGACCGGTGCATGCGCTCACCTACGAGGAGCTTCGCGCTCTCGACGCCGGTTCGTGGAAGGGTCCCGCGTTCGCGGGCGAGCCGATCCCGCTCTTGGAAGAGGTGCTCGCGGCGACCCCGCGCGGCAAGACCTTCTTCCTCGAGGTGAAGGCCGGAGGGGAGATCGTGCCGCACTTGAAGAAGGTGCTCGACGCCTCGGATCGACGCGATCAGGTCAGCTTGATCGGCTTCGACTTCGAAGTGCTCCGCCAGCTCCGCGCCGCCCTACCCGATGTGCCGATCCTCTGGCTCGTCGGTGCGCCGCGCGATGCGCGCACGAAGAGTCCTGGGCCCATCGATCCGCAGTGCGTCCGCCGCGCTGCCGAGGCCGGCTTCCAAGGCCTGAACGTCGATCATCGCGGCGTCACCGCACCGCTCGTCGCCGCCGCGGAAGCCGCCGGCCAAGAGCTCTTCGTCTGGACCGTGAACGATCCCGCCGAAGCGCAGCGCCTCCTCTCCCTCGGCGTCACCGCCTTCACCACCGACGTCCCCGACCTCCTCCTCACCGCTCTCCGCTGATCCGATCCCGGACGTACGGTGCCAGGAACGTTTTCACCGGGGTCGAGAGACCCCGGTGAAAACGTTCCTGGCACCGTACGTCCGGGACTGAGGAGAAGGACTCAGCCGCCGGCGACGGTGAACTCGAGGGCGTCGCTCAAGCCGAAGCCGGTGGGGGAGCCGGGGCAGAAGAAGAGCCACTGGGCGCAGAAGGTCTGCGCGCAGAGGAGCGGATCCGCGGAGATCGGCACGGAGGCGCTGAGTTGGCCGCCGCACGGGGGGAGTCCGCTCGTGGCGCCGACCGGCAGGATCAGCGAGATCCCCGGATCGAGATGGAGCGAACCGCACCACGGCGAGGGCAACGGCAGGGGCGGCGTGCACGGGCCCGGCTGCAGCAGGAGATAGGCGAGCGCGCCGACGGGAGCGGCGAGGAGACGGACTTCGAAGTTCGCTCCGAGCACGGGGTCGCCACTCGAGCTGATGTGCATCGTCGGGCAGGTCGCGCACACGGCGGTCGTGCACGAGGTGCCGGTCGTGCGCTGCGTCGAGCAGGGGATGACGTCGAGACCGCGATAGCTCGGTGCGATCTGCTTCGCGCAGCAAGCGCCTTCGCGCAGGTCGCATCTCCGCGCGTCGAGCACCTCGTAGGTCTGCGTCTCGCGTCCGTCGGTGACGTAGAGCTCGCGTGCGCACGCATCGTAGGCGAGCCCGGTCACGAGCTCGCGCGAGCAGCGGAAGATCGGTGTCCGACAGAGCGGTTCACACGGAGCGCTCGCCGGCAGCACCCAGAGCTCGGTGGCGAAGCCGCCGAGAGGTGAGGGTGCCGAGACCGCGACGAAGAGCAGATCGCCGACCTCGTCGTACGCGAGTCCCCCGGCGACGCTGCCGAAGGGGAGCTCGCGTCGGCACTGGCGCGGCGCCTCCAAGCAGCGAGAGCTCGCATCGTAGATGGTGATCTCCATCGCGCCGGGCCGCGTCGCGAGCTGGAGGAGCTGTTGGCGCGCATCGGCGAACGCCAGCCCGCTCACGACGGCGCTCGGGTCGGAGATCGTCGCGCGCACCTCGCCGCAGCGCCGCCGGCAGAAGGACGGCGTCGCCGCGACGTAGAACTCCGCGAGTACATCGCCATCGCTCACCCACGCCGTGCGGTAGCGCGCGTCGTACGCGGTGCCGCCCGCGTACGGCGTCACCGCGCTCACCGGCGAGGCCGTGAGGCAGCGCGTCTCCGCGCGCTCGCAGCTCGCGATGTCCTGCACGTCGAGGAAGCCGGTCGTCGCGAAGGGCAGATCGGACCAGCCGATGAGATGCGGCGTGCACGGGTTGGTCGGGCCGAGATCGATGACCTCGACGCAGTCGATGTAGTAGATGCACCAATCGACGAGACCGCCGGGAGCCGGTGCCGCCGTGGTGCTCGCGTTGTCGCGGAAGTTGCCGATGGCGAGGTGATCCTCGCCGCCGCTCGCGAGGTAGGTGCCGCTGAGCTGCACCCAATTCGTCTTGTCGGTGAGGAGGTTCGCGGAGGGGTTCTCGAACTGCGGCGTCACGGGCAGCACCGCGTTCGGCGGCCCCGCGTGCGGGCCAGCCTGGAAGTGCACGCCGAGCTCGGCGATCGCCCAGTTCGAGCGATCGGCCAGCGAGACGCGCAGCGAGACCGCGTAGCTGTGCCCGGCGAGCAACGGGCTCGCGAGCTCACCCGCGGCGTACTCGCGATACGCGGAGGGCAGTTGGCCGTAGCAGATGATCGAGGCGTACGCCTGACCTTCGTACGCGGCCTGCGTGCCCCAGAAGTTCGTCGGCACGTCGGGGGTGAGCGTCGTGCACGCGTTCAGGTAATCACTCGTGGCGCCGTTCGGCGAGAACCACGGAGTCGCCTGATAGAGCTGCCCATCGGTCGTGGGGCAGAGGGCGTAGGTCTCGAAGCATCCATTGGCGACCAAGTTCTGCGCCGCGCTCTCTCGCGCGGCAAAGCAGAGCAGGGCGCCGAGCAGCAACGCGCTCGTTCGCATGGCGGGTTCTCCGAAGTGGGGGGCTCTGGCTCTCTCACCGGAGCCGCCTTCGCGGTGTGACCGCGAATCCCAGATCCGATCGAATCTCCGATCAGACCGGATACGGCTCCGAGCAGCGCGGGCAGGTCTTCACCTTGCCGCGCAAGGACGGCGGGATCTTCGCCGTGGCGCCGCAGGCCCCGCAACTCCGCACCTCGTAGCCCGATGCCGTGAGGAAGGCGTCGTTGGCTTGCCGTCGCCGCGCCTCCGGCGCGAGCTCGGGCTCGGCAGCCGGCACGGCTGCGGCTGCGGTAGCCACCGTTGCCGCGAGCGGCAGCGCTCCCTCCGCTCCGAAAGCTGCGCGCCGCGGCACCTGGCCCGCCTCGCGCTGCGAGCGCTCGCCGACGATGTGCCCGCCCTTCACCGCGGCGAACGCGCGGTCGTAGTCGGTGTAGCTGGCGCCCGCCATCTTGCGCAGGATGCGCACGCGCTCCTCCATCGGCGGATGCGTGGAGAAGAGCGCGAACGCGGCGGCTCCGTGCGCGCGCATCGGCGGCACGATGTACATCGGCGCCGTGACCGAGCTCGTATCCGCGAGCGGCGCTCGGCCGCCGGAGAGCTTCTCCAGCGCCGAGGCGAGTCCCGCGGGATAGCGCGTGAACATCGCCCCCGAGGCATCGGCCAGATACTCGCGCCGGCGCGAGAGCGCGAAGTAGACGAGCTGCGCGAGCAAGGGGGCGACGATCATCAGCACGAGCGCGGCGATCATCAGCGCTGCCTGGGCGCCGTTCTCTTCCTTGCTGGAGGAGCGCGAGCGCCGCGCTCCGCCCATCCACAGCGCGCGCCGGCCCATGTCGGCGAGCATGGCGATGGCGCCGACCATGATCCCGGCCGTCACCATCAGCTTCACGTCGCGGTTCTTGATGTGGCCGATCTCGTGCGCGACGACGCCTTGCAGCTCATCGCGATCGAGGATCGCGAGCAGCCCGGTCGTCACCGCGACGGCGGCGTTGCCGGGCTCGCGTCCGGCGGCGAAGGCGTTCGGCGAGGGATCGTCGACGAGATAGACCTTCGGGCGCTTCGGCAGCGCCGCGGCGATCGTCATCTCCTCGACGATGTTGAAGAGCTGCGGATGGTCCTTCTTCTCGATCTCGCGCGCGCCCGCCATGCCGAGCAGGATCTGGTCGCCGCCCGTGACGGTGATCATCCAGAGCACGAGCCAGAGCGCCAGCGCCCCGCCCGCGCCGAAAATCATCGCTTCCGGATCGCCGGTGAAGGTAACACCGAGCGCCGCACCGGTCGCGACGAGCAAGACGCCCATCCCGGCCAGCACGAACAGCGAGCGGCGCTCGTTCGAACGGATCTGCTCCCACATCGCAGAGCTCTGCTCCTCGCGTTACGAGCCGAAGGAGACCTTCGGGACCACGCGTTCCTTGGCATCCTCGATGACGTAGAGCTCGGCGGGGCGGAAGCCGCCGCTGATCATGTTCGCGGGGAAGACCTCGCGCGCGTTGTTGTAGCGCGTCGCGGCGTCGTTGTAGGCCTGGCGCGCGAAGCCGATCTTGTTCTCGGTGGAGCTGAGCTCCTCCTGCAGCGCGAGGAAGTTGGTGTTGGCCTTGAGATCGGGGTACGCCTCGGAGAGCCCGAAGAAGCCCTGCAGCGCGGCGCCGAGCTGGCCTTCGGCCTGGCCGACCTGCTTCGGTCCCTGCGCCGACATCGCGGCGTTCCGCGCCTTGATCACGGCCTCGAGCGTCCCGCGCTCGTGCTGCATATAGCCCTTCGCCGTCTCGACGAGGTTGGGGATCAGATCGTGGCGGCGCTTCAGCTGCACATCGATCTGCGACCAGCCGTTGTCCTTCTCGTTCCGCAGGCGCACGAGCCCGTTGTAGATCGAGATGAACCAGACGACGAGCAAGAAGAAGACTCCGAGGCCGATCCACACACCGATCATGGGGTAGCTCCTGTTCCAGCTCTCAAGCGAAGGGGATGAACGAGCGCGGCGCGCCAGGCGCGGCCGCGAGGTGTCGCGCGCGCGCCGCTACTCGGCCGGCCGCGCAAAGTTCACGAGCTGCGCGCGCACGAGCGCCAGCGCCGGATCGTCGCTCGGCTGGGCCGCGGCGAGCACCGCCTCCAGCTCGTGCGCATCGAACCAGAGCCCGTGCTCGCGCGGGCAGAGATCGATCGGCACCGGCTGCGGCTGCGCGGAGGCACGCACGACCACGAGCTTGCGATCGCAGCGCGGGCAGCGCCGCTTCTCCGGGCTCTTCTCGCGCGGCAGGGCGAGCAGCTTCTGCTCGAGCGCCACGCCGCCGCCCGGGGAGCCCGCGCGCGCGAAGAGCGCCTCGAGTTCCTCGGCGTCGAACCAGAGCCCGCGGCATTGCAGGCAGAGATCCAGCTCGACGCCCTCGACTTCGAGGAACACCAGGTCGACGCGGCAAGCGGGGCAGATCATGGGCAGGCCCTACGCGGGGGCCGACGGTGGATTCCGGAACCGGGCGGGATTGTGCCCTTCGGCAGCGCTCGCGGCCACTCCGCGAGCCCGCGCGTTTGGAGCGCGCGGCCGCCTCATGCGATCCTCGCGGGTATGAGCACGCGCTTCCATCGCCTGGAGGAGGCCCTCCAGCACCTCGCCGATCCCGCGTCCAAGGACCCCGAAGCCGCGCTGGAGAGCATCGAGCGTCTGGCCGATGGCGAGCTCACGCCCGCGCTCGCCGAGCGCTTGGTCGATTCGCTCTGCGCGGGCTTTCCGCGCCTCGGTCGCCGCGGCGCCGCGCGCGCGCTGAAGGTGCTCGCGAGCTGTGGCACGCCGAGCGCTCTGCGCGCGCTGAATGAGCTCCTCGCTTCGCCCGAAGGGGCGCAGGTCGATCTCAGCTACGTCTTCGTCGATCTGGTCTACGAACCCGAGCGCGCCGCGGCCCTCTTCCCCGAGCTCCTGCGCGCGATGTGGAACACCCGCGAGCTCACGGGCGCGATCGAGCTCATCCTGCGCTGCGCCGACGCCGAGCTGCTGGAACCGGGCGAGCACCCCGAGTTCGAACGCCGCGCGTTGGACCGCGTGCAGGAGATCCTCGATCGGCGGCGCCTCGACCTCGATCGCCACGCGCCGGGCTTCGATCACCTCGTCGACTACGAGACCTGGGAGGCGATCCCCGGGGAGCTGCTCGGGGTCTTCGACGAGCTCGAGCACTGGCTCGATCTCCTGCGCTTCTTCGAAGGCACGCGCGCCGAGGCGCTGCTGCGCCGTTCCCTCGGGCTCGCGAGCCGCACCTTGCGCGCGTGGGCGGTGGGCTCGCTGCTCGCGCGCGAAGCCGAGGTGGAGCCCTCCCTGGTGGAAGACCTCGCCGCGCATCGCGGTTCGCGCGGGATCCTCTTCATCGTGCTGCGCGACTTGGGGCTCGCCGACGCGATGCCCGCGCGCTGGCGCACCCTGGATGCGCTCGCCGAAGCGGCGATGGTCCACTATCTCCAGCACCCGCAGGAATGGGGCGCCGCGCCGGAGGACCTGGAGCTGCTCTCCAAGCGCGAGGCCGAGGACGAGCACGGCCGGAGCGGCGCGCTCTGCTTCTTCCGCTTCCGCCACACGGCCTGGGGCGAGGGCTGGAGCTACGGGGCCGCGGGCCTCTTCGTCGGCCCCGATCCGGGGCTCTGGCATCCGACGCAGACCCGCATGCTGCTCGCCGAGAGCGAGCCGCCGGCGCTGAGCGAGCTGGAAGCGCTCGCGATCGACGAGCGCGGTCGCCTGCGCGGGTGAGCGAGCGCTGCGTTGAAACGCTGCGCGTTTCTGCCTAGATAGGGCGCCCGCCGCCCCGAGCCTCTCCTCCGTGAGCTCTCCCCGCCCCGCATCGCACCCGAAGCATTTCCTGCCGACGACGCCGGAGGAGATGCGCCAGCGCGGCTGGGACGAGGCCGACATCGTCTTCGTCTCCGGCGACGCCTACGTCGATCATCCGTCCTTCGCAGCGGCCCTCCTCGGCCGCACGCTCGAGGCCGCGGGCTTCCGCGTGGCGATCCTCTCGCAGCCCGATTGGCGGAACGCCGATGCGTGGCGCGCTCTCGGCAAGCCGCGGCTCTTCTATGCCGTGTCGGCCGGGAACATGGACTCGATGATCAATCACTACACGGCGAACAAGAAGCGTCGCAACGAAGACGCTTATTCGCCGGGTGGGCAGATCGAGCTGCGGCCGGATCGCGCGACGAACGTGTACGCACAGCGCTGCCGCGAGGCGTTCGCCGGCGTACCGGTCGTGATCGGCGGCGTCGAGGCTTCGCTGCGCCGCATCGCGCACTTCGACTATTGGTCGGAGCAGGTTCGCCCTTCGATCCTGATCACCTCGAAGGCCGACCTCCTGGGCTTCGGCATGGGCGAGCGCGTGATCGTGGAGATCGCCGAGCGCCTGCGCGCCGGGCAGAGCCTCGCGGAGCTCCGTAATCTCCGCGGCATCGCCTACCTGTTGGGCCGGACCGAGACGCCACCGGCGCATCGCTTCGACGCGCGCGACGACGCCGGCGCGGGAGACGGGGAGACGATCGAGCTGCCGAGCTACGAAGCCGTGGTGGAGTCGAAGCGCGCGTTCGCCGACATGACGCGCATGCTGCACCACGAGACGAACCCGCAGAACGGGCGGCGTCTCCTGCAGAAGCACGGCGATCGCACGCTCGTGGTGAACCCGCCCGCGCTCGCGCTCGACGAGCGCGAGATGGATCGCATCTACGACCTCGGCTACACGCGCCGACCGCACCCGCGCTACACGGAGAAGATCCCCGCGTTCGAGATGATCCGCGACTCCGTGACGATCATGCGCGGCTGCTTCGGCGGCTGCACCTTCTGCTCGATCACGATGCACCAGGGCCGCGCGATCCAATCGCGCAGCGAGGGCTCGATCCTGCGCGAGGTGCACTCCATGGCGCGCGACCCCGAGTTCAAGGGCACGATCTCCGACCTCGGCGGGCCGACCGCGAACATGTACCAGATGCGCTGCACGAAGCCCGAGGTCGAGGCCAAGTGCCGCCGCCTCTCCTGCGTGCACCCGAAGATCTGCAAGCTGCTCGGCACCGATCACCAGCCGACGATCGACCTCATGCGGAAGGCTCGCGCCGTTCCCGGCGTGAAGCGCGTGCATGTCTCCTCCGGCGTCCGCATGGACCTCGCCGCGCAGAGCCCGGACTATCTGCAGGAGCTCGCGGCGCATCACGTCGGCGGGCACCTGAAGGTGGCGCCCGAGCACGTGAGCGAGAAGGTGCTCGGCCTGATGAAGAAGCCGGCGAACGAGAGCTTCGACGAGTTCGCCACGAACTTCGCCGCCGCCTCGAAGCGCGCGGGGAAGGAGCAGTATCTCGTCCCGTACTTCATCGCCTCGCATCCCGGCTCGGGGACGGCCGAGATGATCGAGCTCGCGGTCTTCCTGAAGCAGCGCGGCTATCGCCCGCGGCAGGTGCAGGATTTCATCCCCGCGCCGATGGACATCGCCACCTGCATGTACTGGACCGGCCTCGACCCGCTGACCATGCAGCCCGTCGAGACGGTGAAGAAGCTGCGCGACCGCGAGACCCAGCGCGCGCTCATGCAGTACTTCAAACCCGAGAACTGGTTCACCGTCCGCCGCGCGCTCCTCGAGGCCGGCCGCGAGGACCTGATCGGCTCCGGCCCGCTGGCGCTGATCCCCGCGCAGCCGCCGAAGGAAGCGCTCGACGCGAAGCGCCGCGAAGCCGACGGCGCCGCAAAGCCGCGCGGCAAGATCCACCCGACGCGGAACCGGAAGCGCCGCTGAGCTCATCGCGCCCGTTGCACAGTAAAGGTGCCAGGCACCGTTACTGTGCATTGCACAGTTAAGGTGCCTGGCACCTTTTCTGTGCAATGACTAGGGCGGGGAAGAAGGCGTCGAACTCGGCCTGCAAGGCCGCGCGCTCGGCGCTCAGGATCTCCAGCGCCGGGACGAGCTCCATGCGGTGGCGCGTGCGGGACTCGATGCCGCGGAGGACGCGCTCGAGGCCGGCGTCGTCGCGATAGGAGAGGAGCCACTGCTGGCGTTGCAGATGTGGCGCGGCTTCGCGGAGCTCGGGCGAGAGCAGGGGCTCGTGGTCCGCGAGGACGCGGTGAACGCGCGCGGCGAAGTGCTCGAGGGGCTCCGAGGACCAGCGTTCCCACGCGCGGGCGAGGAAGTGGTCGTAGGTGAGGTCGACGAGGACGCCGGCGAAGTGGCGGAAGTGCTTGGCGTAGCGCGCGCGGCTCGCGCGGTGGAGGGGATGGGCGTCGGTGAAGCGGTCGACGGCGCGGTGGTGGTCGAGGCCGGAGCGCACCAGAGGGTGGAGGGTTTCGGGATCGAGGCCGCGCGCGAAGTCGCCGACCAAGTTGCCGATCCAGGCGTGCGGCGTGTCTTCGGCGAGGTAGAGGTGCGCGAGCCAGTTCATCGGGTGCGGAACGCTCGGCGGCTCACTCGAGGCCGAGCTCGGCGACGCCGTCTTCGTCGAAGCCCAGGTGGTGTCCGATCTCGTGGAGCAGCGTCGTGCGCAGCTCCTCTTGCAGATCGTCGAGGTCGGCGCAGGTGCGCTCGAGGTTCCGCTGGTAGATCTGGACGCGCGGGGGCAGCGGGTCGGGAGCGTAGGCCTCGCGCTCGAGCGCGGAGTGCCCGGTGTAGAGGCCGAGGATCCAGGGCGAGGTGACGCCGCTCTCGCAGATGGGCTCGATGCGCGGCATGGGTACCAGCTCGACGATCAGGTTCTCCAGGTTCTGCTGGATGTTCGGCGGCAGCTCCTGGAGGGCGCGCTCCAGCAAGGCGTGCGCTTGCTCGGGCTCGAGCCTCACGGGCAAGGGATGCTCGTCGGGGGCGCGGCGATGCGCGCGGCGGAGCTTGCGATCGCCTTCGTCGAAGCGGCCTTCCAGATCGTCGATCAGCGCTTCGATCTCGAGGCGATCGGCGTCGAGGCCGGCTTCGCGCTCGGTGCTCTCGCGCAGCTCGTGGAGCCGCGTCTTCGCGCGCTCGACGTCCCAGCGCAGCAAGTGCGCGCGCACCTCGAAGAGCGCCGCGGCGGGATCTGCGGGGTCGTACTGCTTCACGGCGGCCAGCAGGCGCTGCGGCTCGCCGAGCTCGAAGAGCAGTGCGAGCTGCTCGAACTCGATCTGCGCGAGCTCCTCGTCGAGCAGATCGTCCGGCGGGTTGCTCAGCGTCTCCTCGACCAGCTCGAGCGCCTCGCCGAGGCGATCGGTGGCGATGAGCTCGTCGATGCGAGCGATCAGGGTGTGGGCGTCGTCCTCGAGCGGCATGCGAAATCCTTTCCAGTGGGCGGAGATCCTCCTCGATCGGAGGCGCTTGTTCGAGTCAAGGGCCGAAGCTCGGCGCGTCGATGCAGCCTGCGACGGTTCCTTCGAGGTGCAGGAGTTCCCGTGATCGCGGCGGTGTTCGAGCTGGGTGGGCCGAGCCCCACGGCTTTGCCGAGCGTGCCCTGGTTCGATGGGGATGGCACCCTCGTGCTGGCGTTCGGCGCGCCGGGGAGGAGCCCGGGGGGCAGCTTGCATGCCTTGCGCACGGCGTTCCCGCGCGCGGCGATCCTCGGCGCCACGACCCCGCAGGCCTATCTCGACGGACCGTGCGGGGAGGGCAGCTTGGCGTGCGCGGCCCTGCGCTTCGAGCACACGAAGCTGCGCCGCGCGAGCGTCCAGCTCCTGCGTGCGGAGCAATCGCACCAAGCCGGCATCGAGCTCGGCTCGCAGCTCGATCATCCGGATCTGCAGGCCGTCCTGCTCTGCGCGGATGGCAGCGTGCTGCGCAGCACCAGCTTGCTGCGCGGGCTCGGCTCCAGCTTGCCCCCGGGAACCGTGGTCGCCGGCGGTCTCGCGCTCACCGAGAGCGGGGTCTCCGCCGTGCTCGACAACGAAGGCGCGCACCACCACTGCATCGTCGCGGTCGGGCTCTACGGACCGCGCGTGAACGTGCGCGGCGCGGTGAGCAAGGGCTGGCAGCGCTTCGGGCCGCGGCGCCGTGTCACGCGCGCGAGCGGACCGTGGGTCTACGAGCTCGACGAGCGGCCCGTGGTGCGCGTCTACGAGGAGTATCTGGGGCGCGGAGGACCGGAGTTGCTCGAAGCCGCGCTGCGCATGCCGATCGGTCTGCACGATCCGAGCGGCGGCGGCGCGGTCGCGGTGCGCAGCGTCGTCGGTATGGACGAGCACGGGATCGCGCTCAGCTTCTCCGGCGAAGTCCCGCAAGGGGCGGAGGTGCAGTTCCTGCGCGCGCGGAAGCAGGCGCTGATCGATGGCGCGGCGCGCGCCGCGCAGCGTCTCGCGCGCGGCATGGGCGAAGCGGAGGGGCGCTTCGTTCTCGCGTTCGGTCAACGCGGGCGGCAGCTCGTGCTCGGCTTGCGCGCGCCGGAGGAGATCGAGGCCGCGCGCGCGGAGCTGCCGGAGAAGGTCTCGCTGATCGGCGGGGCCAGCGCCGGGGCTCTGCTCGCGCGCATCGGCGGCGAAGGCGAGCTCTACGGCGAGTCGTTCACCCTCTTCGAGATCGCGGAGGTCTGAGTGCAAGCTCCGCGCACGACGGCTCCGCTCTCGCGCTTGCTGCATCGCCAGTTGCAGGAGCTCGGGCTCTCTCCGTCGTGTCGGCCCGCGGACATCGATACCTGGCGGCTCGTGCTCGAGAAGATCGACGAGGCGTATCGCGCCTCCGAAGAAGAGCAGGAGCTCAGCGGGCGCGCCGTCGAGCTCGCGACGCGCGAGATGGAGCAGGTGGTCACGGAGCTCCGCAGCTCGCAGGAGAGCCAGCTCGCGGAGGAACGCGAGAAGCTGCGCGCTTCGATCAACTCCGTCGGCGAGGGCCTCGCCACGCTCGACGAGATGGGGCGCGTCACCTCGATCAATCCGGCGGGGCTGCGCCTCCTCGGCGCGAGCGAAGCGGAGCTCCGCGGCCAGGACCTGCTGCGCCGGCTGCAGGGCGAGAGCTTCGACAGCCTGGCCGCGCTGCGCGCGGGTGTCCCGTTCAAGGTCGACGAGCTCTTCTTCGTGCGGAAGGACGGCGAGCAGGTGGCGCTCGCGTTCGCGTTCGACCCGGTGCGCCGCGACGATGCGTGCTTGGGTGGCGTCGTCGTGCTGCGCGACGTGAGCGAAGAGGTCGAGCGCACCGAGGCCTTGGAATCGGCGCGCGATGTCGCGGAGAGCGCCTCGCGCGCGAAGTCCGAGTTCCTGGCGAACATGAGCCACGAGATCCGGACCCCGCTGAACGGCGTGATCGGGATCGCGCATCTGCTCGCCGGCACCGATCTCGACGAGACGCAGCGCGGCTACGTCGGCACGCTGAAGACCTCCGCGGAGTCGCTGCTCGGGCTGATCAACGACATCCTCGACTTCTCGAAGATCGAGGCCTGCCGCTTCGAGCTCGAGCACATCGAGTTCGACTTGCTGAACCTCTGCGACGAGGTCTTGCAGACCTTCGCGCAGCCGGCGCAGGCGAAGGGGCTCCGCCTCGCCGCGGTGTTCGCTCCGAATCTGCCGCGCTTCGTGCAAGGCGATCCGCTGCGCGTGCGCCAGGTGCTGACGAACTTGGTCTCCAACGCGGTGAAGTTCACCGCGCGCGGACACGTATCGGTGCACGCGCGGAAGCTCCTCGAAGGGCCGGACTTCATCGACATCGGCTTCCGCGTCTGCGACACCGGCATCGGTCTCCGCGACGACCCGAGCGAGCTCTTCGAGGCGTTCACGCAAGCCGACTCCTCGACGACGAGGCGCTACGGCGGCACGGGTCTCGGGCTCGCGATCTGCAAGCAGCTCGCGCACTTGATGGGCGGCGAGATCGGCGCCGAGGGCTCGGAAGGTCTGGGCAGCACCTTCTGGTTCACGGTGCGCTTGACGCGCGGCACGGCGCGCCAGACGCTGAGCCCGCGGTTGCCGCGCCGGCGCATCCTCGTGGTGCACGGCTATCGAGCCGAAGGCGAGCTGCTGATCGAGCAGCTCTCCACGTGGGGCCTGCGCCCCGAGATCGCCTGCGATCTGAAGGAGGCCGCGGCGCGCGTGCGCAGCACCGCGAACGACGGCCGGCCCTTCGACCTCGTCTATCTCGATCGCGAGAGCCTGGGCGAGCTCTGCGCGCAGTGGATGAGCGCGCTGCGACGCCAGGTGAACAACGCACCCCCGGTGATCGGCTTGATCCCCTTCGGCGCGAGCAAACAGCACGAGCGCGAGGGCTTCTCGCAGCTCCTCGAGCGGCCGTGGCAGACGCGGCGCCTGTTCAACACCACGGCGCGGCTCCTCGGCCTCGCGCCGCAGGACGGCAGCGGCGAAGGCGCCGAGAGCGAAGCGAAGGCGCCGCCGAGCTACGTCGGCCGTCGCGTGCTCCTCGTCGAGGACAACCGCGTGAATCAGCTCGTCGCGCGGCGTTTGCTCGAGAAGGAAGGCCTGAAGGTCGAAGTGGCGAACCACGGCCTCGAGGCCCTGCAGCGCCTAGAGCAGGAGAGCTTCGAGCTCGTCTTCATGGATTGCCAGATGCCGGAGATGGACGGCTTCGAGGCGACGTTCGCGCTGCGCGAGCGCGAAGCCGGCTCGGGACAGCGCCTGCCGATCGTCGCGCTCACGGCGAACGCCGTGAAGGGCGACCGCGAGCGCTGCCTCGAGGTCGGCATGGATGATTATCTGGCGAAGCCGATCGACCTGCCGACGCTGCGGCACGTGCTGCGGCGGTGGCTCTGCTCGCCGGCGCGCTGAGCCGCACGTGCGGCCCGCGGCGCGCGCGCTACTGGAAGCGCGTGCGCCAGAGGTTGGTGAACGCGATGCTCGGCAGCGGCGCGCCGAGCGAGGCGCCGAAGAAGTCGAGCGACTGGAGCCCGGGGACGACGGGGACGTTCAGCGGGATCGAGCCGCGCCCTTCCGCATTGCAGGTGCCGATTCCGACGAGATAGGGGCCGATCGGCAAGCCGTTCGCTTGCACGACGAAGACGAGGAAGCCGCCGTTCGCTGCAGCGCCGCGGAGCTCGATCGAGAGCGGGCCGGGCATGGTCACGCGATCCGGCGTCGAGGTGAGGAAGCGATCGGCGAGCGCGAAGACCTGCGCGCGACCGGCGAACCGGAAGCCGCTCGGCGAGAACGCGTCGTCGCCGATCAAGAGCTCGTCGAAGCCGCCGGAGTTGAGGTCGCCCGCATCGAGCGCATCGTGCCCGCTCAACGAGAACACCGAGAAGGCGCGGAGCACCGCGCCGGTGCGGCCCGAGCGGAGCTGCACCTCGCGGTTGGAGCTCCCCGAATTGCGAAAGGCGGCGAACTCGGGCAGCGCGTCGCCATCGAGATCGCGGAGGCCGATCACGTACGTCCCGAAGTTCGTGTTCACGAGATTGCCATCGTGACCGAAGAGCAGCGCACCGGTGCGTCCGGAGCGACCCTCGACGCGCCCGACGAGCTGCGCCGAGGCGTTCCGGAACCCCGGCCGTCCGAGCCAGAAATCGTCAGAGCCGTCGCCATCGAGGTCGTGGGCTCGCGCGACGGCGATGCCGTTCGCGGAGACGCCGGGGAGCGTCGCGATCGGCAGGCCCGTCGCACCCGAGCACACTTCGACCGTGCCGAGGTAGTTCGGGAAGACGCCTTCTCCACCGCTCACCCAATCCGGTCGTGCGTCGCCATTGACGTCGCGCAATCGCGTCAGCGAGACGCCATAGCCGACGTTCGGCGCCCATCCGAGGCGCGTGTACAGCGCCGCGCCCGTCGCTCCGGAGAACACGCGCACGCCGCCGCAATTGAACAGCGAGCCCGGTCCGTCGATGCCCGTGCCCGAAGCCGCGAAGTCCGGCGTCCCGTCGCCGTTCACGTCCTGCAGCGCGAGGACGCACTCGCCGAGCTGGTCGTTGTCCTGGACCCCGGTGCTCGAGTGGATCACGGCGCCCGTCGTGCCGTTGATCAAGTACACCGTCCCCGGAGAGAGGAAGCTCCCGGGGAGATTGGCGAACGGCGCTCCGACGACGAGGTCGTTGTGTCCATCGCCGGTGAAGTCGAGCGTCGCGTCGATCGAGGTCCCGAATTCGCGCGCGTTGGCGGGCGCGGCGATGGTGCGGATCAACGTCCCGTCGCGACCCGAGCGGAGCTCGACGAGGCCCTCGAAGCCATTGCGCCCGGGGATCCCGATCGCGATATCGATGATCCCATCGAGATTCCAATCGCTGCCGACCGCGACGGAGCGGCCGAGAGAGTCGTCGTCCTGCGTGCCATCGATGGTGAAGACGGGCTCTTGCGCCGTCAGGAAGGAGACGATCGATGCGGCGAGGACATAGCTCGCGCAGAGGGCAGGGCAGGAGCGGGACATGGGCAGGACTCCGATCGTGCGCCGAGGGGGGGAGGCGGCGCGCGAGATGATCGGACTCTAAGCGGCAGTTCTCGAAGCGCCTAGCCGCTCCGCCAGAACGCAGCCGCCGCACGATGAAGCGACAGATCCGGGCCCGTTCCTGGTCCGGTTCGCTGGTTCGCGTATGTGCCCCCGAGTCGGCGCAGCGTCCCGTGCCTCGCCATGGCGATTGCAAGGAACGCTGCGCGCTGCGCCCAGCGCATTCACATGAAATTGCGCGTGTGCAAGCTGCTCAGGGCCGCGGCGTCGCGCTCCTCGAAGCCCAAGCGGCGCAAGCGAGCGCGACGCCCTGCGTCCATCTGCTCGACGAGTGCGGATACAGCAGCGTGGCCGCGCTCGATCGCCTCCGGCGTGAGCTCGCCCGCCGCCAGGATCACGAGCGCATCGAATACCTCGGCGTTGAGACCCGCGGTGTGGCGCAGCGCCTCGTGGCGGCGCTCGACGGCGAGGCGCAGGCGCGCGAGCAGCGTCGGGTCGTGGCGCGCGTGGCGCTCGAGATGCGACATACCGAAGGCGACGTGGCGCACTTCGTCCTGCGCGACGAGATGCATCAGCACACGTGTCGCCTCGTCCGGCGCATGCACGTGCAGGAAGCCCAGCAGATGCACGAACGAGCCCTCGCCGAGCACGCTGAGGAGGAAGCTCGCGAGCGCGAAGTCGGGCTCGTCGAGCAGCGTCTTCAGCGAGGCTTGGCCGCCGCTCGTCGAGAGGCCGAGCTCGGTGCGCACCGCTCGCGCGCGGCGCGAGAAGACCTCGATGTGCCGGGCTTCGTCCGCGGCTTGGATCGCGAGGAGCTGTTGGATCTCGCGGAACTGCGGGTGGATCTGCGCGCAGAAGCGCACGGGCACGAGCAGGGCCGCGGTCTCGTTCTCGATCAAGTAGGTGAGGACCTGCACCAGCGCATCCTCGACGAGCGATGGATGCGTGCGCGGCGCGTGCCACGGGATCGCGCGCTCGGGATCCCACTGCGCGGCCGCTGCTTGGCGATAGAGCTCCGGCGCGTCGTCGGTCCAGACCTCGTCGCGATGAGAGAGCGCGAAGGAGATCTCGGGGCTGCCGGCTTCGACGGCCGCGCCGCGCGCGGCGAGGCCCCAGCGCGCGGGAGCGAACGCGACGGCTTCCGCAGGCGCTGCACCTCCGGCGCGCTCGGCGCCGGCCCAGCGCGCGCCGAGCGCGGTGCCGCGCGTGAGGACGGCCACGGCAGGTGGAGTCGCGTTCCGCTCGTCGCCCGCGCGCGGCGGAAGCTCTTCGATCGCGTGGCCTTCCGCGCGCGCCCAGGCCCGCAGGTGATGCCCGAGCGCCGGGGCGCTGCCGTACACGCGCAGCGTCTCTCCGGGAGCGAGCGGCAGCAGCGCGGCGCGCAGCAGCAGGGCCGCGCCGCGATCGAGGTCCAGGGTCTCGAGATCGATCGCGCACTGCATCCCGCGCGCGTCGCTCACGAGTGGGGTACGCGCGCGACGCGCTGAACGAACGACGCGAGCTCGCCGGTGCGCTCGCACGCGCGCTCGAGCAGCGCATAGCCGCTCGTGCGCCCCGGGCGCCAGGCCTTCAGTCCCTCGAGGTCGAGCAGCGGGCGCACGGCGGGGTCTTCGTAGCGCATGCCGAGCAGCAGCTCCTGGAAGCGCGCGATCGCGCGCTCCGGTGCGCCGTCGAGCACGGTGAAGTTGCAGTGATCGTAGAGCGCCGTGGCGTCGAGCACGCGCGTCGCGCCGCGCGGCAGCGTGCCCTCGTTCGTGAACACGAGGTGATTGCCGTCGATCATGCACGCCGCATCGACCTCGCCGGCCATCAGCGCGCGCGCCGCGTCGCGCTCCCCGCCGACGTGATCGCCGTGCTTGCCGACGAGCACATCGAAGCGTCGCACGCGGAAGTCGCGCTCGGCGAGGAGGCCGAGCTCCGCCAAGTGCTGCAGCGGGATCAGCGTGGCCTGGGGTGAGTCGCCAGCACCCACGCCGATCGTCTTGCCGCGGAGATCCTCGAGCGTTTGGATCGCGCTCGCGCTGCGCACGACGAGCAGCGAGCGCAGGTCCTGATCGGTGTCGCGCATCGCGATCGCGCGCGCCGTGCGGCCGGCCGCGCGGGCCGCGGCCTCGGCTTGCAGCCAGGCGAGCGGCGAGTTCCACGCGACGTCGAACGCGCCGCGCAGGTGCTGCTCCACCTGGCGCTCGTAGTTGCTGTAGAGCACGTAGTCGAAGTCGAGACCCTCGGCGCGGAACCACCGCTGGAAGCCGTCCCAGATCGTGACGACCTTGGCGTCGTAGGCCACGGCACCGAGCACGAGCGCGTCGTTCATGGGAGGTCTCGCCGTTCAGCCGAAGAGAGGCAGGCCGCAGAGGGCCTTGCCGATGAAGTCGTAGAGCTGGTCGCTCGTCGGCGCCATGACCATGGCCGCGCGCGCGTCGCGGAAGAGCCGCTCGACGCCGACCTCCTTGCGGAAGGCCATGCCGCCGCAGACGCGCATCGCGAGATCCGCGACCTCGCCCGCGGCATCCGCCGCCGACGCCTTCGTCTCGAGCACGAGCAGCATGGCGTCCGGGCGACCGGCTGCGACGGCGGAGAGCGCTTCGCGCCAGAGGGCCTTGGCCTGATCGACTCGGATGCGCATGCGCGCGACGTACGCGCGAATGGTCGGCAGATCGGCGAGCGCGCTCTTCTCGCCGAGATGCGCCCAGCGCGTGCCGCTCGCGTGCGCGGCGGTCTTCTGCACGAGTCCCTCGGCGAGGCCGAGCGAGCCCGCGGAGATCAGCAGCGCGAAGGTCGGCAGCACGGTGCCCATCATGATCTCGAAGCCCGCGCCATCGGCGCCGAGTCGCTGCGCGGCGGCGATGCGCACGCCGCGAGCGCGGACCGGCGCGGAGTCGTTCCCGCGGAGCCCGAGCCCGTCGAAGCCACCGGCGATCTCGAGTCCGGCGCTCCCGCGCGGCACGAGCCAGAGCGTGCTCGCGCCCGTGCCGCTCGACGGGCGGCTCGACCAGACGTAGGCGTCGGCGTGATGCGCGGAGGTGATCCAGCTCTTCTCGGCGTCGAGCACGATGGACTCACCATCCGCGGTCGCGCTGCTGAGCGGCGCCCAGAAGTGCGAGCGCGAGCCCGCTTCGCTGAACGCGAGCGTCGAGAGATGCCGACCGGCGGCGATCGCGCGACGAACGTCGTCGGCACCGTGCGCCTCGATCACCGCGGTTCCGCAGTAGTGCATGGTGAGCACCATGGCGCTGCTGCCGCACTCACGCGCGAGCCGCTCGATCACGGCGGCCGCATCCGCGAGAGAGCCACCGCGCCCGCCGACGGCGGGAGCGGAGAGCAAGCCGAGCAAGCCCGCCGCGCGCGCCGCGTCGAGGGTCGAGGTGGGAAACGCGCCATCGCGATCGACGGCGAGGGCCTGCGCACGGGCTTGGTCGGCCACCTGCTCCGCGGCGGCGAGGGCGTCGTAGCTCATGCCGGCGCAGCGTAGGGCGCCGGAAATCCTCGGCAAGTCGCGCGGTCCGCGTCGGGTGGAATTCGCCTCGAGGGATCGCCGCTGCGGATGGATCGAGCCCGAGCCGCGCTAGATGCCCCTCGCGCGCGCCGCACTCGCCACCCGACTCCGCCCGGACGTACGGTGCCAGGAACGTTTTCACCGGGGTCGGAGACCCCGGTGAAAACGTTCCTGGCACCGTACGTCCGGGGTCCGAGGCGATGCTCGACCACGGAACTCTCCGCAATCAGCGCTCGGTCGTCGCTCGACGCGTGGGCGTCTCGAGTCCCCAGATCTTCTGCGCATACTCGCGGATCGTGCGGTCGCTCGAGAAGTGTCCGAGGCGCAGCGCGTTCACCAGTGCGCTGCGGCACCAGGCGTCGCGATCGAGGAAGCGCCGTTCGACGGCGCGCTGCTCCGCGACGTAGCTCGGCAGGTCGGCGAGGTGGAAGTAGGGATCGTGCGGCGAGCGGAGGCGCGCGGGGATCCACGCGGGCGGCGTCCAGCTCCCGCCGAGGAGGCCGCCTTCGAGCGCGCGCACCACGCGCCCGACCCAGGGGTGCTCCTCGATCAGGGCTTGCGGAGCGTAGGCGCGCGCGTGGCGCAGCGCTTCGAGCTCGGCGGCGGTGTGGCCGAAGAGATGGAAGTGTTCGGCGCCGACGGCGGCGCGGATCTCGATGTTCGCGCCGTCGAGCGTGCCGATCGTCAGCGCGCCGTTCAGGCCGAACTTCATGTTGCCGGTGCCCGAGGCCTCCATGCCGGCGGTCGAGATCTGCTCGCTGAGATCCGCGGCGGGGATCAGGCGTTCGGCCTGCGAGACGCGGTAGTTCGGGAGGAAGACGACGCGCAGCCAGTCGCGCACGCGGGGGTCGCCGTTCACCACCGCGCCGACCCGGTGCACGAGCTCGATCACGTCCTTCGCGTGCACGTAGCCGGGCGCCGCCTTGCCCGCGAAGAGCACGACGCGCGGACATGCGGGGAGCACGCCGTCCTCGACGATCTCCTGGTAGCGCGCGATCACGTGCAGCACGGCGAGGAGCTGGCGCTTGTACTCGTGGATGCGCTTCGCCTGCACATCGAAGAGCGCGTGCGGATCGATCGAGAGCTTCTGCTCGCGCGCGACGCCTTCGGCCAGGCGCGTTTTGTTGCGCTGCTTGATCTCGCGGAAGCGCGCGCGGAACCAGCCCTTCTCGATCTGCGGCTCGAGCTCGCGCAAGCGCTCGAGATCGGCGATCCAGCCGCTGCCCAGGTGCTCGTCGTAGAGCGCGGCCAGCTCGGGATTGCAGTGCGCGATCCAGCGGCGCGGCGTGACACCGTTCGTCACGTTGTGGAAGCGTTCGGGATAGAGCTCCGCGAAGCGGGGCACGAGGCGCGTGCGCAGGAGCTCGGAGTGCAGCTCCGCGACGCCGTTCACCGCGTGGCTGCCGACGATCGCGAGATGAGCCATCCGCGCGTGCGGGTCGCCGCCGCGCGTCACGAGTGCCAGCTCCTCCTCGACGTGGCCGTCGCCGGCGAAGCGATCGCGAACCTCGGCGCGGAAGCGCCGGTCGATCTCCTGCAGGATCTGCAGGTGCCGCGGCAGCACGCGCTCGAGCAGCGCGATCGACCACTGCTCCAGCGCCTCGGGCAGCAGGGTGTGGTTCGTGTACGCGCAGGTCGCGCGCGTGACCTCGAAGGCCTCGTCCCAGGAGAAGCGATGCTCGTCGACGAGCGCGCGCATCAGCTCGCAGATCGCGAGTGCGGGATGCGTGTCGTTCAACTGGATCGCGTGGAAGCGCGGCAGGTTGCGGAGATCGCCTTGCTCGCGCAGGCAGCGCTTCAGGACATGGCGCAGCGCGCAGGCGACGAAGAAGTACTCCTGCACGAGTCGCAGCTCCTTGCCGTTCGGCACGGAGTCGGTCGGGTAGAGCACCTTGGAGACGGTCTCGGTGAGCGCCTTCTGATCGACGGCCTTCAGGAACTCGCCCGAGTTGAAGGCCTCCATGTCGAGCTCGCGCGAGGCGCGCGCGGAGTAGAGGCGCAAGAAGTTCACCGTGCGTCCGCCGTGGCCGACGACGGGGAAGTCGTGCGGCACGCCGTAGAGCAGGCGCCAGTCGACCCACATCGGGTTGTATTCGCCCGCGGCATCGGCGCCGTGCTCGATGCGCCCGTAGATCGGGATCGCGACGGCTTCTTCTTCGCGCGGCACGAGCCACGCCGAGCCGAGGTCGAGCCAGCGGTCGGGCTTCTCGCGCTGCTGGCCGTCGCGGATCTCCTGATGGAAGAGCCCGTGCTCGTAGTTGATGCCGTAGCCGTAACCCGCATAACCCAGCGTCGCGAGCGAGTCGAGGAAGCACGCCGCGAGGCGCCCCAAGCCGCCGTTGCCGAGCGCGGCGTCGGGTTCGATCTCGTGCGCCTCCTCGAGCTCGAGCCCGGTGCCCTCCAGCGCTTGCTCCGCGGCGTCGAGCAAGCCGAGGTTCAGGAGGTTGTTCCCGAGGGCGCGGCCCATCAGGAACTCCATCGAGAGATAGTGGACGCTCTTCGCTCCCTCGGCGCGGAACGCGCGCTCGGTCTCGAGCATCCCGTCGATCGCGAACTCGCGCACGGCGAGCGCCAGCGCGCGGAAGAGATCGCGCGAGCCGGCGTGCTCGGGGTCCTTCGCCAGCGCGTAGCGCAGGTTCCGGCGCAGGGCGCTGCGGAGGCGCTCGGCGCGCGGGTCGATCGAGGTTGCGGTCGAGGCCGATTGCATGCGTGCCGAGGGGTACGGGCGGGTGGAGATCCGCTTCGGGATCGACCGTCGACGAGAGCGGCCTTGAGTGCGAGCGCGGAGAAGGGCTTGGTTGCTCAGCCCGAGGGAGGTCTGCATCGAGCACTGCGTGCTCGAGATGTGCGATGCGGTGAACGCACCGGATCGGCGCGCGGCCGTCGACGTGCGCCGCTCGCCGCAAGTGAGCTTCGCGCACGCGCGGCTCCTCGGTGGCGATCGCGCGGGGCTCGCGACGGTCCATCCCGCCCGGGCGGCGATCCAGAGCGACGCGAGCGCATGGATCCTGCGCGGCGATGGGATCGGCGGGGCGTTCGCCGGGGGCGGCGCTGGAGTCCTTGGGGCGCGAAGGACGTCGTTCTCGGCTCGAGTTTCGAACCCAGGGACTGCTCGAGCTCGTTGCACAGCGGAGCGGCTAGGTGAACGCGTGAAAGCAAGGTGCGAGGAGCGAGAGGCGATCGAACGCAAGACCGCGCATGCGCTACGCCCGGCCCTACGGCGAAGCAAGCGCCGCGCCCGACGCGCGTGGTCCACGTCCATGGATTTCGAGAGTTGACGCGCGAACGACCCGAGCGAGAAACGCGGAGCGTCGCGCGTCGTTCACGTCGCTTGCTGCGCCTCCGGGCGCGGCTTCGCTTCGTTGAAAGACGTCGTGCGCCGTCTCGGAGCCCGCTGGAGGCGGGGGCTCCGAGACTCATGCTCATGGGGACGATCGGACGTCGAATCGAGAACGACGTCGATGGACACGGGGTTCAACGCCCGCGCGGCGGTAGGGCGGAGTGCGTCAGCGCGAGGTGGCTCGGCTTCTTGATTCGGCGAGGTTCGCTCGCGGTCGACCTGCGGGTTTGGTGTGCGGCAACTCGTGGATGTCGAGCAGACCGTGGCGGCGCCAGCCGGTGGTGAGCAGCCAAGTCGAAGCGGGCGCGACGGTGGCCATGACCGGTGTCGCGGGGATCGAGGCGATCGACGGCTGCTCCTTCCAGCCATCGAACACGGGCGCGCTCGAGCAGAGATCGATCGTGCTGCGCGGCACGACGCCGTGCTTCTTGCCGTTCTGCAACACGTACCGTAGCGCATGGCGAGCCTGCGTCGGCGTCGAGATCACCTCGTCGTGATAGCGCTCGGGGAATACCTTGCCGCGGCGGGCCCAGAGCTTGTTCAACGCGCGGGCCAGCGGGCTCAGCAGAGCGTTCATGCCGCGTGCGACGCACTCGCGATCATCCGCCTCAACCAGGAGATGGAGATGGTTCGCCTGAATCGAGTAGTGAATGATCTTCATTCCATGGCGGACGCTGCTCGCACTGAGCGCTGCCAGCACGACCTTCAGCGCGCCGCCGCGACGCAGCGATGGCAGACCATCCGCCAGACGCACGGTGATTAGGAGCGGCTGGCCGCGCTTCTTCATCGCGCGCTGACGGTGCGGCATGCCGGGCTCAGCGCTCTTCGGCTTCCGTCCTGCGCCCTTCCGCTTGCCGCCATGCTGATGGAAGTCGAACTCGAGCTGTGGATCCTTGCGGCGCATGCTTCGTCCTCGGACTCGTTCTGCGTCGCCTTCCCCGCGGTCGTTCCAGCATTGAGAACGCAGAAGGAGCCTCGTGGGTTTCATAGAAAGTCGGAAACTTGATAGAGCGACGTTGCTCGCTGCTCGATCTCAGTTGCGCAGCTGAGACGTCCTTTCGCCCTACCGCCGCGCGGGCGACGAACCGCTGTCTCTCGACGCGGTTCTCGCATCGATGTCCGTTCGTCCCAGAAGCATGAGTTTCGGAGCCCCCGCCTCCCGCGGGCTCCGAAACGGCGCACGACGTCTTTCGACGTAGCGGAGCCGCATCCGGAGGCGATGCAAGCGACGTGACCGCCGCGCTAGCGCTCCAATCGCGTGGGGCTTCAAACGCGCTTCGACACACTATGTGGTTCGACGTCCTTCACGCGCGGCGGGCGCGGCGCTTGCTTCGCCGGAGGGCTGGCGGAGCGGTCGTGGCGCTACTCGCGTTCGCATGTTCGCCCTCGTCGAGGGGCTCGCTCGTCGTTATCGCGTCGACGCGTGGCGTGAAAGCGAGAAGCGAGGAGCGAGGAGCGAGAGGCGTTCGAGCGCAAGACCGCGCATGCGCTGCGCCCGGCCCTCCGGCGAAGCAAGCGCCGCGCCCGACGCGCGTGAACTGCGTCGACGGAGTTCGAGAGTCGACGCGCGTTCGACGCGAGCGAGAAACGCGGAGCTTCGCGCGTCGTGCACGTCGCTTGCAGCGCCTCCGGGCGCGGCTCCGCTTCGTCGATAGACACGGCGCGCCGTTCCGGAGCCCGCTGGAGGCGGGGGCTCCGGAACTCATGTTGCCGGGAGCGATCGGACGTCGACACGAGAGCGACGTCGATAGACGCGGGTTCCGCGCCCGCGCGGCGGTAGGGCAGAGCGCGTCAGCGCGAGGTCGCTCGTCTTCTTGATTCGGCGAGGTTCGCTCGCGGTCGGCCGGCGTGCTTCTTGTGCTGCGGAAGCTCGCCAATGTCGAGTAGGCCGTCGCGGCGCCAGCCGGTGGTGAGCAGCCAGGTCGAGGCGGGCGCGACGGTCGCGATCGCTAGAGCCGAGGCGATCGAAGCGATCGACGGGCGCTCGATCCAACCATCGAACACGGGAGCGCTCGAGCACAGGTCAATCGACTGCTGCGGCACGACACCGTGCTTCTTGCCGTTCTGCAGCACGTAGCGCAGGGCGTTCCGCGCCTGCGTCGGCGTCGAGATCACTTCGTCGTGATAGCGCTCGGGGAACACCTTGCCCTTGCGAACCCAAAGCTTATTCAACGCACGCGCGAGTGGGCTGAGCAGCGCGTTCATGCCACGCGCGACGCAGGTGCGATCCTCGGCCTCGACGAGGAGGTGCAGATGGTCCCGCTGAATCGAATAGTGAACGATCCGCATTCCGTGCCGCTCGCTGCTCGCGCTGAGCGCAGCGAGCACGACCTTCAACGCGCCGCCTCTGCGCAGCGATGGCAGGCCATCGGCGAGTCGCACGGTGATGTGCAGCGGCTCGCCACGCTTCTTCTTCGAGTGCTGCCGGTGCGGCATGCCGGGCTCCGCGTTCTTCGGCTTCCGTCCCGCGCCCTTCCGCTTGCCGCCATGCTGACGGAAGTCGAACTCGAGCTGTCGATCCTTGCGGCGCATGTGGAGTCCTCTGCCTCGTTGCGCGTCGCCTTCCCCGATTTCGTTCCATCATCAAGAACGCACGCGAGGCGCCGTTGGTTTCCTAGAAAGTCGGAATCTTGATTCAGCGACGTTGTTCACTCCGCGATGTTGCTCTGCGGAAGCTTCGCGCCGCCGCCCTACCGCCGCGCGGGCGACGAACCGATGTCTCTCGACGCGGTTCTCGCATCGATGTCCGTTCATCCAAGTAGCATGAGTTTCGGAGCCCCCGCCTCCCGCGGGCTCCGAAACGTCGCACGATGTCTATCGACGCAGCGAAGCCGCATCCGGAGGCGACGCAAGCGACGTGACCGCCGCATTCGCTTTCCCATCGCGTTCGGGGTCGTACGCGCTTCGACGCGCGATGTCGTTCGGCGCCGTTAATGCGCGGCGGGCGCGGCGCTTGCTTCGCCGGAGGGCTGGCGTAGCGGTCGTCGCGGACCTCGCGTCCGAAGGTTCGCGCGCGTCTTGGGCTTGCGTACCGATCTCGGTCGCGAAGTCGCGGTGGAGGTCCTCCGCGACGGGCATCTCGCCTCGCGCGAAGTGCGCGAGCGCTGCGACGAGATGAGGGCTTCGCCGAAGCGCATGTGAACTTGGGCAGCGCGCTCCGTACCCGCGGCGAGTTCGAAGCCGCGCGGCTCGCCGATCTCCGTGCGCTCGAGCTCGATTCCGGGCGCAGCGAGGCCTTGGTCGGCTTGGTCGGAGTGCGGCACCAGCTCGGGCGCGATCGCGAAGCCGAGCCCTACTCACAACGTGCGATCGAGCTACGACCGCAGGACGCGCGCGCTGGCGTGCTTCACCATCGTGACCTCGGCTCTCGGACGAGCGGAGGCGTGCATGCTCGACGTGGCGGAGCACATG
>JAEUHW010000195.1 GCA_016793245.1 Planctomycetota bacterium
GTGGGCGGGGGGGCCGGAGGCGTTGGCTTATGGGGGGCCGTTGGTCTGAGCTCGGCGACCAGAGATCGAGAGCGCACGAAAACCTCGGGCCTAACGTGTGACAGCCCGCGCGCCGCGGTGCTTTGACTGCAGAGCTCGCTCGAGCTCGACAGTCCCCGAAGGCAGGCGAACCAAGGGGACCGCATCGACCAGAATCGCCACGAGGTTTCACGCCATGATCTGGCACATCCCCGACTTTTTCCGCGCAGCGTTCCAATTCTTCGGCCTGTGAAGGCCAACGCGCTCGGCGCGACGATCCCGGAGCCGGGAAACCGCGAGACCGCGGTTCCCGGCTCCGGTCGTTCATCGATCAACAAGGGGTCTGACCCCTACTGATCGACAGCGCGCGCGGTGCCCAGGTCCGAGCGCGACGCCCCACGGAAGCGCGCGAGCGAGAGCAAGAAACTCGGCTGTCATCTGTGACAGCCCGCGCGCCGCGGTGCTCTGACCGCAGAGCTCGCTCGAGCTCGACGGCCCCCGACGGCAGGCGAACGACGAGGGCCGGATCCATCGCGATCGCCACGAGGTCTCGATCCATGATCTGGTACATCCCCGACTTGTTCCGCGCTGCGTTCCAACTCTTCGGCCTGTGAAGGCCAACGGGCTCGGCGCGACGATCCAGGAGCCGGGAAACCGCGAGACCGCGGTTCCCGGCTCCGGTCGTTCGTCGATCAACAGGGGTCTGACCCCTACTGATCGACAGCGCGGGTGCCGGCTCCGGTCGTTTGTGGCGGTGCTGACCCCGCCCCGGAGCGCCGCGAGAGCATTCGTCGTCGCGCCCGCATGGATCAGCAAGCGTGAGAGCCGGCGAGGCTCCGCAGTCTCCCCACGATCCCGAGCCATCCGGTAGTCTTCTCCACGGCGCCCCCCTGCGGCGCCCGCGCGTCGGCCCACGCTGCGCACTCCCTGCCCCCCCGCCCCCGCCCCACCGCGAGGCCCCGATGCGCCCCTGCTCTGCCCTGCTCCTCCTCGCCCTCGCCGCCTGCACCGGCGCCCCGCCGCTCCCTACGAGCGCCCCGAACGAAGTCGCAAAAGCCGAGAACGCGAACGCCACGCCGCACCCCCACGGCGCCTGGGTCCGCTGGCGCCAACACCTCGGCGGCCAGAGCGAGCTGCCGGCGGGGACGCTCTACGCCGAAGTGCTCGCCCACCAGGCCCGGGTCGCGGCGCTGCCGGAGGGCGCGGCCCCGACCAACTGGACCTTGCTAGGGCCGGGGAACATCGGCGGGCGCGCGCGCTCGCTCCTGATCGACCCGGGCAATCCCTCGCGGATGTGGTTGGGCTCGGTGGGCGGCGGGCTCTGGCGCTCCACCAACGCCGGGGCGTCCTGGACGGTCGCTCCCGATCTGCCGGCGGTGCTGGCGATCACGTGCATGGTGCAGCATCCCTCGCAGCCGGACACGCTCTGGGCCGGCACGGGCGAAGGGGCCTTCTTCAATCAGCCCGAAGGATCTTCGAACAGCGCCGTGATGCAGGGCGCCGGCGTCTTCAAGACGGTGGACGGCGGCGACACCTGGGTGCAGGTCCCCGGCACGAGCGGCGCGGAGTGGCTCTCGGTCGCGCGCCTCGCGATCGATCGCACGAACCCGCAGGTGCTGCTCGCCGCGACGGTGAGCGGGATCTGGCGCAGCAGCGACGGCGGGCAGACCTGGTCGCGCCGCACGACGGTGAAGACGCTCGACCTCAAGTTCGATCCCAATGACGCGAGCAAGCTCGTCGCCGGGCGCACCGACGGCATCGCGCAGTACTCGCTCGATGGCGGCGTCACGTGGAACAACGCGCCGGCGTTCGCGAGCACGACGCGCGTCGAGCTCGCGTATGCGCGGAGCGCCCCCGGCGTCGTGTACGCGGCGACGAGCACTTCGAATCAGCTCCGCATCTGGCGCTCGGCGAACGGCGGCCAGACCTACGTGCAGCAGACCGCGGGCGGCGTGGTCTCGATCCTCTCCAACTACAGCGGCGCGATCTGGGTCGACCCGACGAACGCTTCACGCCTCGTGATCGGCGGCCTCGACGCCTATCGCAGCACGAACTCGGGCGTCAACTGGACGCGCATCTCGAACTGGGCGAGCTACCCGAACAGCGCGCACGCCGATCAGCACCTCTTCGTCGAGCACCCTGCGTTCGACGGTTCGAGCAACAACACGGTCTACTTCGTGAACGACGGCGGCGTGCAGCGCGCGACGAACGTGTTCACGGTGACGACGAGCTCGGGCTGGACGAACCTCGCGAACGGGCTCGCGATCACGCAGTTCTACGGCGCCGCGATGAGCCCGGTCTCGAGCGTCGTGATGGGCGGCGCGCAGGACAACGGCACCTCCCGCGGAACCACGATCAGCGGCTTGAACGGCTGGACGCAGCCCGGCGGCGGCGACGGCGGCTTCTGCGCGGTCGATCCCGTGGACCCGAACTACTTCTACTTCCAGACGCAGCACTTGGGGCTCCGGCGGAGCTCGAACGGCGGGACGAGCTCGACCGGCATCGCCACGGGCATCAACGATCCCACGAACAACTTCGCGTCGTTCATCCTGCTCGATCCCAACGACAGCAATCGCTTCTACGCCGGTGGAGCGCAGCTCTGGCGCACCAATAACGTGAAGGGCGCGACACCGCTCTCCTGGGCTTCGGTGAAGCCCGCGGTCCTGACCTGCACCGGCCTCACCGGCCCGCGTCCCGATCACTTCGAGGACAACCCGCCCTGCAACATCTCGACCTTCGCCATCGCGCGCGGCAACTCGAACGTGATGTGGGTCGGGCACAACAGCGGCGAGATCTATCGCACGAGCAATGCGCTCGCGGCGAATCCGACGTGGACGCGCGTCGACACGGGCGCGCCCGGGCTGCCCAATCGCTGGATCTCGCGCATCGTCATCGATCACGTCGATCCGAATGTCGTCACCGTGAGCCTGATGGGCTTCACCTCGCCGAACGTCTGGCGCACGACGGACAACGGTGCCACCTGGGCTCCGCGCGCAGGGAGCGGCGGCGGTGCCTTGCCCGCGGTGCCCGTCTCCTGCATCGCGCAGCACCGCGTCCTGCGCGAGCGCTATTACGCCGCGACCGATCTCGGCCTCTACCACTCCGAGGACGACGGCGCGAGCTGGAGCCCGGTGCCCGGTGGGCCTTCGATCGTCAGCATCGACGAGTTGGTCTGGAAGAACGACCGGACCTTGCTCGTGGCGACGCACGGGCGCAGCCTCTGGACCTGCGACATCGAGCCCGCGAGCTCGACGAGCGTGGGCAGCGGCTGCGGCGTGCTCACGACGCCGACGCTCGCTTCGAACGCGCCGGTCCTCGGCTCGAACTTGGCGTTGACCCTCGCCGGAGCGACGCCGAACGCGCCCGTGAGCCTGCTCCTCGCCGGCGGCCCCGCGAGCCCGCTCGCGCTGGGTTCCTGCGTCTTGCAGGTCGCGTTGCCCTTCCTGAGCGTGCCCCTCGGAAACTCGAACGGCAGCGGTGGCCTGGTCGCGAACCTCGCCATCCCGAGCGGTCCGGAGAACGTGGGCGTCGCGCTCGCCGCGCAAGCGCTGATCGTCTCCGCCGGCGGCCCGCTCTTCGGCGTCGCCGAGCTCACGAACGGGCTCGAGCTCGCGATCGGGTTCTGAGTCTCGTCGCGCCCTGGCGCGAATCGAACGCCTCGGCTACGAAGAGAGCGCCTTCCTACCTGCCGAGGCTCCCTCGATGCTCGTCCTTCGTCTCGCCGCCCTGGCCCTGGCGCTCGCCGCCGTCTCCGCACCCGCTCAGATCCAGCTCGT
This sequence comes from Planctomycetota bacterium, assembly GCA_016793245.1. GTDB lineage: Bacteria > Planctomycetota > UBA1135 > UBA1135 > JADKAF01 > JADKAF01. The sequence continues at coordinate 3,795 of JAEUHW010000195.1, forward strand.
CGAGCTCGAGCCCACGCGCGACACGACGATCTACGCCGACGCGACGGGCTCGCTCGCGAACGGCGCCGGAACGGGCCTCTTCGTAGGGCGGACGGGCCAAGGGCGCGCGGCGCGTGCGCTGCTCTTCTTCGACGTCGCCGCCGTGGTTCCGGCGGGCATGGTGATCACGCGCGCGGAGCTCGAGCTGCAGGTGAGTCGCACGCGCGCGAGCTCGATGGTGATCACCATGCACCGCGTGGACCAGAGCTGGGGCGAAGGCAGCTCGACTGCTGCGCGCGGCGGCGGCGGCGGCGCGCCGGCGACGACGGGCGACGCGACGTGGATCCACCGCTTCTTCCCGGGCCAGCTCTGGACCACGCCGGGCGGCGACTTCGCCGCGACCACGACCTCGACGGCGACTGCAGGGGCCTTCGGCCCCGTGCTCTGGCCGACGAGTGCGGCGCTCGTCGCCGAGGCGCAGGCCATGCTCGATCAGCCCACGACGAACTTCGGCTGGCTGCTCCGCGGCGACGAGAACACCAGCGCGCTGCGCCTCGATTCGCGCGAGTCAGCGGCCACGCTACGGCCGAAGCTGCGCCTGCGCTACGCGCCGCGCGCCGAGCTCTCCAGCTTCGGCTCGGGCTGCAGCTCCAGCGTTGGAACCCCGCTCGTCCTCGGCGGCTTCGGGCCGCCGCGCCTCGGAACGATCTTCCAGGTGCAGCTCCAAGGCGCCCCGAACGGCGCGGCGAGCTTCCTCTTCTACTCCGTGGGTCTCGAGCCGAACCCCATCGCGATCGGCAACGGCTGCTCGATCCTGCTCGATCTCGCCTCGACCCAATTCTTCGCCGGGCTCGGGATCTCGCCCTACGGGCCGGCGATCGTGACGGGCGGATTCGCCGACCATGCGGTGGTGCTGCCATTCCACCCGCTGCTCGCCGGGGTACGCTTCGAGTACCAAGCGTTCGTCCTCGACCCTGTGCCCACGACCGTCCGCAGCTCGAACGTCCTGCGCGCGCGCCTCGGCCTCTGAGGCCGGATCCCTCCCCCCCGAGAAGATCCTCGGAAATCCTGGCAGAGGCGCCTCTAGGATGGCGCTTTGGTGTAACCGATGATCGACTGCTCCAGTCGATCCTCTCGCCCTCCTCCCGGAAACCCGCCATGACTCGCACTGCTCGCCGCTTCGCCGGCCTCGTGGCCGCGCTCTGCCTCTCGGGACCGCTGCTCGCCGACGGCGTGGTCTATGTCACGAACTCCTTGGGCCAGACGGTCCCGTTCACGTCGTTCGATACGGCCCCCGAGGTCTACCTCGCCGCCGGTCCCGGACCGGGCCAGCCCTGCAACGGGCTCGGCATCGCGAACGGCGACTGGTACTTCCAGGTCACGACCTTCGCGAACGACCAGCTCCTCACCACGGATGCGCTCGAGCACCGGCGTGTCACCGTGCAGAACGGCGTCTTCGCGACCTACGTCGGGACGCGCGCGACGGCCCCCGGGCCGTGCAGCTCGCTGCTCCTGCAGCTCATGCCGTTCACGACCCTGCCCGGTACGAATCTCGACTACCGCGTCTGGGCGACCCCCGTCGCGAACTACGACCCCGGCCTCGGCGGCGTCTTCGGCTTCCTGCCCGAGCACTCGCGCACGGTCGTGTTCAAGGTGCGCAATGCTCCGCAGGACACGCGGATCCGCGGCGAGAAGTTCTTCGACTTCAATGCGAACGGGACGTGGGACGCCTCGGTACCCGAGGAAGTCGCGATTCCAGGCTGGCGCTTCGAGCTCTGGCGGAACGGCGTCCGCGTCGCGTTCACCTTCACCGATGCCGCGGGCGGCTTCGAGTTCCTGCAGCCGCAGGACGGCGCGAGCTACGAAGTGCGCGACATCCCGCCGCCCCCTGGATACATCCCGAACCCCGAGGCCTTCTGGCACCCGACCACGAGCATCACCCGCGGCGCGAGCACGAACGCGAGCCTCGTCGATGTCGGCGACTTCGGTGCGATCAGCTTCAACGAAGAACCGACGACGGGCATCTCCACGAGCAAGGGGTACTGGCACAACGCGGGGATGCCGGTGCTGCGCCTCTGCGATCCGCTCTGGCGCGAGACGGTGAACGGGCCGCAAGGGAATCCTCTCTGCCTCCGCCGTCCGATCTCGAGCAACGATCCGTCGGTCTCGATCTTCACGGTGCCGCTGGCGCCGGCTTCGTTCACGACGGCGTACTTCCACCTCTCCAACTACCTCACCAGTCGGGCGCGCGGCCACGCCGGCTACATCCTCTCGGTGCAGGTCTGCGCGACCGCGCTGAATCGCGCCTGCGGCCCCTTCAGCCAGTACAGCCTGGTCACCGTCGATGTGCGCGGCGACGGCCGACTGACCCTCGTCGATGATCTGCTGCAGAACGTGCGTACGCTGCTCTGCGATCCGCGCGCCGGCCGCACCGGTCCTGGAGAGAATGAGGATCTGCGTGCGCTCATGTTCGGCTGCTTGAACGAGTTCGAGCAGCTGAACAGCGAGTCCGGCGCCACGCACACGCCGACGACGCGCCCGAAGTCCTTCTCTTCGCCCTACGCCGGCATCGAGTAAGCCCGGTCGACGCGCCTCGCGCGCATCAGGAACGCCGCGGGCGGGCGACGAGGCGCAGGCCCGTCGACCCATTCGCGGCGTTCGCGTTTCCACTGAAGCGCGCCGCCGCGCGGAAGACCGCCGGCGTGTCCACGAACCACGATCCGCTGCGGTAGTAGAACTCGCGCTGCTCCTCGCTCGCGGCCTTGCCGACCTCCTCGGAGGTCCACTCGAAGCGCGAGCCGCCGAGGTCGCGGATGCCGTACGGCGATTCGTCGCCGAGCTCCGCACCGGCGGGCTCGTCGAGCAGCCAGGTGGCCTTGCGGTGACGGCCGACGGTGAGCGACGGATCGAAGCGCGAGCCCCAGGGATAGGTGCGGCCGTCGCCACCGCGCGCGGCCTTCTCCCATTCGGCACCGCTCGGCAGATCGAAGACCCAAGGCGCGAGCGCGCGCTCGGCCTCGGCGTTCTTCCACGCGACGAACGCGCGCGCATCGGCGTGCGAGATGCCGTACACCGCGGTGTCCGGTCGTCCGCGCGCGGGCTCGTAGCCTGCGCCGTCCTCGCGCTTCTTCGCCATCAGCTTGCTCGGCTCGCGCGGCACGAAGCTGCGCTCGCCTCGCTCGGCGATGAGCGCGAGCGTCGCGGGATCGTTCACGAACGCGTACCACTCGGCGTTGGTGACCTCGCGCCGCGCGACGAAGACATCGCCTACCTCGACCAGCTGCTCGGGCGGCGAGTTCCGCGCTTCGAGATCGCCGCCGAGGACCACGGCTCCCGCGGGCACGTGCACGAAGCCCGGCGGCACGGCGGCACTCGGCAGCAGGATCATCTGCGCGCGCGCGGCGCCGAGCGCCGGCACGCTGCAGGAGAAGCGCAGCGTGGCGCAGCCCTGCTTCCGCGCGACCAGGAGATACGCGCCGGGATCGACTTCGAGCGCGGCACTCGGCTCGATGCGATTCTCCGGCGAGAAGATCAGGGGATACGCGGTGGCCTCGGTGCGCAGCCCCGACGGCTCGTTCGCCGGTACGACCAGCTCGAGCTCCTCGCCGTCGCGCAAGCAACGCAGGCGCAGCTCGGCCGGACCTGAGCCGCGAGCAGCGACCGCGGGGCGCACCCACTCGAGGCGCGACTTCTCGAGGAGCAGCGGCTCCGCACGCGAGGCGAGCTGCAGGCGATCGAGGTCGAGCCGCGCGGGATCGCGCGCGATCTCGCTGTAGCCCCAGTCGAACGCGTCCGCGATCGGGAGGCCGTTCACCGCGACGAGGCGGTCCCACGGCACGAGCGTGCGCGCGAGCTTCTCGTCATCGCCCAGCGCGCGCAGGAAGAGGCCGTCGCCGCAGGGCTGGCCGTTCAACGCGATCACGAGATCACCGGGGCGGAGCCCCGCGCGCGCGGCATGCGAATCGGCTTCGACCTCGAGCACGACGAGGCAGGGATCGCCGGGGAAGAACCCCTCGCACCACGCGGCCTCGCGGCTGCGGCCGACGCCGCGCGTCGGCACCGGCACCAAGCGCGGCACGACGAGCGAGCCGCGCACGCGCTCGCGCGACTCGCAGCGGAAGAGGAAGAGCTCGGCATCGGTTGGAGCGAGCTCGATCGCGAGCGTGCCGCGGCCGAGGAGCTCGCGCGCGTGGCGCTGCTCGCGATCGAAGCTCTCGACCTCGGCCCGCAGCGACGCCGCTTCGGCTTCGTCACCCCCGGCCTTGGCGCGCCTCCAGAGACGCATCGCGTAGTCGGCGAGCGCGGCATCGCTGGCCGCGCTGCGCGCATCCAGCCACGGCGACTCCAAGCGCACGCTGCGATCCAGCGCCTCGCGCGCGGTGGCGAGCAAGGTCTCCTGCTCGAGCGCGAGATCCTTGACCTTCTGCTCCTCCGCCGCGAACGCCGCGCGCTTCGCATCGCTCGCGTAGGCGCCGATCACCGCTTGGCGCTGCGCGGCGATCGAGAGGTCGAGCGACGCATGCTCCTCGCGCGCGCTCTCGTAGCGCGCGAGCACCGCGGCGGCTTCCTCCAGCGCGGCCTGCGCGGCGGCGAGATCGGCGCGGCGCCGCGCGTCCCGAGCGGTGCGCTCCTGCGCGAGCTCGGCGCGCGCGCGCAGCTCGCGCGGCTCGGGGTTCTCGGGGTCGCGCTCCAGCGCCTTCGCGATCGCCTCGAACGCCGCGGGGAAATGCCCCTGCTCGATGAGCTGCTCCGCCTCCGCCACGTGCCCGCGCACCGCGAGCACCCGCTCGCGGACGCGCGCGACCCAGACGCCGAGCCCCGACAGCACGAAGAGCAGCAACGCGGCGGCGGCGATCGCCTGCACCGGATTCGCGCGCGCCCACTTCTTCAGGCGTCGCACGAGACCGGCCGCGCGCGCGCTCACCTTCTGCTGCGTCGCGACGCGCTGGAGATCCTCGGCCAGCGCCTCGGCGGTCGCATAGCGCCGATCGACCTCGCGCTCGAGGCCGACTTCGATCACGACCTCGAGGTCGCGCGTCACGATCGGGTTCAACTTCCGCGGGCTCGCGGCGACCTTGGTCTGGATCTTGTGGAAGAGCTCGTCCAGCGACTCCGCGTCGAAGGGCCGTTGCAGCGTCAGGCACTCGTAGAGCGACGCGGTGAGCCCGTAGATGTCCGCTCGTCGATCGACGCCGCCGCGGTTCCCGCGGATCTGCTCGGGCGCCATGTAGGCGGGCGTGCCGACGAGCGTGCCCTCCTGCGTCAGCGTGTGGCCGATCGCATCGAGGTCGCGCGCGGCTCCGAAGTCGACGAGGATCGGATCCCCGCTCTTCGTCACCATGATGTTGCCGGGCTTGATGTCGCGGTGGATCAAGCCGGCTTCGTGCGCGACGTGGAGCGCGCGCGCGGCGCCTTCGAAGAAGCGCAGCAGCACTTGGATCTCGGACCAGCTCCGCCCGCCGAGCCCGATCGCATTGGCCTCCGCGAGCCCGCCCTCTTCCCCGCCGACCTTCCGCGCGTGCAGCGCCTTCTCGAGCGGCACGCCTTCGATGAGCTGCATCGCGATGAACGGGACGCCTTGCTCCTCACCGACTTCGTAGATCGCGCAGATGCCGGGATGGCTGAGCCTGGAAGTGATCTCCGCTTCGCGCCGGAAGCGCTCGCGGATCGCGTCCGACTGCGTCGCCGCCGAAGAGAGCATCTTCAGCGCCACGCGTCGGTGGATCACCTTGTGCTCGGCGAGGAAGACGACGCCCTGCGCGCCGCGACCCAGCTCGCGGATCAGCTTGTAGGAGCCGAAATCCTGCAGCGCTTCCGGCAGCGGCGCGCTCGAAGAGCTGCGCGCGGGCGGCGGCTCTCCGACGGTGGTGCGATCGATCGGCGGCTCCTCCGGCGCCGGAGCCATCGCTTCGAGCAGCGACTCCAGCTCCTCGCGCAGCATCGCCGGCAGTTGGTACGCCGCGATCCGAGCAACGCGCTCCGACGGAGAGAGCGGGCTCAGCTCGGCGAAGAGCTCTTCGAGCGAGAAGTGCGGTTCGGGCGGCATCCGAGGGGATCTCGAACCGGGGCGCTCCAAGGGCAGTTGAGCCACCCATCCGGTTCCGAGAGGCCCGAGAACTTAGCGCAAGCAGAGCCGAGGTGGGAGAAAACAAACGCCGTCACCCAACCGCGATCCCACCGCCGACCGCCGACCCCGGACGTACGGTGCCAGGAACGTTTTCACCGGGGTCTCTCGAACCCGGTGAAAACGTTCCTGGCACCGTACGTCCGGGAAGAGAGCGCTCCCGGAACCGGACGTCGGAGGCGTACGTCGGGCCAAGGGAGGAGCCAGCCGAAGAGGGCTTCAGCTCGCGCGGCGCGGGATCTCCAGCTCGACGCGGTTGCGCCCTCCTTCCCGGCGGTAGTCGAAGCGCTGCGCCACGCGGCGCACCATCGCGATCCCCTGCCCGCCGACGCGCGCGGCGGTCACGCTCCGCGCGACCGGCGGGTCCGGCACGGCCGTGGGATCGAAGGGCGGACCGTCATCCTGGATCACGAGGAGGAGCCGCTCGTGCTCGACGACGACGTCGAGGCGGAGGCGAATGCCGCCCGCCGGCGCCCCGCCGTAGCGGAGCACGTTCCCGACGAGCTCCTCGTAGGCGAGATGAGCGCGATAGCGACCCGCTTCCTCCACGGCGAGCTCGAGGAGGCGACGCTCGAGCTCCGCGCCGCGCTCGGCCATCTCGCCATAGGTGCTCGAGAGCTGGAGTTCGAAACGCGCGATCGCGGTGGACCGCTCGTGGCTGCTCATGGAGCCAAGCCGAGATGGCGGCGAGCGGCGGCCAAGTCCGGCACCACCGGCAGGATCTCGTCGATCGAGGAGAAGCGCAGCGCTTCGTGCACCAGCTCCTGCGGAGCCACCAGCGTGAGCGTCGCCCCACGCCGCGCGAGCATCTTCGCCGCGGTGAGGAGCATGCGCACGCCGAGCGAGGCGAGGAAGCTCACGCCCGAGAGGTCGATCACCCCGTGGCGCGCACGGGCCAGCGCGGAGCTGAAGCGGGCTTCGACCTGATCGACACCGGCCGTATCGAGCCGCCCTCGGAGCGCGAGCAGCGTCCACTCTTCGGTCTTCGCTATGACTTCCAGCTCCATCTTCCGAGACCTCTACGTGCGCTCGCGCGAGAGCACGAGCAGGGTGTAATCGTCGCCGAGCTCTCCGCCGACCGCCGCGCGCGCGCGATCGTAGAGGCGGCGAGGTTCGGCCAAGGGCGAGTCGCCGAGCGAGGAGAGCAGGGCTTCGAGCGCGCCGATGCCATCGCCTCCAGCGCCTGCCGCGCCGAGCTCGTAGACCCCGTCGCTGAAGACGAACAAGCGCTGCTCGTGCTCGAGCTGCGTCGTCGCCGCCGTGAAGCGCCGTCCAGCCAACACGCCGATCGGAGGATTGGGGCAGCGCAAGCGAGCGATGATCGCGCCGTTCGGCCCCAACACGAGGGCCGGAGGATGACCGGCCGAAGCGTAGCGCAGCTCGCCGCTCCGCGGGTCGAGCACGCCATACCACAGCGTGAAGTACATGCCGCCGTGGTCCTCCATCGCGAAGGCCTCGTTCAAGCGCTGCAGCACGACCTCCGGTGCGCCGAAGTCGCAGGCCGGCAGCGTGCTGCGCCGGAGCATGTTCAGCGCGGAGGCGGAGTGCAGCGCCGAGCCGACGCCGTGCCCACACACATCGAGCAAGTAGATCGCGATGCGCCCGTCGGCCAGCGCGTGATAGCCCAGGCAATCGCCGCCGAGCTTCGTAGTGGGCACCAAACACCAATCCACGCGCAACGGCCCTTCGGACCATGGCAGCGGGATCAGGTCCTCGATGTAGCGCCGCGCGCGCTCGAGCTCGCCGCTCAGCTGCTCGTGGCGCGCGACTTCCTCCGGCGAGAGCAGCTCGTGCCGCAGCGCGTGCTTCCCGATCTGCAGGAGGCTCGCCACGGGCAGCTCGCGCTCGCCTTGCACGCGCTCGCCGTCGATGTAGGTCCCGTTCGTCGAGCCGAGATCGCGGACCCGCAAGCTCCCCGCCACGAGCTTCAACTCGCAATGCGAACGCGAGATCTCGGGGTCCGGCAGATGGAACGGACGCGAGCCATCGCGCCCGAGGATCAGCGCCTCGGCGCCGAGCCGCACTGAACGCTCGGGCTCGACGCCCTCGACGACGGTGAGGAAATGCGCGGCGTTCTTCGGCGCGAGGTGCGCCGCGGAGGAGAAGGTGGTGCGATCGAAGTCGGGAGCAGCCATCGGAGGGCGAACATGTTGGCGCTCGACGCACGCTCCGGCGCGCCCTTCATCAGAACTTCATGGAGGCGCTTCGACGGAGCAGAGGGCCGGTCAGTCGCAGAGCCAGCGCATGAGATCCTCGATGCCGCGCCGCCCCTGGCGGTCCATCCAGCGCAGGCCGAGATAGCTCGCGATCAAGAAGCCCGCGGCGAGCAGGGCGGCCGCGGGGGTCGACGATGCCGCGCGCCAATAGGCCGTGGGCTCCTCTCCGTTCAGGCCGGCGGCGATCCAGAGCGGCCAGAGATGAACGACGTGATGCAGGAGATAGAGCGTCAGCGCGTGACGGCTGAAGGTGCGCGCGACGAGGTGCAGCGCCCGCGAGCTGCGCCGGTCCTCGTTCGGAAGGACGCGCGGGAGCCACGCGAGGACCAGCATCGCGAGGCCGAGCGATCCTGCGACGTACGCGAGCGAGGGCGGGAACATCGTCCACGCGTCTCGCGCGCCGCGCGGCAAGAGCGCGGGCCAGCGCTGCTGCACGAAGAGCAGCGTGCCGGCGAAGACCACGAGCGCGGTGCCTGCGCGTTGCGCGAGACGCGGGGAGCCCGCCCGTGCCGCGGTTCCGAAGAGGGTCGAGCCGATGGCGTAGCCGACCCACGGATACACGATCCAAGGAAGGAGCGGGAAGTAGCCCGTGACGAGCGCGCCGAGCATCACGTCGGAGAGCGTGAGGTCAGGATCGAAGTAGCCCGCGGTCCAATACGCGGGATAGTCGGCGATGCCGCGTGCCACGGGGCTAAGCACATAGATCACGAGAGCCGCGAACGCGAGGACCGGCAACGGCCAGCGGCGCACGAGCTCGAGGCTCATCCAGGCCACACCGAGGAAGCTCAGCACGTCCCAGTTGAAGGTGTCCTCGGGCAGCCAGACGAAGACGTTGAACGCGAAGCCGAGCCCGAGCAGGAAGAGGCCGCGCCGAACGGTGGCCTTCGCGATCTCCCCCTCCGCGCGCCCGCGCCGCTCCTGCGCGCTGCGCCAGAGGTGATAGCTCACGCCGGAGAGGAAGGCGAAGAGCGGTGCGCCGAAGCCGGTGAAGGGCGGCGTCGTGCCGGCGAGGTTCTCGCAGAAATGCACGGAGACCATCGAGAAGATGGCCAGCGTGCGCAGCACGTCGATCTCGAGGTAGCGCGACGAGCTCGGGCTCATGCCGCGCCGTAGTCCGCGAGGAGCTCGACCAGGAGCAGGATCGTCTGCCCCGCGAGCAAGACGATGATCACCCACTCCAGCGTGTGACCGGTTCGCGCGAGCGCGTAGTCGCTGAAGCGCTGGCTCGCGAGCTCGACGGCGTGGAACTGGAGTTCGAGCTTCTCTCGTAGATGCTCGAGGCGCTCGGGCAAGCGCGCGCGCTCGCGCAGACGCTCGGCGAGCTGGCTCGCCAGCGTCGGAGGATGAACGTGAGGCAGGAGCGCACGCGGCGCGAGCCGGGAGAGCCGCATGCGCAGCGCGAGCACGCGGGAGAAGCGCGCGCGCAGCTCGTCGCGGCGCGGCAGCGCGCGCTCGCTGCCCTCGAACGCGAGCGACGCATCGGCTTCGAGCTCGGGCCAAGTCGCTTCGACGGCCTCCTCGATCGCGCGCAGCTCGCCGATCACGAACGCGGCGTCGATCGCCGCTCGGCGGAGCGCGAGCCAGCGCTCGCGCGGCGCGAGGAGGACCAGCACGCCGGGAGACCACAGCACGTACGCGCTCTGCAGCGCGACGACCACCGGCGGAGATGGGGCCGCGCTGTCGCGTTCTCCTGCTGCGACGAGCTCCGCGCGCAGCGCTTCGACGAGCACCTCCTCTTCTTCGCGCGACGCGCCGCTCGTCGGCACGAGCCAGAGCTCGAGGTCGATGCCGGCGCCGGAACCTGGCGTGAAGCTCTCGCGCGGCTCGGTCGCGCGCGCGACCGCGCGGCGCTTCGTCGCCGCATCGGCGAGCAGCAGCACCGCTCCGCTCGGAGCGTCCTCCGCGGTGAACCCGATCGCAACGCGCTCGGAGCCGTTCGGCAGCTTCGGAGCGTCGCTCAAGCGGCCTCCTCGCTCGACGCCGCGAGACGCGCGGCGATCGCCATGGCCACGTGATCCGCCGAGTCGAGGACGCCGTTCAAGGTCGAGTCGAAGAGGTAGTCGCCGACCACGAAGAGCTCGGGATGCCCCTCTGGCTCGGGCTGATGGCGCCGCGCGTGAGAGCGCGGGGAGAGCCCGCCGGGCATCGCGTTCACCGCGTCGTTCCATCGATGCACGGCGCCGGCGACGAAGAGCTCGCGGACGAGCGCGCCATCGAACGGCAGCTCCTCGAGCGCGCGCGAGAGCAACGTCGCGTCGTCGAGCTTCGCATGCTCGAGCGCCGCGGCGCCGCCGAGGAGCCAGCCCAGCAACCCGTAGCCCGCTTCGGGCGTGCGGGAGGATTCATCGTAGAGGCAGGCGCCTCCGAAGGCCTCGAGCATGGCGTAGGAATCCTGGAGTCGAGCGCGCCAGAACGGGCGCTCGAAGAGCAGGGTCAAGCGCAGGTAGTGCGCGGGATGATCGTAGTCGGCGACGTGGCGCGCCATCGCGGCGCGCAGGAGCTCGCCTTCGAAGGCGACGCGCCGCAGCGCATCGAGCGGCAGCGCCAGCACCACGAGATCGTGCTCGCGCTCTCCGCTGCCGCACGGCGAGCAGTAGGCGAGGCGGAGACGCCCGCTCGGCGCGCGAGAGACACGGAGCACCTCGTGTTCGAGGCGCAGCTCGGCGCGCACGCGCTGCGCGAGGGCTTCGATCAAGCGCTCGTTGCCGCCCTCGATGCTGTAGAGCTTCAAGTAGCGCGGGTCGTTCATCACGTAGTTCTGGAGGCCGTAGCCCACGCTGGTCCGCTCGGGCTCGGTGGCGAGATCGCTGTGGATCAGCGTCTCGACGAAGCGGCGCGCTCCGCGGCTCGGCACCCGCTCGAGGAGGGCAGAGAAACGCTCGCCGGGCGCAGAGTTCGTAGAGCGTCCTTCGAGATCGGCTGCGAAGAACTCCGCCGGGCTCAGGCCGTCGCGCGCCCGGGAATCGAAACGGCAGAGAGCGCTCGCGGCCTCCGCGCCGAGCGCGCTCTCCAGATCGTCCAAGTTCGCGACGAAGCGCCCGCCGACGACGACCGCATGTCCTTCCATCGGTCGCGTCGAGAGGCCGAGCTCGGCGACGAGCTCGCGCAGAGGATCCTCACCGAGCTCGCTGTAGTCGTAGAGCTCGGCAGCTCCTGCCTCGTAGGGCACACCCCGCGGGCCCAGGCGCGCGGTGCGCACTTTGCCGCCGAGGCGCGCGCTCGCCTCGTAGATCTCGAGGTGCACGGGTCGATCGAGCACGCGCTGCAGCGACCAAGCGGTGAAGAGACCACCAGGGCCGCCGCCGAGAACGGCGATCGAGGGAACGCGCACGCGCGCGGGCGAGGGATCGAGGGGCATCGCGGCGCGTCTCAACCCGCAGCCGAGCGCTCCGTTCCGGTTCCTCTCGGAAAACAGCGCACTCGACGCTTCGCAGCTCAGCGCGGGCCCAGCCAGGTCGCGATCTCGACCTCGAGCAGCTTGCCGCGCGGATCGAGCGAGAACACGAGGCCGCGGCCATCGAGAGCGAACGCGCGCCCTTCCTCCGGCTCCTCGTACTGCTGGAAATGCACGAGGATGCTATCGGGGTGGAACACCACGTCCTGCGCCACGAGGAACCCGCGGGACTCCGGCAGACCGAGCAGCGACTCGTTCGCGCGCAGCACCTCGCGGCAGAACGCGCGCAGCTCCTCTTCGCCGAAGCGACCGACGGGCTTCAGCTCGCGAAGCGAGGGCCCCTCGATGTCGGTCACGCGCGCGAGGCGCGGACGCCCTTCGTCGACTCTCGACTCGCTGCGATAGCGCGCGAGCTTCCACCCCTGGGCAGGGCGGGCCAGCTTCAGCTTCGCCGCGTCGGCGCGCTCCCAATCGTCGTCGTCGTCGCAGTCGTCGTCGTACTCGTCATCGCAGTCGGTCTCGACATACCAGACGCAAGAGCCGCTGGAGACGAGCCCGCCCGCGGCCGTCGCCGCGAGAGCGAGGCCGAGGGCGGTGAAGAGGCGCGGGTCGACGAGCCAACGGGCGAGGCGAGGGATCAGACGCATGGCACGGATCAGCCTATCGTGCGTCCGCTCCGTTGTCCCCCGCTCCCGGACGTACGGTGCCAGGAACGTTTTCACCGGGGTCGGAGACCCCGGTGAA
>JAEUHW010000196.1 GCA_016793245.1 Planctomycetota bacterium
ACGCTGATCGTGGCGCGCGCACTCGAGCTCGAAGAGCTCGGCCTCCTCGCCATCGGGCTGCAGGCCGGGCGCCTGCTCGGGCTCCTCGCCGACTCCGGTCCGCGCGCCATCGCCGCGCGCGAAGCCGCGCGCCGGCCGCGCGAGGAAGCCCTGGCGTGGATCAGCGCCGCCAGGCGCGCGAGCTTGCCGATCGCGCTCGCGCTCACCGCGGCTTGGACCCTGGTGGTGCTTTCCCTCGCACCGGAGCGCCTCGGCTTCTGGCTGCTCTGCGGAGCGCTCGCCTTACCCACGGTCCGCGACTTGAAGGGGCTCGCCGACGCATGCGGCGCGACGCGCGTCGAAGTGCGCATCGAGAACTTGAGCACCCTGGCCCTCCTCGCCGGCACCGCGATCGCCTGGCGGTTCGAAGCCCTCGATGCGGAGTTGCTCGCCGCGCTGAACCTCGGCTCGCGCATGCTCTACGCCGCGCTCGGCGAGCTCTGGCTCGCGCGCCGCGGCAAGAACTTCGAACGCATTTCGCTGCGCAGCGCGCAGGGCAGGATCCACGGGCTCTCGCTCGCGCAGGTGCTGAACCAGACCATCTTCGCGAGCGACGTGATCCTCTTGGGCTTGCTCGGTCGCCCCGAGGCCGCGGGGCTCTATCACGCGGCGCAGCGCATCGCACAAGCCGCCGAGCTGCCGCTCGGCTTGCTCGCGCGCGCCGTGCAGCCGCACATCGCCGCCGCCGCGAGTGGTGGCGATGCCCGGGGAGCCTTGGAGCGCGTCGTGCGCGCGAGCGCGTTCCTCGTTCTGCCCGTTGCGGCGGGCGGCTGGATCGTCGCCGAGCCGCTGCTGCATCGGCTCTTCGGTGCGCGCTTCGAAGCCGCGGCTTGGACGCTGCGCTGGTTGCTGCTCGCCTCGGTCGCAATCCACGTCGGCTCACGCTATGGCAACGTGCTCTTCGCGCGGCGCGAGCTCTACCCCTATCTGCTCTCGATCGGTCTCGGCGCTGGACTCAATCTCGCTCTCTCGCTGCTGTGGATCCCGTCGCATGGCGCAAATGGCACGGCCCTCGCGACGGCGATCGGCGCCTCGGCTGCGGCGCTCTGGTCGGCGATCGAGCTCCACCGTCGCCTGCGCTATGAAGTCTGCGCACCTTATGCGAGACCGCTCCTCCTCACGATGGCGGTCGCCTTCACGGCCTGGATCGTGCCCGCCGAGATCGGCGTGCTCGCGCGCGTCGCCGCGGGAGCGGCGGTGTTCTCGCTCGGGCTCTATCTGCTCGAGCTGCGCCGCGGATGGCGAGAGATCGGAAGCGGGCTCGTGCGCGCCAGCGGCTTCGATCGCGCGAGCTGAGCGCTGGATCGAGAGGGAGATTTTTTCGCTCTAGGAACGCGCAACCGACCGCGCGGGCCTCTCGGGGCTAGGTTTCGCCGTCCCCCCGACAACCCCGCCCATCGATCATGCGCTCCAACGTCCTCCTCTTCGGGGCACTCGCCCTGACTACCGTCTCCGCTTCCGCTCAGCAGCCCTGCGGCCGCGACAACCTCTACGAGATCATCCTTACGGACTCCAGAGGGATCCCAGCGGACACGAGTGAGATCGACCCCTCTTCGGGAGAGCGCGTCGCACGCTTCGCGACCGACGACGTCTATCTCTCCTTCGCGAACCTTCCGAGCGGCTTCGTCTACGACTTCTACGTACACGTCACCGATCGACCGAACGGCATCGGCGACCGCGTCTTGTCTGCGAACGATCCCGCCGATCGCTTCGTGCGCGTCGACAAGACCTCGGGTCTGATCGATCTCACCCTGCCGCAGACGAACAACCAGAACCCCGGCACGATCGTCACCTTGGGTGACGGCAACGAGATCTTGCTCGTCTCCCCGGTCATCTCGGGCTCGGAAGAGCCCTGCCTGTTCAAGGTCTGGTTCGGCGATCGCTACGAAGCGACCGGGATCCCCAACTCGCCCTACTTGATCCGCGGCTCGGACTCCACGCAGTGTGCGCTGCGCAGCTCGCACTACTTCCGCATCGGGGACTCCGTACCCGGCAGCGACATCGCTGGCTCGGTCTTCGAAGACCTCGACCAGAACGGCCAACGCGCATCGAACGAAGGTCCGCTCGTCGGCTGGGAAGTCGTGCTGAACTCGAGCGCGGGCTCGCAGTCGACGCTCACCGACGCGAACGGCCACTATCGCTTCTTCAACGTGCCCGCTGGAGCCTACAGCGTGGAGCTGACGCTGCAGCCCGGCTACGTGGCGACGCGACCGACGAGCAATGCCGTCGAGACTTGCGGTTGCGCCGATGCCGCCGGCGGCGACTTCGCTGCGGCGGTTCTGGAGCGCGACTGCAATGGGCGCACGATCGGCTTCTGGCGCAGCTGCCACGGCCTGGTCCTCGTCTGCCGCTACGACGTCCTCGACTCCCTGCAGGGGCTCTGCCTCGCCGGCGAGCGCGGCACGCTGCGCTGCCCGCCCTCGAACCTCGTCGAGTGGTACTTCTACCTGCGCTGCGCTCGCTCCGTGAACATGGCCTACATGCTCTCGGCGCAGCTCGCCGCGATGCACGCCAACGTCCTCACCGGCCTCGTCGATCCGGGCTGCCTCGTCAACGACCCCGAGCTCGGCACCCTCTCGATCCGCGATCTCATGAACCAGGCGATCGCCGCGCTCTGCGCCGATGGCTACACCCCGGCCGGAGACCGCAACCGCGCCCGCCAGGAAGCGCTGAAGAACGCGCTCGACCGCGCCAACAACAACCAGACCTGGCTCTGATCCCACCCGCGCCGACGCTCGGCGCTCCGAATCCCGACCGCGGGGCTTCCCAAGTTCCGCGGTCTTCCCTTAGGATGCCGCTTTTCGCGCCGCGAATGGCGGCTCTCTACCTCCCACCTCTACTTACCTCTCCCCGACTCATCATGCGCACCCCGTCCGTACTCTTCGGCGCCCTGACCCTGCTCACGGCGTCCGCCGTCGCACAACAGCCCTGTGGCCGCGACAACCTCTATCCCATCATCCTCACCAACGCCCAGGGCGTGCCCGCCGATACGAGCACGATCGACCCCAGCTCGGGCGAGCGCCTCGCGCTCTTCGACGGCAAGGACGTCTACATGTCCTTCGCCGGCCTGCCCTCGGGCTTCGTCTACAACCTCTACGTCCACGTCACCGACCGCGTGAACGGCGTGCTGGACCAGGTGCTCTCGACCAACGATCCCGCCGACCGCTTCGTGCGCGTCGACCGCACGGGACCGACGATCGACATCACTCTGCCGCTCACCAACGGCGCGAACCCGAACACGATCGTGACGCTGCCGAGCGGTGACGAGATCCTGCTGATCTCGCCGGTGAACAGCCCCGCGCACGAGCCCTGCCTCTTCAAGGCCTGGATGGGCGATCGCATCGATGCCGCCGGCGTTCCGAACTCGCCGTACCTTATCCGCGGCTCGGACGCCACCAACTGCGCGATCCGCACCTACCAGTACTTCCGCATCGGCGACGCGACGCCGGGCAGCGACGTGAAGGGCAACGTCTTCGAAGACGTGGACCGCAGCGGCTCGCGCAACCCGGGCGAAGGCCCGCTGGCCGGCTGGGAAGTGCGCCTGGTCACCCCGACCACCACGACCTCGGTCCTCACCGATGCCAACGGCGTCTACTGCTTCCCCAACGTCAGCGCCGGCAACTACACGATCGAGCTCGTGCTGCAGAACGGCTATGACGCCACCTGCCCCACGGTCGCGACGATCGAAGTCTGCGGCTGCGCGAATCAGACCGGCGCCGACTTCTGCGCGGCGCGCATCCAGCGCGGCTGCGAAGGCCGCACGCCCGGCTTCTGGCGCAACCGCAACGGCACGGCGCTCATCACGCAGTACGGCATCCTCGCCACGCTGAACGGCCTCTGCCTCGCCGACGCGAACGGCACGATGGCGAACCCGCCGGCGACGATCGCGGAGTGGCGCACCTGGCTGCAGGGCGCGAACGCGGTGAACATGGCCTACATGCTCTCCGCGCACCTCGGCGCGATGCAGTGCAACGTGCTCGCGGGCAACGTCGATGCGAACTGCGTCGTCAACGCCGGCAGCCTCGGCAACCTCAGCATCGCGGAGCTCATGCGCCGCGCGGTAGCCGCCCTCTGCGCCGACGGCTACACGCCGACCGGCGATCCGAACCGCGCGGCCCAGGAAGCGCTGAAGAACGCCCTCGACGCGGCGAACAACAACCTGAACTGGCTGTGATCTCCGCGCGGCGCTCCGCGCGCCGAGCCTGATCGCACGACGGCCCGGCAGGTCCTCACCTGCCGGGCCGCGTCGTTTCGAGAGCCCTCGTTCCTCGTCGCACGCGACCCGCTGGTCGAACGACGCCCGCTCGCGCAGAGTCAGCGCATGAGCTGGTGGAACCCCTGGACCTGGTGGTCACGCGCGGCAGCCAAGCCGAGCGTGCCCTTCGCGCGCTGGGAAGCGCTGTGCCGACGCGCCCCGTGGTGGCGCGAGCTCTCGAGCGCCGAGCGCGAGCGCCTCGTCGCCTACGCGACGGAGCTCCGCGACGACTGGACGTTCACGGGCTGCGGCGGGCTGGTCATGGACGAGACGAAAGAGCTCGCCATCGCCGCGCAAGCGGCCGTGCTCGTGCTCGGTCTCGGCCCGCGGGCGCTGCTGCATGTCTCGGAGGTGCTCGTCTATCCGAGCGCCGTCGTCAATCCGCTGCCGTCCGCCGCGGGTGGCGGGGTGATCTCCGAGGGGCGCGCCGTCCTCGGCGAGTCCTGGCAGCGCGGCCCGGTCGTGCTCGCGTGGGATGCCGTGGCGATCGCGCTCGATGCGAACGAAGATCGGCACAACCTGGTCTGGCACGAGTTCGCGCACCAACTCGATCAGCGCGACGGCGCCGCCGACGGCAGGCCGCCGCTCGAGCAGCGCGTGCCCCAGCAGCGCTGGTTCGAGGTCTTGAAGGCCGCCTACGACGCGCTCGTCGCGGCCGAAGCGCGCGGCCGCGTCACGGTGCTCGACGGCTACGGTGCCACGAATCC
>JAEUHW010000206.1 GCA_016793245.1 Planctomycetota bacterium
CGCCGTTCGGCACGCTGTTCCTCGATCCGGTGAACCTCGGGATCGTCGCGACGGGGAGCTTCGATGCACAGGGGCGCGCGAGCCTCGACTTCCGTGTGCCGCGCTGGCGCGCGCTGCTCGGGCAATCGGTCTACTGGCAGATAGTGATGAACGTGCCGCCGCGGTTCAGCAGCCTCGAGATCACCACCGTCACGGACTACTGAGCACGGCGCGGGCCCCGGGAGCGCGCTCCCGCGCGGCGTCCGGCACGCGCGGGCTCTTGCCGCGAGCCGCTCATGGGGCAGGCCGGCCCGGAGCGCTCGCGTCGTTCCTGCGCCGCGGGAGCTTCCGGCCGCGGGCGATCGCGGGCGGCGGAGCCCCTCCCGCCACCGCCCTTCTGGTCGCGCCTGGTTTCTCCTGCACGCTCCTCGCATCCTATGCGCGCTCGAACCCGACCGCGGAGCGCGGCGCGGCGAGCGCGGGAGGTGCCATGCTCGGATTCTCGGCGGAGCGACGCGCGCGGCTGGCCGCGGAGCGCCCCGTCGTGATCATGGGCCGCGGGCACTCCGGGACGCGCGTCCTCGCCTGGGCGCTGGAGGAGCTCGGCGTTCGGCTCGGCACGCTCGCCGAGAAGGACACCGGCGACGCGCAGGACCGGCGCTTCACGCGGCGCATCAAGCGCCTCGCGCGCCGCGCGCTGCGCCGCGATCCGCTGGCACCGCCGACGCGCTTCGAGGTTTGGCGCTTTGCGCGCCGCGCCGAGCAATTCCGCACGTGGATCGCGGAGCATCCTCCGGTGAACGCCGCGCCCGAGCTCGCGTGGGGATGGAAGTTCCCCGAGACCTATCTGATCGGGCCGTTGGTCGAAGCGGTGTTCCCGCAGGCGCTCTACGTGCACATGGTGCGCGACGGGCGCGATCTCGCGTTCAAGGAGCATCTGACCGACGACGCCGATCGCGCGCTGGGTCGCGCGCTGCTGGCCGAAGTGGGTGCCCTCGAGAAGCCGCACCACATCCAGGCCGCGCTGTCGTGGAACTTCCAGGTGCAGCGCTTCGATCGCTTCGCGGCGACGCTCGGCGAGCGCTGCCTGCGTCTCCGCTTCGAGGACCTGATCGCCGAGCCCGAGCGCACGATGGAGCGGACGGCGGAGTTCTTGAAGCTGCCGATGAACGAGCGCTGCCGCGCGTACCTCCGCGCGAACCTGCGCCGCGGCAAGGTCTCGCAGCATCGCAGCGAGGATCCCTCCCAGATCGCCGAGGTCGAGGCGCTGATCGCGCCGACGCTGCGAGCCTGGGGCTACACGCTGCGCGGAGAGACCGGCGAGCCGGCGTCGAGCGGAACATGAAGCTGGTCCTGGTGAACGGCTCGACCGCCTGGGGCGGGGGCGAGCAGTGGTTCCTCGACGCCGCGCGCTCGCTCGCTTCGCGCGGGCACGAGGTGGCGCTCGTCTGCGCGAGCGACGGCGCGCTCGCGCCGCGCGCGCGCGAGAGCGGTGTCCGCGTCGAAGCGCTGCCGCGGCCGCGCGAGCGGTCGTCGCTCACGAGCGAGCTCGTGCTGGTGAACAGCCCGCGCGATCTCAGGCTCGCGCAGCGCTGCGCGATCGGCGGCGAACCGGCGCGCTTCGTGCTGCGCCGCGGCATCGATCGACGCGTGGTCGACAATTTGTTCCGCCGCGGCGTCTGGAAGCGCCTCTCGGCGATCCTCGTGAACTCGGATGCCACCGGGGCAACGATGCGCCGCTCGCTGCGCTGGTTCCCCGCCGAGCGCATCACGCGCATCTATAACCCGGTGCACTTCGCGCCGCGCCCGCCCGAAGCCGGACCCGCGGGGTTGCTGCGCCTCGGCGCGATCGGTCGCCTCGTGAAGCAGAAGGGCTTCGCGACGCTGCTCGATGCGCTCGCGCGCTTGGGCGCCACGCGCCGCTTCACGTTGGAGCTCGCGGGCGATGGACCCTTGCGCGCCCGCTTGGAGCGCCGCGCGCGGAAGCGCGGGCTCGCTTCACGCGTGAAGTTCTTGGGCGCGGTCGCCGATCCGGCGGCGTTCTACGCGCGGCTCGATGCGCTGATCGTGCCCTCGCGCTACGAGGGCTTCGGCTACGTCGCGGTCGAAGCGGCGCTCGCGGGCCTGCCGGTGATCGCGAGCGACGCGAGCTCGCTGCGCGAGATCGTGATCGACGGCGAGACCGGCTGGCTCGTGCCCGCGCGGAAGGCGAAGCCGCTCGCGGAGGCGATCGAGCGCCTCGCCGCGGATCCCGCCGAGGCGCGCCGACGCGGCGAGCGCGCGCGTCTGTCGGCCGCGCAGCGCTTCGGCCCCGTGCCGCTCCTCGACGCCCTCGAGACCTTCCTCGCGCGCGCTGCCACACTCTCTCCCGTGGGCTACTGAGAGGCTGGGCAGAAGCCGATGATACAGCCTCTCAGATATCCTCCGGCGCAGCGCCTGACGGCGCTGCAGCTCGTTCGTGAGCCATTCTTGCTCACTCTCTGAATCGCCGGTCCCCGAGTCGCCATGGCCATCGATCGCCCGATCTTCATCGTCGGTCCGCACCGCAGCGGCACGACGCTGCTCTACGGGATGCTCTCGAAGCACCCCGCGCTGGGCTATCTCAATCGCGCGAACCACCGCTTTCCCGGGTTGCCGGGCTTCGCGCATCTCCTGACGCGCCTCGGCGCGCCGGACGATCCGCAGGAGGCGCAGCACGTCTGGGATAAGCTCTGGACGCTGCCCGACGATCGCATGGACGCCAGCGCGGTGACGGATGCGCAGCGCGCGTTCTATCCCGCGCTCGTCGAGCGCGTGCTGCGCCTGCGGAAGCGCGCGCGCTTCCTCGCGAAGTATCCGCGGCTCTCGCTGCGCTTGGGTTGGCTCGACGCGCTCTTCCCGGGCTGCTACTTCCTGCACGTCGTGCGCGACTGGAGAGCGGTGCTGCGCTCCACGATCGAGCGCAAGGTGAAGCGCGAGAAGCGCGGGGGCGGCTGGTTCGGGGTCCGCATCCCGACCTGGCGCGAGGACGAAGCCCTCCCGCCCGACGCCTCCTCGGCGCGCATCTTCGCGTACGTCACGCGCGAGCTCGAAGCGGCGCGCGCGCGCTATCCCGGTCGCTTGCTCAGGGTCCGCTACGACGAGATCTGCGCCGACGTCGAAGGGCAGATGAAGGCGCTCTGCGCCTCGATGGGACTCGAGTGCACGCCGAGCTTCCTCGCCGGCTTGCCGCGCGACCTCAAGTGCGCGGACTACAAGTGGCGCGATCACCTGAAGGCCGAGCGGGTGGCCGAGCTCCGCGCGGCGGATCCGGAGCTCTTCGGGCGCTACGAGTTCTGAGCGCCCGAATCCCCGGGCACCGGGTTGCGCTTTCCGGGGGTGGCGCGGAGTCTCTGCTAACGACCCGGGGGAACTCCGCGTATCCGCAGGGAACCCGGCGCGGCTCCGCCGCGTCCCCCTCGTCGCTTCGTGCTCGGCTGGCCGCGTGCTCTGCCCCTTGGCACGCCTATCCGACCGGGCCTTCCCGTCCCATCTCTGTCCGTTCGCAGAGGAGGCGTCATGCGCGCCCAAAGACCCTGTCTCGCTCTCTTCTCGCTCTCACTTCTCGCCGGTGTTGGCCAGGCCCAGCAACCGGCACACGACATCGATCCGGCGGCGAGCTACGCGCCGGCTCCCGAGTCGATCACCGGCGTCGACTGCAACCTCGTCATCGGCTCGACCGACATCACCCTGGCCACGGGCGACATCCGCATCCTCGGCGTCGCCAAGTCCGAGTCCAACGGCAAGTGGTTCTTCTCCGGGACCAACAACGCCGCGGCCACCAACACGATGTGGATCTTCGACAGCGACGAGCTCGGTCGCCCGAACCCGACCTCGATGCGCAGCGTCGGCCAGTCGCCGCTGCGGGTTTCGCCGTTCTGGGGCCACCGCGACGGCGAGTGGGATCCGGTCGGCGGCAAGACCTACTGGGGTGACGAAGCCGCGAAGATCATGGAGTTCGATCCGTTCACCGAAGCGTGGACGGGGAACGCTTGGGCCCTCCCGGCCTTCGGCGCCGCAGTGGTGCGCGGACTGGCGGTCGTCACCGATCCGCTGACCGGCAATCTCCGGGCGTACGGCTGCGACTTCGGCGGCCAGATCCAAGAGTACATCCTCGCTCCGGGAACGGGTGGGACGAGCACCGTGATCTCCGGGCCGCGCTCGGTCGCGCCGAGCCCGGGCTCGACCTACGGCATCGCGATCGTGGATGGTCCTGCCGGGCCTTACTCCGCGCTGGCCGTCTTCGGCCAGCTCGCCATGACCTGCACGCCCGGCGTCGGTCTCCATCGCGTCACGGTCGTGGACATCGCCACGGGTAACAATCTCTGGACTCGGTCCGGAGACTTCAACTTGCCTGGCGCTACTCCCAACCTGAACGGCGGGATCGCCGGAGGGATTCAGCTCGCCACCGTCGCGGGTCAGCCCGTGCTTGCGGCTGTTCATCAGGCCAACAGCGACGCGGTCGCGTACCTGCCGATCACCGGCTTCGCCAAGCATGGCGCCGCGGAGTGCAACAACGCCTATCTGTACATGACAGGCGCGCCGCAGCTCAACGGCACGACCGGCTTCGCGGTAGCGAATGGATTTCCGAACGGCCTGGCGCTCGTCTACATCGACTCGAACTCGGGCTTCGCGCTGCCGATCGGCTGCGGTCTGCTGAACGTGGGCATCGGCTTCCAGCCCTTCGTGTTCCCGACCGACGCGACCGGACGTGGGAGCATCGGGCCGTTCGCGATCCCGGGCTTCCCGTTCTTCGATGGCGTCGTGCTCTACTCCGACACGATCCTCGCGGACATCTCGGGCCTCGGGTCGACGAACGCTCTGGAGATCCTGCTCACGCGCCGCTGCTGGTGATGTGAGCCGCGGACTTCGCTTGGCGTAGATCCGGTGACGGGCCTCGAGCGCTGCGCGCTCGAGGCCCGTTTCGTTGGGGCTTACGAGCTCCTCAGCGCCGAGCGGCGCGCTCGAGCAGCGCTCGCAAGAGCGGTGCGCGTGGAGTTTCCCCGCGCGTCGCGTCTGCGCGACGCTCGGCTTCCTCGGCTTCGCGGAGCTGGCCGGACTGGCGGGCCAGCAGAGCGGCGAGACGCTGCAGCGTGCTCTCATCTGCGCCGAGCATGCGTGCGCGATCGAGAGCTCGCGCGGCGAGCTCGCGGCGCTCGGCGAGGAGCTCCGCGAAGGCGATCCAGAGATGGGGGACGGGATCCGCCGGTTCCAAGCGCGCGGCGCGCTCGGCGCAGCGAATGCCGTGGGAGAGATCGCGGATCGCGTCGCTCGGCGACGCGAGGCGTAATGCGGCGAGGCGCAGCGAGGCGTCGTGGTCCTCCGGCAGCAGCGCTTCTTCGGCGAGCAGCGTCGCGAGAGCTTTCTCCGGGCGGAGCAAGCGCTCGTGAGCCGCGGCGAGTCCCGCGTAGGCGGAGCGTTTGCGCGGTTCGGCCTCCAGTGCGCGCTGATAGGCATCGCGTGCGGCTTCGTAGCGCTTCGCGGCGAGCTCGAGGGCGCCGAGCTCGACCCAGGCCTCGGAGTCGAGCGGCCGCAGCTCCAAACAGCGCCGGAGATCGGCGCGCGCGTCCTGCTCTCGGCCGAGCAAGCGCCGCGCGCGTGCGCGGAGCAGCAGCGGGTCCGGCCGATCGGGAGCGCTGCGCAGCGCTCGCTCTGCAAAGGCCTCGGCTTCCGGCGCACGCTGCAGAGCGAGGCTCGCGCCCGCGGCCCCTTGGAGCGCGGGGAGTGAGAGCGGATCGATCGAGAGCGCGCGCTCGAAGGCGCGCAGGGCTTCGGCTGCCGCGCCGTCGCGCCACTCCGCCAAGCCGAGTGTAGTCCAAGCGTGGGCGGAGCCGCCATGCTGCGAGAGCTCGCTCGCCAAGCGTTCACGAGCACCGGGCAAGCCTTCGCGCGCTGAGGCGAGGCGCGCGATCTCCTCGTGAGCTGGTCCACTGCCGGGGAGATCGAGGGGCCTGGCCGTAGTGGCGGCCGGCGCGTTCTCTTCGCGGCGCGGTGCGAGGAGCGCGGCGAAGTCGGGGCGCCGTTGGATACGGTGGTCGGTCATACGCGCGAGCACCACGTCCTCCGGACGGCGCTCCGGCAGGTGACAATCGGCGCAATGCGCGCCGCCGCGCGGCGCGCTCGCGCGCTCCGCTTCACCGTGGTCTGCGCCGAGGGTATGGCAGCGCGCGCACGCGCGATCGACGCGTTGGAGTCGTTGCTCCAGAGGCGGTTTGGCGTGCGGATCGTGGCAGAGGAGGCAGGAGAGCGGCGTTCCGTCGGGCTCGCGACATGCAGAGGCGCGCAGGCGATAGGCGTGGTGGTTGATCTCGAACGTATCGCGTTCATCGGCGCTGACGAACTCCAACACGGCGCGATGGTCCGCGAGCGCTTCACCGGCGCGGTGATCGAACGCTCCGCGTTCCGCGAGGAGCGGGATGCTGTCGCGGCGCGCGAGCGGCTGGAGATGGCACTGCAGGCAGACCTCCTCGCGGCGCGCGGGCTCGAGTCGCTGAGGGTTCACGATCGCGGCTCGGATCTCCTCGGGGGAGTGGCTGTAGGAGGCGGCGCGCTCGGCGTGCTCGGCACCCGGTCCGTGGCAGCGCTGGCAGCCGATGCCGTGAGGCAGCGCGTCGAGCACGGGCTCTCTGCGATCGGCGCGCGCGGCTCTCGGCGTTACGTCCTGCTCGAGCGGATAGGCGTCGTGGCAGGCGATGCACTCGCCGGTGATTCCGCGCGAGAAGCCGAAGTGGTCGGGAGCGTCGTAGCCCGGCGCCATCCCCCAGCGGCCTTCCTGGGTGTACCAATTGACGGGCGCGGCGTAGAGCTCGCCGCTCGGCTCGCGGAAGAGATAGGCACGCACGTGATTGCCGGAGCCGACGATCCAGTCGATGCGACGCTCGATCACGTGGATCGCGCGTCCCTGCGGATCGCTCTGCCAGCGCCGCACGATGAGGTCCTCGCCCTCCAAGCGCATCGCGAAGTGTTGACGCGATGGCTCGTGATAGAAGCTCGCGCGCTGGAAGTCCTCGATGCGCGCGGCGCCGCGAGCGGGAGAGAGCGAACGTGCCATGCCGTGCGCGGCGTAGGTCTTCGCGATCTCTTCGTGGCAGCGCGCGCAGACGGCATCGTCGACGTAGCGCTGGCCGGAAGCGATCGGCGTGCTCGCGCTCGCGACGGGCGACGCCGAGCGCGGCTCCTCGTTGCACGCGAGGAGCGCGAGCAGGAGCGCGCCGAGAGCCACGCGGCCCGCGCTCACGAGCGCACGCGCCTCGAGTGCAGCTCTTCCGTCCGCTGCAGCACCGCGGCATAGAACTCGAGCGTCGCGTCGACGCAGCGGTCGATCGAGAAGCGCTCGCGCACGGTCTGCAGGCCCTTCTCGCCGAAGCGGCGACGGAGATCCTCGCGCTCGATCAGGCGCTTGATGCCCTCCGCCAGCGCGTCGGAGTCCAGTTCGGGAACCATGATCCCGTTCGCTCCATCGCGCAGGTACTGGAAGACACCGCCGACGCCGAAGGCGACGACCGGCTTCCTCTGCGCCATCGCCTCCAAGCAGAAGATGCCGAGGCCCTCGCGCTGCGAGGTCGACACGAAGATGTCGAACATGCCGAGGATCTGGCGATAGTCGCCGGAGGGCTGCGCGATGGTGACGCGATCGCTGAGCCCGAGCTCGCGCACGGCGCGGCGCAGCGCGTTGTCCTCCGGGCCTTCGCCGACGACGACGAATTGCGCTTCGCAGCCGGCGTCGGCGAGCTTCCGCGCCGCGCGCACGAAGAAGTGCAGACCGCGATCGCGTTCGAGGCGGTTCATCGCGCCGACGACCAGCGGAGCGCGGGGCGCGGCGGCGATCGGTGTGGCGATCGGCGCGGCGTCGCTCGGCGCCGCGGAGGGCGCGGGCAGCGGGTCGGGCAACGGGTCCGCGGGGATCCCGACGCCGTCGGGGAGAACGGTGACGAGCTCGCTCGGCACGGCGAACGAGTTCACGATCTCCGCGCGCAGGCTCTCGCTCACGGCGCTGACGCCCATCATCCAGCGCCGCGACGGACGCCAGGAGCGCGGCGGCGAAGAGTGCACGCTCACCGCGTGCGGGATTTCGAGGCGCGCGGAGAGCGCGCGAGCGAGGCGCGGGAGATTGGGGTGCTGGAAGTGCAGCAAGTCCGGCTCGTGCTCGCGCAGCGCGCGCACGATCCCGCCCCAGGTGAAGACGTTCAGGATCGAATCGCCGTAGATCTCGAGTGTCCGCACCTCGAGGCCGCGCTGGCGGAAGAGCGGGAGCAGCGATCCGCCGCGGCAGAGGATCTGGACGTCGAGACCGCGTTGCTGCAGGCCGCTCGCGAGATGCAGCAAGGCCACCGCCGAGCCGCGCAAGTCGATGCGCGAGGTGATGAGGCTCAGGCGCTGGAGCGTCTTCACGAGCTGGTGCGCGTGTGGCGCACGCGCCCCTCGCTGCGGCGCTTCTCGGCGCGTTCTCTCGTGGTGCGCCAGCGCGCGTGGAACCAGATCCAGTGATCGGGCTGCGCCGCGATGGCCGCTTCGAAGCTGCGCGTCCACCCCTTGGTCAGGCGTTCGATCTCCGCGTCGCGCGGTGCACTGCGATCGGGGAAGAGCGGTTCCGCGAGGCGCAGGCGATAGCGCGCGCCGTTCCACTCGAGGTATGCCGGGACCAGCGGAGCGTCGGCCAGCATAGATAGATGCGCGGGTCCGGTCGTGGTCCACGCCGGGCGGCCGAAGAAGTCGACGAAGATCCCCGGCAGGCGCACGATGTCCTGATCGGGGAGGATGCCGACGATACCGCCGGAGGAGAGGATGCGCAGGAGCTTCCGCGGCGACTCGTCCTGGTAGATCGTCTCGACGCCGTGGCGCGCGCGCATCGCGACCATCTCGGCGTCGAACCAGGGGTTCACGTTGCGCTTGCCGACGACACCGCCGTGCGCGCCGAGGAAGTGCTTGAACCACGCCGGCATGAGCTCGAAGTTCCCGTAGTGGGGCGTCACGACGACGAGGCCGCGTCCCTTCGCGAGCAGCTCGCGCACGCGTGGTGCAAACTCCGGTTCGGCTTCGATCATGCGACCGACGAAGGCCGCGTCGGCGCGGCGATAGAGCGCGACCTCGCGCAGCGTGCGCGCGTGATGGCGCAGCATGCGCCGCACGATGCCGCGCCGCGCGCGCGCATCGAAGCGCTCGCCGAACGCGAGGCGCAGTTGCTCATCAGCGCGCTGGCGCAGCAAGCGCGGGACGAAGAGTGCCGCGAGGGGGGCCAGGGCCCCGTTCCAGAGCCAGCGCGGCGTCCAGCGCACGAGGGCGAGCGCGCCGAAGACGAGCCGCGCTTGGAGCTTCCGCGCGCGCTGCTTGCGCTCGCGCTTCTCGGCCTTCCGCACGGCGCGCGCGTCGGCGCTCTCCGCAGCGCTCGGAGACGTCGGCGGGGGTTCGGAGGGGCCCGTGGATCCCATCAAGCTCGCTCGTGGATGCCGGTGGAGTCGAAGCGCAGACCGCGCCGTCGCCAGAGCTCCCAGAGCTCTTCCACGCGGGCGGCGGCGATCGCGCGAAAACGTCGCAGATGCAGCGGCGAAAGTCCACGCTCGGCGGCGTAGGTGCGCACGAAGCACTCGATCGCCACGGCCTCGAGCGGAGCTTCGGGCGGGAAGCTCGCGCGCAAGCGCGCGAGGTCCTTCGCGCAGCGGCGCAGCGACGGCGCGCGGCGGCCTCGCGCGGCGATCCCGTCGAAGTCGACGAGGTGGATCGCGAGCTGCTCGTCGACGAGGAAGTTCTCCGCGCGCAGATCGCGCGGCCGCAGGCCATCGCGATGGAGGATCGCGATCGCGCGGGCGAGCTCGCGCGCGACGCGGAGCTGGGCGCGAGCGGTGGGGTGAGTCCCGTGCAGCCAGCGCGCGAGATGGAGCTCCGGTCCGCGCTCGAGGAGGAGCAGCGCGCCGCCCTCTCCGAGCCAGAGGCCGTGCGCACGGCAAGCGCGCACGCGCGAGTGCGCGACGGCGAGGGAAGCGCGCCAGGCGGCGCGCGCGCGTCGATGCGCGGCGCGCGGCGCGCCGAGATAGAGCTTCGCGATCCACTGCGCATCGAGCGCGAAGACGCGCGCGTCGGCGCGCTGCTTCAGGAT
>JAEUHW010000209.1 GCA_016793245.1 Planctomycetota bacterium
TCGCGTCGCCCATGAGATCCGAACCTGCGCCACGCAAAGCGGAAGGCGCTCGGATCGAAAGCCCAGCCGAGAATTCGGCCCCTCGCGCATGTTACCGTTCGCTCATGCAGGACGGTCTCGAGTACTTCGCCGCGTGCGCCCCCGGTCTGGAACCTCTACTCGCCGGCGAGCTGACCCGCCTCGGTGCGACGCCGCAGGTGGTGCCTGGCGGCGTCGAGTTCACGGGCTCCCTGGAACTGCTCGGCTGCGCGCAGCGCTGGCTGGGCACGGCCTCGCACGTGCTGCGGCGATGCGCGAAGTTCCGCTGCCGGGCGCTCGGCGAGCTCGAGCGCAAGGTGGCGGAGCTCGAGGCTGCGGGGTGGCTGCCGCGAGGCCAGGCGTTCCATGTGCGCGCCAGCGCACGGCACTCGCGGGTGTATCACACCTCAGCCATCGAGCGGCACTTCCGCGCCGGGCTCGCGCGCGCGCTGGAGGATCCGGCGCAAGCGGAGGAACCTCCGCGCGACGCCGAGCTGCCGTGCTACGCCGCGCGCTTCTTCTCCGATGTCTGCACGATCTCTCTCGATCCCGCGGCGACGCCTCTCCATCGCCGCGGCTATCGCCTCGCGATGGGCAAGGCCCCGCTGCGCGAGGACCTGGCGCACGCGCTCGTGCTCGCCTCCGGCTGGCGCGACGACGAGGCCTTCTTCGATCCGTTCTGCGGCTCGGGGACCATCGCGATCGAGGCGGCGCGTCTCGCTCACGGCATCGCGCCCGGCGCATTGCGCGCGGCGGTGCTCCCCGAAGGAACGCCCCCGCCGGGCTTCGCCCCGGCGCGCACGGGTCAGATTCGCGCCTCCGACCGCGACGAGCTCGCCGCCGAGCACGCGCGAGCGAACGCGGAGCGCGCCGGGGTCACGGCGCACCTCGAGATCCGCGCGTCTGCGTTCAGCGCGCATCCTTGGCTCGCGAAGCCCAAGGACGCTCCCGAGCGCGGCGTCCTCGTCTGCAATCCGCCCTTCGGCAAGCGCGTCGCCGGCGGCGGTGATCTCCGCGTGCTCTATCAGTCGCTCGGACACCGCTTCCAGCAGCTCGGGCCGGGCTGGCGCTTGGTGCTCCTCGCGCACGATCTGCGCCTCGCGCGTGCGGTGGGCGTTCCGCTGAAGCGCCTCTTCACGACGCGCCATGGCGGACTCGCGGTGTCGGCGCTGAGCTCCTCTCCGCTCACTGTACAGTAAAGGTGCCAGGCACCTTTACTGTGCAGTGGAGGGGTCAGAGCCGCGCCAGCAGAGTCAGCAGCACTTCGCCCTTCCCGAAGCTCGCGTTCTCTCGCCGATCGGCCCAGCGCTTCGCGATGCGCCGGAGCGAGCGGCCATGCGCTCCCCAGTGCGCCGCTTCGCGCAGGAGCTCCTTCCGCGCATAGCCCGCTACGAACGCATCGAGCGCGGCATCGAAGTGCTCGAGCGTGGACTTCGCGAGCGAGCGCAGCGCCGTCGAGAGCTCCTGGGCTTGCGCCTCGCGGATCGGCGTGCCGGAGCAGAAGGCGCCCTCGAGATCGAAGTGCACGAGCTGCTCGCCGCGCGCGAAGACATGGATCAGGCCGGCATGCTCGTGCACGAGCCCGAGCTCGCCCTTCTCTGCCGCGCGCTCGTGACGCGCTCCGAGGTTCGCACCGTAGCGCTCGATCCAAGTCGCCTTCGCCGGCCAGGGCAGCGCGGGATCGCGCAGCACGGTCTTCAGCAGCGGCGCCTCGACGAACTCCAGCCAGAGCGCCGGCCCTGCGACGCCCGGAGGCAGCGGCTCGTCGAGGACGCGCACGACATCGAAGCCCTCGCGCGCCCAGAGGGCGAGTCCACGCTGCTCGTTCCGCATGCGCACGTCGGCGCGAACCCCGCTCACCCCCTGCACCGCCTGCGTGAGATGCTCGGAGAGCGCTTCGACGAAGGGCGAACGGCGCGGGCGGTAGAGCTTGAGCAGGCGCGGCGTCGGCGAACGGAAGAGCCAGAGCGCGTTGCCTCGCCCCCGCGCGTCCGAGTCCTGCAGGACCTCCGCACCGGGCGGAGGCGAGACGCGCGTCATCGCTGCTCCAGCCGCTCGAGCAGCCGCCGCGCGATCGCCAACTTCGAAGTCGGCTTCGCGATCTTCTGCGCGCGCAGCACGCGCTCCAGCGCCCGCAGACCGCGCGGCACGATGCGCGGGTGCCGCACGAGGTAGAGCGCGGCCTGGCGCAGGCGCTCGCGCTTCGGGTAGTGCGCGATGGTCTCGTCGAGCAGTCGATCGCGGAGCTCTGGCTCCATCGACTTCGAGGTGTGCCAGAGGTACTGCAGGACCTCGTGACCGACGTGCTCCTCGATGCGCGCGCGGCTGCGGTAGACCATCTCTAGGTCGAAGAAGAGGAACCCGCCGTCGGGCATCAGCATCACGTGCTTGCAGTCGCCGTTCTCGTGCACGAGGCGCGGCTCCTGCTGGGCGATCGCGAGCTCGTGGCGCTTCGACCACTCGGGCAGGAAGCGCCGCCACATCGCGAAGCGCTCGTCCGCGCTCTTCTTCTCGTCGGTCATCCAATCGATGAGCTTCCCGTGCGGGATGAACTCGATCAGGAGGTAGTAGCCCTCCTTGCAGCCCGGGGCCTTCAGCTCGACGTCGTAGACCTCGGGCACGCGGATGCCGTTCGCCTTCCAGAGGGCGAGGCACTCGCGCTCGACCTTGCAGCGCGAGCTCGGCAGGTAGCTCGTCTGGCCCGAGAGCCAATTGGAGATGCTCTTCTCCCAGCGCTCGATCGTGCCGCGCGAGTCGTAGTAGACCTTCAGCACGGCCTGCCCGCCGCGGAACGGCACCTTGTAGAGGAAGTTGCCGTTCTTCAGCAGCAGGTAAGGAGCGAGGTCGCTGAACTCGAGCACCTCACGCTTCGCGGCCATCGTTCGCCTCGACTCTGGGCCTTCGTACCGGGGATTGCGAAGCGGGACATGGTGCCCGGAGAACCGCGCGTTTTCACGCCTCAATCCGGCGCCTCCGGCGAGCGGCGCGTGGCGCGGCCCGGCCTGCGTCGTTAGCCTCGCCCCGACAAGCCATGCCGCCCCTCGAACCCGCGAATGCTCCGCCGGCCCTCGCCGTCCGCGGCCTCGTGCGCCGCTACGGCGCGCGCGCCGCGCTGGATGGCCTCGACCTCGAGGTCCCCGAGGGCTCCCTCTTCGGACTCCTCGGCCCGAACGGCGCCGGCAAGTCGACGCTGCTCCGCTTGGTGCTCGGCCTCGCGCGCCCCGACCAGGGCTCGATCGCGATCTTCGGCCGCGACGTGCAGACCGACCCGGTCGCCGCGTTGGAACCCGTGGGCGCGCTGGTCGACGGCCCCGCCCTCCACGCGCACTTGAGCGCGCGCGAGAACCTGCGCTGCTTCGCCTTGCTCTGCGGCGGCCTCCCCGACGCCGAGCTCGAGTCGCTGCTCGACCGCGTGGGCCTCCTCGAGCGCGCCGACGACAAAGTCGGCGGCTTCTCCTACGGCATGCGCATGCGCCTCGGCCTGGCGCTCGCGTTGCTGCGCCGCCCGCGCCTGCTGTTGCTCGACGAGCCCACCGACGGCCTCGACCCCGCCGGCGTGCAAGCGGTGCGCGCGTTCCTGCGCGAGCTGCAGCGCACGGGCACGACGATCGTCCTCTCGAGCCATCTGCTCGGCGAGATCGAGGCCGTCTGCGATCGCGCGGTGATCGTCGTGCGCGGGCGCGTGATCGCGAGCGGCACGATGGCGGAGCTCACCGCGCACGGCAGCTTGGAGCAGCGCTTCCTCGAGCTCACGAAGCGCGCCGATCGCGGCGACGGCTTCGCCGCCCCCGTCGTCGCGCCGACCGCGAACCCGCGCCGCGGCAACTTCTTCGGCGCTTGGCGCTCCGAGCTCACGAAGCTCGTGCGCTCGCGCGTCGCGTGGGCGGCGCTCGCGCTCGCGGTCGCCCTCGCGGTGCTCGGCGCGCTGCGCGCGCCCGACGCCGCGCACGCGCTCGCGGCCCCGCGGAACGGCTTCACCGCCCTCGCGAGCGGCATGGCTCCGGTGAACCTGCTCCTCGCGGCCCTCGCCTTGATCGGCGGCGCCACCGCGATCGCCGGCGAGACGCAGGACGGCACCCTGCGCTCCTCACTCGCGCGTCCGCTGCCGCGCGGCGCGCTCCTCGCCGGCAAGGCCGCTGCGCTCGCGACGCAGCTCGCCGCGGTGCAGCTCGCCGCCCTCGCGGCGGCGCTCCTCGCGGCCGGGCTCACCCTCGGCTTCGCTTCCCCGCTCGATGCGCGCGAGCTCGGCGACCCGCTGCAGAGCGCGGCCTTCGGTACCACGGCGCTGCAAGCGAGCACCGCGCTCGCGAACTCGAGCGGCTTCCTCGCGGCTCTCGCCGTCGGCATGCTCGGCTTCGTCGTCTCGACGCTCGCGCGACGCTCGACCGATGCGATCCTGCAAGCGGCGCTCTCGCTCGCGGTGCTCGTCCTGCTCGGCGAAGGCTTCGCCCTCGGCGCCGAGCGCGCGCTCTGCTTCCCGAGCTATCTCTCGGGCGCGTGGCAGCACCTGCTGGAACTCGGCGAGAAGCGCGTCGGCGCCGCGTGGTGCTGGGGCAACAGCGCGCTGCTCTCCGCGACCGGCGACCTCGAGCTCGATCGCGCGCGCGCCGCGTGGCTCTCTCTCTGCGTGCCCGCGGGCAGCGCGCTCCTCCTCGGCACGATCGCTTGGGCGATCTTCCGCGCGCGCGACGTGCGCGCTTGAGCTCGTGAAACACCTGCGCCGTTCGCTCCTCTGGCTCGCGCTCGCGCGTACTTCGATCGCGCTCGGGGCGTTGGCGCCGGACTCACGCGCCCAGGAAGCGCTGCAGCTCGAGCTCGAGGGCGAACGCCTCGCGAGCTTCGCCGCCGACATCGACGGCGATGGCAGCGACGAGTGGGTCGCGGCGCTGCGCCGGATCGACGAGGGGGGACGCTTGCAGCGCGTGCTGCGCGTCTTCCGCTCCGAGCGCACGGATGCAGGAGCGCGCTCACACGCACACGATACGCTCCTCCCCGAAGACGCCTGCGCGATCGCTTGCATGGATGCGCTCTCCCTCCCGGGACGCGAGCTGCTCGTCTTCGATGGCCAAGGGCTGCGCCTGCATCC
>JAEUHW010000255.1 GCA_016793245.1 Planctomycetota bacterium
CGCGCGCGCGTGATCCACGCGAGGCCGCCGGCGCAGGCGAGCGCCAGCCAGGAGAGCGGCAGCCAGGCCGGGAGCTCCGTCAGATACCAGCCGAGGGGCTTTCGCCGCGCGAGAGGCAGTCCCTCGCGGATCGCCGGACCGGCCTCGACATCGAAGAGCGCGGCGTGGACCGCGAGGCGCGCGTCCTCGGGCAGCAGTGGGTGCAGCAGCGCGTAGATCGGCGGGAGCGCGTTCGCGCGGAGATAAGTGGCACTCGTCGACCACGGCGCGCGATAGGCGCACGCATCCGCCAGCCCCGAGATCGCGACGGCGCTGAAGGTCATGGTTGCCGCGGCGAGCGCGTGGCGTCTGCGCAGGCCAACGCCGGGAGCCGCGGGGAGCACCAGAACCAGCGGGGCGAGGAAGACGACTTGGTACTTCGCGGCGATGGCGAGACCGAGGACCGCCCCGGCGGTCAGCGCTCCGCGCGCGGTGCGGGCCTGCGCCAGCCCTGCCGCTCCCCAGAGCAGCGCCGCCGTCGCCAGCGGCGCCGAGGTGACTTCGTAGCTCCACGCGGCGAACACCGGCGAGCTGGCGATGATCCAGGCCGCGATGCGCGCGGCGCGCCGACCGCCGTAGGCTTGCGCCAGCGCCGCTCCACCGAGGAGTGCGCCCGCGCTACACACCGCGGCGAAGCCCTCGCCCACGACGCGCAGCGCGAGCGCGCCGCGCCAGCCGATGGCGTCGAGCGCGAGCCGGGCGGCGGCGAGCAGCAGCGCGAGCAGCGGGCTCCGCGTCGCCTCGGCTCCGAGCTCGAGGCCGCGCGCTAGATCGGTCGCGCGCTCCAGATGTTCGACGGCATCGCCGTTCCGCGCGCCCGAGCTCAGCAGCGCCACGGCGACGCTCAGTGCGCACGCCCCGAGCAGCGCGCCCTGGATCCAGCGGTCGCGGAGCAGCGAGTGCAGGAGCGGCGTGGTTGCGGAGTTCACGCGTCGAGCGTAGATGAGAGCGGGAGTCTGCGGTGAGCCGCCCGCGCGAGATGCGCGTGCGGGCGCACCTAGAGTCGGGGACGTTCCGGGCGCGAGACCACCACATTTTGTGGTCGGTCCCCCGAAACCTCACTTGAAGTTGTGGCAGGCGTGCGGTTATACGATCTCGACGCGCGCACTCTTGGCGCGCGAGATCCCGCGGGTACTCGTAGGGCGCGCACGATCGCCCCTCCCCGCCGGACGAGGAGCGCCGACATGAAGACCGACCGCCTGCTCTTGGTCGCGATCGTGGCCGTGATGGCCGCGGTCGTTGGCTATCTCTTCTTCAGCGATGACGCGGCGCCGGGTGAGAACGGCGGTGCTGCGGCGCGGAGCTCGGCCGGCGATCCGCTGACGACGCTCGGCGCGTTTGAAGAGCAGAAGCGCTTGGAGAAGGCTCGCGCCGGCTGCGTCGAGTTCGAGCTGCCCAGCGACTTCAAGGGCCGCAGCGCGGAGGAGATCGCCGCCTACTTCGGCCATGAGTCGATGCCGTATCGCATCAGCACGGCGAACGGCAACGCGGACGGATTCAAAGCCGGGCAGAAGATCTACGCTCCCGCGGAGTGGGTGGCGGAACGCCAGCGCGCCCAGAGCCCCGCGAGCGGTACCTCGGTCACGCCCCTCCACGGCGGCGAAGCGCTTCCGCTGGTCGCCGAGGGCGGCGCCGTGGATCCGGACCGCGAGGACCAGGAGGAGCAGCGCCCTCCCGCGCCGGCTCCGGAGAAGCTCGCGAACCGCGAAGAGCCGAAGGCGGCGCCGCGCACGAACGATCCTTCGGAGACGCCGCAGCCCTGGGGCTTCTTGATGAGGAAAGTCCCCGCGAGCGGCAGTGGCGCGACCGCGCAGCCCGCCAACGCGACCGCGCAGCCCGCGGCCGTGCAGCCCCGTAATGCGAAGGCGCTCGAGGCCAGCGCCACAGCGAAGCCGACGCCCGGCAAGAGCTATCGCGCGCAGCAGGGCGACACGCTCTGGAAGATCGCCGAGATCGCCTACGGCAAGGGCTCTCGCTACAAGGAGATCGCCCGCGCGAACGAGGCGCTGGTCGGCAGCGACGGCTCGCTCCTGCGCGCCGGGATGGTGCTGCGCATTCCCTGAGCGTGCGCACGCGGGCGCGCTCTCGGCACCCTACGAATTCGGAAATGCTGCAAGGACCTCCGGCGCCGCGCGAGCGTGCGCCGAGCCCCTGCGGCGGTGGAAGCGAAGGCCCTCCGGTCGCCTGCGGGTGATCGGGGGGCCTCGTCTTTCCATGGGCACGCTGACAAGCTTCGCGGCGCCCGCGATGGCGAGCTTCGCGGCGGGCGCGATCGTTCGCGGCGTCGCTTCGCCGCGAATGCGGTCGGACGTCGCGTGCGCGCGCGGCGTCACTTGAGGCCGTAGCGGTCGAGCTTCTTGTAGAGGTTCGAGCGCGGCATGCCGATCTGCTCGGCGGTGCGTTGCTTGTTGAAGCCGTGCTCGGCGAGCTTGCGCCGCAGGAACTCCGCTTCGGCTGCGGCGCGGAACTCCTCGAAGGTCGCGCACGCGAACACGTCCGCACCGGCGGCCCGCGGCCGCTCTTCGGCGAGCTCGCGCACGTCGTTCGCGGAGATCTCCGGACCGTCGAGGAGCACGACGAGGCGTTCGACGAGGTTGCGGAGCTCGCGCACGTTGCCCGGCCAAGGCAAGGTGCGCAGGTAATCGAGCGCCGCGGGTGCCAGCCGTTTCACGGCGCACTTCTGCGCGCGGCAGCTCCCGGCGAGGAACTCCTGCGCGAGCAGCGAGAGATCTTCCAAGCGCTCGCGCAGCGCGGGGGCGTGGATCGGCACCACCGCGAGGCGATAGTAGAGGTCCTCGCGGAAGCTGCCCGCGGCGACCTCGGCCTTCAGATCGCGGTTCGTGGCGGCGACCACGCGCAGGTCGACGGCGACGGTCGCTTCCGCGCCCACGGGGGAGATCTCTCCCGACTCCAGCGCGCGCAACACCTTGGCTTGCGCCTCGGGCGTCATCTCGCCGATCTCGTCGAGGAAGAGCGTTCCGCCGCTCGCGGCCTCGAAGCGCCCGATGCGATCGGCCGTCGCGCCCGTGAACGCGCCGCGCCGATGGCCGAAGAGCTCGCTCTCGACGAGCTCGTCGGGGATCGCCGCGCAGTTCACCGGGACGAACGGGCCGCGAGCGCGCTCGCCCAAGGCGTGGATGCGGCGCGCGATGAGCTCCTTGCCGGTCCCGTTCTCGCCGGTGATCAGCACGCGCGCGTCGCTGCGCGCCACCTTCTCGATCGTCGTGAGGACGCGGCGCATGGCCGGGCTCTCGCCGAGCAGCTGGTGCTCGCGCAGCAGCTCTTCGCGCAGCGCGCGGTTCTCCTCCTCCAGGCGGCGCCGCGCGAGGGCGTTCCGCAGCGAGACGACGACGCGCTCGCCATCGAGGGGCTTCTCGAGGAAGTCCGCGGCCCCGCGGCGAACGGCTTCGACGGCAGTGCGGATGTCGCCGTGACCCGAGATCATCACCACGGCCGTGCGCGGATGGCGTTCGCGGACCTCGGGGAGGAGATCGAGGCCGTCGCGCTCCGGCATCTTGATGTCGAGCAGCACCGCGTCGTAAGGCGCTTCGGCGAGGCGCGCGAGCGCTTCGCGAGCGCTGGCGGCTGAACGGACCTCGAAGCCCTCGTAGCCGAGGAGCATGTCCAAGGTGGTGCGGATGTCGCGGTCGTCGTCCACGACGAGGACCACGGGCTTCTTCTTGCTCATCGGCTCCGGTGCGGCCGAGGCGCCGGGCGGCGAACGAGCTCGCCCCCCGCGCTCCCGCGCGCCGCGGCATCTTGCGCGAGAGCGCTGGCAGCGTCGAGCGCGGCGCGGCCCGGGCGAGAGTTGTTGCTCAGCGCTTCGTCGCCCCGCGCAGCTCGATCTCCGCGAGCGAGGTGAGCTCGACCCTCGCGGCCTTCTCGTTCACCACCAGCTTGCCGCGCGCCGTGATGAAGTTGGCCGCACCTTCGCTCGCGTGCCGCAGCAGGCGCAAGACCGCCTCGAGCTCGACGGGACTGCCTCGCCATTCGACGGTGCAGGGGAACGC
Source organism: Planctomycetota bacterium (assembly GCA_016793245.1). Classification (GTDB taxonomy): domain Bacteria; phylum Planctomycetota; class UBA1135; order UBA1135; family JADKAF01; genus JADKAF01. The sequence continues at coordinate 4,050 of JAEUHW010000255.1, forward strand.
CGTCGTCGCCTCGAGCTCGACGACGACGCGCTCGCGCTCGACGCGCACGGCGAGGATCGCGCCGAAGACGGTGCGCAGCTCGGCGCTCCCGCCTGCGCTCGCGGAGGCGCGCTCCCGCAGGCGCGCGGCGTTCCGCACATCGATCCAGCCCTCCGGCCGGGCGAGCTCGGCGGCGGCATCGCGCAGGGCGTCGGCGCGCGCGTTCCACCACGCGAGCATCGCGGTGTAGTCGCGGCCCGCGTCTCCCGGCGCGCGCTCGCCGAAGATCCCGCGGCGCTCTGCGCGCGCTCTCTCCTGCGCCGCGCTCAAGGCCGCGTGGTGCGCGCCGGAGTAGCCGTACTTCGTGAAGTAGGGGGAGAAGCCGGTCTCCACGAGGTGCAGGTTCAGGTTCCGACCTTCGAACCACGCGTAGCAGAGCAGGCGTCCGAAGGTGTCGCGCTCCTCGACCCCGCCTTCGAACTCGAGCTCGATCGTCGCGGGCGGGACGTCCGCGCGCGGCTGGCCTTTCTCGTCGCAGCGCAGCAGCTCCTTCATGTGCGCCGACGCGGCGCGACCGAGACCGGTCACGGGCTTGCTGCCCGGACCGCTGTCCCGGACCTCCTCGGTGTCCACGCCGAGGAGGCGCAACTTCTCGAGCTGCCCCGCGCGCAGCACGTGCAGCGTGTCTCCGTCGATCACTCGCGCGAGCGCGGTCGCGACTCGGGGAGCGGCTTCGGCCGGCGCTTGCTGCGCGCGCCCGAGAGCGGGGAGCGCTCCCGCGAGCAGCGCGGCGAGACCCAGGGCGAGCGAAGAAGGCGAGCGATGGCGCGAGTTCACTGGGGGAGGCTCCGAGGCGAGGCGGGTGGCGGCGCGATTGTTCCGGCTCTCGAGCGGGGCTACAATCCCCGCCTTTTTCTCACCATCGGAGAACTCCTCGAGGAGGAGATCCCATGCTGCGCGGAACCCCGGTGTCCCCGGGACTGGTCATCGGTCGAGCCCATCGCGTCGAACGCAAGGAGGACGGTCCCGTCCCCGCGCATCGCGTCTCGGCAGAGGAGTCCCACCAGGAGCTCAATCGCTTCCGCGCCGCCCTCGATCGCTCGCGCGAGCAGGTGCTCTCGCTGAAGCAGAAGCTGAGCAGCAGCGTCCCGGCGGACGATCTGCGCATCCTCGATGTCCATCTCGCCTACCTCAACGATCCGATCTTCGTGACGGACGTCGAGAACCGGGTGTTGAACGACAACCTGAACCTCGAGGCCGCGATCGACCGGGTGCTCTGGGACTTCTCGCGCATCCTGAAGCTCGTCGAGAACGAGTATATCCGCGAGCGCGCGCACGACTTGAGCGACGTGGCGCTCCGCGTGCTGCGCAACCTCGCACCCGCGCCGGCTGGCGCTGGAGCGGCGCTGCCCGAGGGCCCGATCGTGCTGGTGACGCGCGAGCTCACCGTCACCGACATGTTCCTCGCGCCGAGCGAGGCCGGCGGCGCGCCGCGCGTCGTCGCCGGCGTCATCGCCGAGGAGGGCGGGATCACCTCGCATGCGGCGATCCTCGCGCGTTCGATGGGCATTCCTTGCGTGAGCTCTCTCCGCGATCTCGCGGCACAGATCGCCGAAGGCGAAGAGCTGGTCGTCGACGGCACCGAGGGCATCGTGCGCGTGCGTCCCGACGAAGCGGTGAAGGCCGAGTACGCGCAGCCGAAGCTCGTGCTCGACGCGGCGCCCGCCGCTCCGGACGAGGAATGGGTGCGCCTGCCGATGGAGACCCGGGACGGCACCGCGGTCGAGATCAGCGGCACCTGCGGCAACCTGAACGACGTCGAGCGCGCGATGCGCGGCGGGCTCTCCGGCGTCGGCATGTACCGCACGGAGCTGCTCTTCCTCGTCGATCGCGAAGCGCCGGACGAAGAAGACCTGACGAAGCACTACATCTCCGCCGCGGAGCGCGCGCAGGGGAAGCCGGTGACCTTCCGTCTGCTCGATCTGCAGAGCGACGTGCGGCCCGATCTCCTGCACGGTGGGGAGCGCGAGCCCAATCCGGCGCTCGGACTCCGTTCGATCCGCGCGCTGGCGCAGCGCCGCGATCTGCTGCGTCTGCAGCTTCGCGCGATCCTGCGCGCCGCGCATCAGCGCGCCGTGCGCCTGTTGATCCCCTTCGTGCTCGACGTCGGCGACGTGCGCCTCGTGCGCGATCTCGTGCGCGAGGAGCGCGAGGACTTGCGGAAGCGAGGCATCCCGCACGCGCCGAAGCTGGAGGGCGGCGTCGTGCTCGAGATCCCGGCCGCGTTCCTCGGGGTGCGGCGCCTGATCGACGAGGTCGACTTCCTCGCGATCGGCGTCGACAACTTCATCCAGTACCTGCTCGCGGCGGATCGCAAGAACAAGAACCTGCGCTCCTACTTCGCCCATCTGCATCCGAGCGTGCTGCGCGCGATCACGAAGGTCGCGCAAGTGGCGAGCGGACAGGACAAGCGGCTCGTGCTGTTCGGCGAGGTCGCCTCGCGCCCCGAGAATCTGCCGCTCTTCCTCGGCTGCGGAGTGCGCGAGTTCTCGATCTCCCCGATCGCCGCGCGCGTCTTCCGCGAGACCATCTGCACGCTGTCGATCACGGACGCACAGAAGCTGGCGATCGACTACGCAGACCAGGATTGCATCGATCCCGACGCGATCGCCTCCGCGTTGAAGCATCGCTTCGAATAAGGGGCTCCGGCGCGAGCTCCCTCGCGCCGCGAACCTCCCCATGGAGAGATCGAATTGATCCGCTGCGCGTTGGCGAAGGGCCGGATGGCCGATGGCTCGCTGGAGCTCTTGCGTCGAGCCGGCTACGCGGTCGAAGCGCCCGCCGGCCGCAGGCTCTCGGCCCGCGATCCCGAGCAGCGTCTCGAGGTCTTCCTCGCGAAGAGCCCCGACGTACCCACGTACGTGAGCTACGGCATCGCCGACGTCGGCATCGTGGGTGAGGACGTGCTGCGCGAGAGCTCTCCCGACGTCCTGGAGCTCCTGGACCTAGGCCTCGGGGCCTGCCGGCTCGTCCTGGCCGCGCCGCGCGATCGAGCCGCGGCGCCGCCGCGGCCGAGCGCCGAGGGCGCTCTGCGCGTCGCCACGAAGTACCCGGAGATCGCGCGCGCTTACTTCGCCCGCCGCGGCGTGCCCGTCGAGATCGTGCGTCTCTCGGGCTCGATCGAGCTCGCGCCCGAGCTCGGCCTCGCGCCGTACGTGCTCGACATCGTCGAGACGGGCAGCACGCTCGAGGCGCACGGCTTGGCGGTGGTGGACGAGGTGCAGCGCTCGACCGCGAGACTCATCGCGAATCGCGCGCGTTGGGCGCTCGAGCATGCGGCCCTGCGCGCCTTCGCGCGCGCGCTCGAAGGCGCTCTGCGTGTGGGGATCGCATGAGCTCCGCTGCCGAAGGGCTGCTCCGCCGCGTCGACGTGGCTCGCGCGCTGGTGCTCGCGCGCCAGCGCCGCGTCGCGCCGCTCGATCCGGAACGCCGCCGCGCGGTTCAGGAGATCCTCGAGCGCGTGCAGCGCGGCGGCGACGCGGCGCTGCTCGCCGAGATCGCGCGCATCGAAGGCACGCGTTGCGCACGTCTCGCCGATCTCCGACTCTCGCGCGACGTGCTCGCGCGCGCCGCGGAGCGGATCGACGTGCAGCTCCTCGACGCGCTCGAGGGCGTGATCGAGCGCGTGCGCCGTTTCCAGACCGCGGTCCTGCCGCAGAGCACGGAGCTGCGCGGACCGGCGGGAGAGCGGCTGCAGCAGCGCGTCGTTCCGCTGCGGCGGGTCGGCGTCTACGTTCCCGGCGGGAAGGCGCTCTATCCGTCGAGCGTGATCATGAACGTGGTGCCCGCGCAGTGCGCCGGCGTCGCGTCGATCGCGGTCGCGACGCCCCCGCGCCTCGGCGCCGATGGCCAGCCCAAGGTCGCCGATGTCCTGCTCGCGGCGCTGCATCTCTGCGGCGTCGAAGAGGTCTGGATCTTCGGCGGTGCGCAGGCGATCGCGGCGCTCGCGTTCGGCACCGAGAGCCTCGAGCCGGTGGACAAGATCGCCGGGCCGGGGAACGCGTGGGTCGCGACCGCGAAGGCGCTCGTCGCCGATCGCGTCGGCATCGACATGATCGCCGGACCCTCCGAGGTCCTGATCCTGGCCGACGACGAGGCCGATCCCGATGCGGTCGCCGCGGATCTCCTGGCGCAGGCGGAGCACGACGAAGAGGCCTCGGCGATCCTGGTGACCTGTGGGAGCGCGCTCGCGCCTCGCGTGGAGGAACGCCTGGCCGTGCGCCTCGCCGAGCTGCCCGAGCCGAATCGCTCGATCGCCCGCGCGTCGCTCGCGGAGCACGGGCGGCACGTGGAAGCGCGCTCGCTCGACGAGGCGCTCCAGGTCGCGGAGGCTTGGGCGCCGGAGCATCTGGAGCTCTGCGTGCGCGACGCCGCGACGGTGGCCGAGCGCATCACGCGCGCGGGAGCGGTGTTCGTCGGCGCCTCGACTCCCGAGGTCGTGGGCGATTACGTCGCCGGTCCATCGCACACGCTTCCGACCGCCGGCTGCGCGCGCTTCGCCTCCGGGCTCTCCAGCGCCGACTTCGTGCGGCGCATGTCGGTGATCGAGTACGGCGCTTCCGCGCTGCAGCGCGACCGCGCGTGGATCGAAGGTCTCGCGCGCGCCGAGGGCTTGTTCGCGCACGAGCGCTCCGCGCGCGCCGGGCGCCGCGAGGGCCGCGGAGGTGTCGCATGAACGGCGGCGAACGCGATGTGGCGGAGGTGGTCGCGCAGGTGTACCCGGCGTGGATCCGCGCGCAGAAGCCCTACGGCCTCTCGGACCAAGAAGGCCAGGTGAAGCTGAACCAGAACGAGAGCCCCTTCGATCTCCCGCTCGAGCTGAAGCGCGAGATCCTGGAGCGCGTGCTGGCCGAGCCCTGGAATCGCTATCCCGCCCTGCGCGACGCGGAGCTGCACGCCGAGGTCGCCGCGTACTTCGGTGTGCGCACCGAGCAGCTCTTGATCGGGCCCGGATCGAACAGCCTCCTCGGCGCGTTGGCGCAGAGCGTGGCCCAGCCGGGAGCCGTGGTGGTCGCCGCTCGCCCTTCGTTCGGACTCTATGCGAGCGCGGCTCGCGCGAGTGGCAACCGGCTCGTCGAGGTGGGGCTCGGGCCCGACCTGCGCCTCGATATCGCTGGTATGATCGCCGCCGCGAGGGAGCATCGCGCTGCCCTCGTCTTCGCGGCCAACCCGAACAATCCGACCGGCACGGCCGTGCCGACGGAGGCGCTGCTCGAGCTGGTCGCCGAGGTGAGCGGGCTCGTGCTCGTCGACGAGGCCTATCTCGAGTTCTCGGGATTGTCTTCGGTGCTGCGCGCGCTCGACCGCCATCCCAACCTGATCGTGCTGCGGACGTTCTCGAAGGCCTTCGGCCTCGCAGGCGTGCGCTGCGGCTGCTTCCTGGGTCATCCCGAAGTGCTCGCGCCGATCGATCGGCTGCGCGCGCCCTTCGCGCTGGGGCCCTTCGTGCGGCACTGCATCCGAGCCATCCTCCGCCAACCCGAGCTGCTGAGGCGCACCGTGGAACAAATCATCCAAGAGCGCGAGCGCGTGCTCGCTCGTATGTCGACGATCCCCGGCGTCGTGCCCCGGCCCTCGATGTCGAACTTCGTGCTCTTCGAGGTGCTGGAGCACGAGAAGGTCTATCGGCGCTTGCATCGCCTCGGGATCACCGTGCGCGACGTCTCCGGCTACGACGAGCTCAAGAGTTCGCTGCGGGTCACGATCGGAACGCCGGAGGAGAACGAGGCGTTCCTCAATGCCTTGGCCGAGGCTGTGAAATAGTTCACCGTCGTGGTCGGCCGACGCTGACGTCGGCCGCCGGTGATGTAGGCGATCGATAGAGTGGGCAGCCCGAGAACGAGGCGGGAACGACGTGCGCCGAGCGAAGGTGGAGCGGAAGACGCGCGAGACGCGCGTGACGGTGGAGCTGCTGCTCGAAGGTCGCGGTGCGTCGCGCCTGCAGACCGGCATCCCGTTCTTCGATCACATGCTCGATCAGCTCGCGCGCCACGGCGGGCTAGATCTGACGATCGAAGCGCAGGGCGATCTCGAGGTCGATCAGCATCACACGGTGGAAGACGTCGGCATCGCGCTCGGTCGCGCGCTGCGCGAGGCGCTCGGCGATGGCGCGGGGATCGCGCGCTTCGGCCACGCGTACGCGCCGCTCGACGAGGCGCTCTCGCGCGCGGTGATCGATGTGTGCGGGCGCCGGCATCTCGAGTTCGAGGCGCGCTTCCCACACGCGCGAGCGGGCGGGCTCGACGCGGAGATGGTCCCGCACTTCTTCCGCTCGCTCGCCGACGCCGCGGGCTTGGTCGTGCACCTACATTGCCTGCACGGACAGAACTCGCATCACGTGGTCGAGAGCTTGTTCAAGGCGTTCGCCCTCGCGCTCCGCGCCGCCATCGCGCGCACCGGCGAGAGCGCTCCGCGCTCCACGAAGGGCGCGCTCTCCGAGGACGCGACGTGAGCGCAGTCGCTGCCCCGCGCGTCGGGGTGATCGCGAGCTCGTGCGCGAATCTCTTCAGCGTGGAGGGCGCGCTGCGCGCCGTCGGCGCCGAGCCGGTCTGGGTCCGCGAGCCGCGCGATCTCGAGGCGCATACGCATCTCGTGCTCCCGGGAGTCGGCGCCTTCGACGCCGGCGTCGCGGCCCTGGGGGAGGAGCTCCTCGCCGCGCTGCGCCGCTACGCGGCATCGGGGCGCCAGATGCTCGGAATCTGCTTGGGCATGCAGCTCCTCTTCGAGCGCAGCGCCGAAGGCGAGCTTCCGGGCCTCGGCTTGCTGCCGGGCCGCGTCGAGCGCTTGCCCGAGGACGCCGAGCACAAGGTCCCGCACATCGGCTGGAACGAGCTCCATGTCGAGCGCGCGCGCCTCGCGAGCGCCGGCGCCGAAGAGCTCTGGAGCGGCGTCGCCGACGGTGCGCACGTCTACTTCGTGCACGGCTACGCCTATCTCGACGCGACCGCGCCTTGGGTCGTCGCGGTCGCGCATCACGGGGTCCCGTTCGCCGCGGCCGTCTCGCGCGGCAACGTGCACGGCGTGCAGTTCCATCCCGAGAAGTCCGCGCGCGTCGGGCTCTCGCTGCTCGCGCGCTTCGTCGCGCTGCGTCCTCTCGCGGCGCGTCGCTGAGGAGCTCGAAGAGAATCGATGCCGCAACCCCTCGGATGTCTTCTGGCGCCGCTTCGCTCGCCTTCGCAGTCCATGCCCGAGCTGCGCTCGCGCGAGCTCTGAGCACCCATGGAGCTCTATCCTGCGATCGATCTGATGGACGGCTGCGCCGTGCGCCTCGTGCACGGCGAGCGCTCGACGCGCACCGTCTACGAGCGCGAGCCGGCGCGCCTCGCGGCGCGCTTCGCCGCCGCCGGCGCGAAGCTGCTGCACGTGGTCGACCTCGACGGCGCCTTCGCCGGGCGACCGCGCCATCGCGACGTACTGCGCGCGATCGCGCGCGAAGGGGTGCCCTTCGAGATCGGCGGCGGCTTGCGCACGCTGGCCGATCTGGAGGAGGTCTTCGAGCTCGGCGCCGCGCGCGCCGTGGTGGGGACGATCGTCTTCCGCGAAGCGGAGCTCGTGCGCTCTTGGATCGCGCGCTACGGTGCGCGCCTGGTCGCGAGCTGCGACGCGAAGCACGGCGAGGTGCGGCTCGAGGGGTGGACCGCCGGCAGCGGGTGGCGCGTGGACGAGGCCGCGGCGCATCTGCGCGCGCTCGGCTTCCGCGCGCTCGAGTTCACCGCGATCGAGCGCGACGGAACGCTCGCGCGCCCCGATGTCGCCGCCACCGCTTCCCTCGCGCGTGCCTTCGGCGGAGCCGTCGTCGCTTCCGGTGGCGTCGGCTCGCTGGAGGACGTGGCCGCGCTCGCGGCGGTGGGCGACGAGCTCATCGAAGCGGCGATCGTCGGCAAGGCCCTCTACGAAGAGCGGCTCGATCTCGCGGAGGCGCTCGCCCTGGCCCGAGGAGGAGGTGCGCCTTGCTGAAGCGCCGCGTGATCCCGTGCCTCGACGTGGACCGCGGCCGCGTCGTGAAGGGCACCTCGTTCCGCGACCTCGTCGATGCCGGCGATCCGGTCGAGCAGGCGCAACGCTACGCCGAGGCCGGCGCCGATGAGCTCGTGTTCCTGGACATCAGCGCGACGCACGAAGGCCGCGGCGCGGTCTACGAGGCGATCGCGCGGTGCGCGGAGCGCATCTTCGTCCCGCTCACCGTCGGCGGTGGCATGCGGAGCTGCGAGGACTTCGCGCGCGCTCTCGGCGCGGGCGCCGACAAGGTCGCGGTGAACACCGCCGCGGTCGAGCGCGAAGCGCTCATCGCGGAGGGGGCGGCGCGCTTCGGTTCGCAGTGCATCGTCGTGGCGGTGGACGTGCGCCGCGTCCCCGGCGGCGGCGCACCGGCCTGGGAGGTCGTGACGCACGGCGGCCGCCGCAGCACGGGCCTCGACGCGCTCGCGTGGCTGGCGCGCGCCGAGTTCCTGGGCGCGGGCGAGTTCCTGCTGACGAGCATGGATCGCGACGGACAGCGCCGCGGCTATGACCTCGAGCTGCACCGGGCCGCGGCGCGCGCGCTGCGAGTCCCGGTCATCGCTTCCGGAGGCGCCGGCGAGCCCGCGCACATGGCCGAGGTGTTGCTGCAGGGCGGCGCGGATGCGGTGCTCGCGGCGTCGATCTTCCACTTCGGCACCTGGACGGTGCAGGGAGTGAAGCGCGAGCTCGCCTCGCGAGGTGTCCCGGTGCGGCTCGAGGCGGAGCCTGGAGGAGGAACATGAGCGCGGGAAGCGATGCATCGATGGAGCCGAAGCGCCTCGCCGACCTGCGCTTCGACGAGCGCGGCTTGGTCCCGGCGATCGCGCGCGACGTGCGCACGGGCGAGGTGCTGATGCTCGCTTGGCAGGATCGCGCGGCGCTCGAGCTCACGCTGCGCGAGCGCGTGGCGTGGTTCTGGTCGCGCTCGCGCCGTTCCCTCTGGAAGAAGGGCGAGAGCTCGGGCGTGGTGCTGCGCCTCATCGACCTGCGCGTCGACTGCGACGGAGATGCGGTGCTCCTCGACGTGGAAGCCGAAGGGCCGGCCTGCCATCTCGGGCGCCGCTCTTGCTTCGAGGAGCGGCTGCTCGAGGACACGGCGGAAGAGCGACCGTTCTTCTCGCTGGGCGTCCTGGAGCGCCGCTTGCGCGAACGCGCCGCGCGCGGCGACGAGAGCTCGTACACGCAGCGCTTGCTCCGCGGGCCCGAGGACGAGCTCTATCGCAAGATCGGCGAGGAGGCGACCGAGGTGCTGCTCGCCGCGAAGGGCGGCGAGCGCGAGCAGCTCGTCGAGGAAGCGGCCGACCTCGTCTACCACCTCATCGTCACCTTGATGAAGCGCGGCGCGAGCTTCGACGAGGTCCAGGCCGTCCTCGCGCGGCGTGCGCGCCGATGAGCTCCACCTCCTCCGAACGCCTCCCGCGCTGTCGTCACTTCGGCGTCTGTGGGGGCTGTGAGACGCTCGATCTGCCGTATCCGGAGCAGCTCGCGCGGAAGGGGGCGAGCCTGCGCGCGCTCTTCGCGCCGCTCGCCGGGGAGCTCGTGAGCGCGTTCGAGGTTCAGCCGTCGCCGCAGATCACGCGCTACCGCAACAAGGCGATCTATCCCGTGCGCCACGGAGGATCGCGCGGCGTCATCGCCGGGTTCTATCGGCGCGGCACGCACGAGCTCGTGGATGTCCGCGAATGCGCGTTGCAGGAGCCCTGCCTCACCCAAGCGCTCGGCGCTCTGCGCGATTCACTCGCCGAGCTCGCGCTCGCACCTTACGACGAACGCGACGGCTCGGGCTTCGTGCGCGCGCTGTACGGTCGCGTGGCCACCGGCACCGGCGAGCTACAGCTCGGCGTGGTGACGCGCGGGGGGGAATTCCCGCGCGCGGCCGAGCTCGCGCGCCGCGCGCAGCGCGCGGCGGAGGGGCTCGCGACCGAGCGAGGCAAGAGCGTCCGCCTCGCGGGATTCGCGCGCTCGATCCACGACGAGCCCGGCAATCGACTGCTCGGCGAGCGCTGCGTTCCGCTGCTCGGCCGCGCGATGCTCCGCGAGCGCTTGGGACGCCTCGATCTCGAGATCTCGATGGGCTCCTTCTATCAAGTGAACGCGCCCGCGACGATCGAGCTCTACCGCTTGGTCGAGCAAGCGCTCGGCGACGAGCCGCTCGGTCGCGTGGTCGAGGCCTATGCGGGGATCGGCAGCCTGGCTCTCTGGATCGCTCCGCGCGTTCGCGAGCTCTGGGCCATCGAGGTCGCCCGCTCCGCCGTCCGCGATGCACGGCGGAACTTCAGCGCGGCCGGTCTGGATCCGGCGCGGATCTTGGAAGGCCGCGTCGAGGAGCGGCTGGCGGAGATCGAGGGGCCGATCGACGCGCTCGTCGTCGATCCGCCGCGCGCGGGGCTCTCGCCCGAGGTCCTCCGCTCCGCGCTCGACCGAGCCCCCGCGCGGCTGATCTACGTCTCCTGCAATCCGCAGACGCTCCATCGGGATGCCGTGGCGCTGATCGCCGGAGGCTACCGCTTGGTCCGGTTCGAGGCGGTCGATCTCTTCCCGCACACGACCCACGTGGAAGTTCTCGCCACCTTCGTGCGGGAGTCGGCATCAAGCTAGAGGCCTCGGAGCTTCGATGTTCCTCCGGGAGCCCCGCGCAGAAGCGCGGAGCCGCGGCGAGTAGGGAGCATCGATGCGCATCCGCGATCTGCTGAACGAGATGATGGCCCACAAGGCCTCCGACTTGCACATCAAGGTCGGGAGTCCTCCGGGCATCCGCGTGCATGGCGAGCTGCTGCCGATCGAGGGCATACCTCCGCTCACGGCGGAGCAGACGCACGTGCTCATCTCCGAGCTGCTCGACGACGAGCTCGAGAAGCGCTTCCAGGAGAAGATGGAGCTCGACTTCTCGCGGCAGCTGGAGGATCTCGCGCGCTTCCGCGTGAACGTCTTCCATCAGCGGGGCACGCGCGCCGCGGTCATGCGCGCGATCCCGATCGACGTGCCGCTGCTGGAGGAGATGGGCTTCCCCGAGGTGCTGAAGCACCTCGCGCGCAAACCGCGCGGACTCGTGCTGGTCACCGGTCCGACGGGCTCCGGCAAGTCGACGACGCTCGCGGCGATGATCGACTACATCAACCGCAACGATCACTCGCACATCCTCACCCTCGAGGATCCGATCGAGTTCATCCACCGCGACAAGCGCTGCTTCGTGAACCAGCGCGAGATCGGCTCCGACAGCCCGAGCTTCCTCGCCGCGCTGCGCTCCGCTCTGCGCGAGGACCCGGACATCATCCTGGTCGGCGAAATGCGCGACCTGGAGACGATCGCCCTCGCCATCACGGCCGCCGAGACCGGGCACCTCGTCTTCGGAACCCTGCACACGACGAGCGCGATCCAGACCGTCGACCGCATCATCGACGTGTTCCCGCACGAGCAGCAGGCGCAGGTGCGCACGCAGCTCTCCGTGGCTCTGCAGGGCGTCATCTCGCAGACCCTGCTGCCGAAGATCGGCGGCGGACGCGCGTGCGCTCAGGAGATCATGGTGGCGACGGACGCGGTCCGCGCCTGCATCCGCGAGGGCAAGACCCCGCAGCTCTTGAACGTCCTGCAGACCGGCATGAAGAACGGGATGCAGACCTTGGAGAGCGCGCTCATCAAGCTGGTCACCGACGGCAAGGTCCTGCCCGAGGACGCGATCGGGATGGCGAACAGCCCGGATCAGATTCGTTCGGCGTTCTCGCGCGGCGGTCGGGCCCCCGCGCCGGCGGCCGCGCCGACCGCGCCGCCGCCGGTCGCGAGAGCGAATCCCACGGTGCGCCCGGTGAACATCCCGAGTGCCGCGACGCCGACCGACATCCCGCGCTCGGAAGAGGATGCGCCGCCCGGCGACGGGCGTACCGCGTTCTCGCCGCTCGACGACTTCGAGCAGTTCCGCCGCCAGCGCAAGACCCCTTGAGCCGGCGCCCGGGGTTCGCCACTGCCGTTCCGCCGCGATCCAGGCTAGCCTGCGGGCATGAGTGCGCGACGAAAACGACCTGCCGCGAGAGCGGCGAGCACGGAGTGCGCGCATTGCGGAGCACTCGTTCCACCGCGAGCTCGCGCCTGTCGCGAGTGCGGCTCCGACGCGGAGACCGGGTGGAGGGACGAGGAAGAGCTCTTCCTCGAGTCGATCGAGCTTCCTGAGTTCGACGAGGCCGACTATCGCGCCGCGATGGGGGAGATCACCGGGCGCGGAGAGAACTCGTCGCGGCGCCCGCGCTGGGTGATCTGGGTCGCGTGGATCCTGCTCGCGGCGCTCGTGCTGCTCTTCACCTTGGCGGGCTGAGAGTCTCTCGACGTCTCTCAGTCCTTGCGCTCGTCCTCGGCCGCGCGTGAGTCGGCGACTCCGGGCGTCGACTTCGCGCGCTGCGCGAAGCCGAGCAGCCATTCGGTGTAGCGCGCCGCCTCGTCGTAGAGCGGCAGGACGTCCTGCGCGAAGTGCCCGTCTAGGTCGATCGAGCTCCGCCGCGCGTCCTCCAGCAGGCGCTCGAACGCGCGAGCGCGCTCGAGGGAGGTCCCGCTGGCCAGCTCGGGCGCTTCTGGCGCTTCCTCTGCCGCGATGGGGAAATAACCCTCGGGCTCGCGGTCGCCCTCGCCGTCCAGCCAGCGCTTGACGACGAGGAATCCCGAAGCGAGCAGCAGGCCCCCGGTCAGGCTCCAGAGGAGCAAGAGCGCATTCGAGCGGGTCGAGCGCGCGGGGCGTTCGGGGATGGGCAGGGGCGGCCTGGACATGCGTCGTGAGAGAGGGAGCCGCACGGGCGGAAGTGGCGTGGAACTCCCGAGCCTCGGCTACCTTACGAGATGCGCGGCGGTCGCGCGTCGATCGAGCGGGAAAAAGACCGGCGAGCGGCGCCGAGCCGCGGGGCGGGTGGGTGCGGTTGACATCCCTCGCAGGCGAGCTAGCATGCTCCGCTTTTTCGTCTCCGATCCTCTCTCCCGAACGCAGGACGCCGACATCCGATGTCGACCCAAGCTCAACTCGCGGCCCCGAGCCAGAAGTGGCTCGATGAGTTCCGCAAACTCCGCAACATCGGCATCATGGCCCACATCGATGCCGGCAAGACCACGGTCACCGAGCGCATCCTGTTTATCACCGGGAAGACCCACAAGATGGGCGAGGTGCACGAAGGCACCGCGACCATGGACTTCCTCGAGGACGAGCGCGAGCGCGGCATCACGATCATGTCCGCCGCCACCACCTGCGAGTGGCGCGAGCATCGCATGAACCTGATCGACACGCCCGGCCACGTGGACTTCACGGCCGAGGTCGAGCGCTCCCTGCGCGTGCTCGACGGCGCGATCGCGGTGTTCGACGGCGTGAACGGCGTCGAGGCCCAGTCGGAGACGGTCTGGCGTCAGGCCGCGCGCTACGTCGTCCCGCGCATCTGCTTCATCAACAAGCTCGACCGCGTCGGCGCGAACTTCGATAAGGCCGTCGCCTCCGTGCGCGGCCGCCTCGGCGCGAACGCCGTTCCGGTGCAGCTCCCGATCGGCCTGGAGTCGGAGTTCCGCGGCGTCATCGACCTGCTCGCGAACAAGGCCTACTACTTCAGCGGCGACCCGGACAAGCAGTCGTCGGAAGAAGGTCCGATCCCGGAGCACATGGTGGACGACATCGCGATGGCGCAGGAAGCGCTGCGCGAGGCGGCCGCCGAGTGCGATGAGGCGCTGCTCGAGCGCTTCGTCGACGGCGAGGCGATCTCCTCGGACGAGATCCGCGCGGCCCTGCGCAAGGGCACCATCGCGTGCCGCGTGTTCCCGGTGCTCTGCGGCTCCGCGCTGAAGAAGAAGGGCATCCGCATGCTCCTGGATGCGGTCCTCGACTACCTGCCGAGCCCGCTCGACATCCCGCCGGCTCGCGGCAAGGACCCCGATGACGAGACGAAGCTGATCGAGCGCCCGACGCATCCCGGGGCTCCGGCGACCCTGCTCGCGTTCAAGACGGTCGCGGACCAGAACGGCGACCTCACCTTCCTCCGCGTCTACTCCGGCACGATCCAGTCGGGCGACACGCTCGTCAATCCGCGCACGCGGAAGACCGAGCGCCTGGGCCGCCTGATCCGCATGCACGCGAACAAGCGCGAGCAGATCGATGAGGCGACCGCGGGCGACATCGTCGCGGCCATCGGCATCAAGAACTCCGTGACCGGCGACACGCTCTGCGATCAGCGCAGCCCGGTGGCGCTGGAGAGCATGAAGTTCCCCGAGACCGTGATCTCGTGCTCGATCGCGCCGGCCTCGGGCCAGGACCGCGACAAGCTCGGCGAAGTGCTGGCGCGCCTGATGCGCGAAGACCCGACGTTCCGCGCGCAGACCGATCAGCAGACCGGCGAGCTCGTGATCTCGGGCATGGGCGAGCTGCACCTCGACATCATCACCACGCGCATTCAGCGCGACTTCAAGGTGAAGATCGTGATCGGCCGTCCGGAGGTCGCCTACAAGCAGACCTTCAAGAAGACGAAGGACATCGAAGGCCGCCACGTGAAGCAGTCGGGTGGCTCGGGTCAGTTCGCCGTCGTGCGCATGAAGATCGGCCCCAGCGAGACCGAAGGGCTGGACTACGTCGACAACGTCGTCGGTGGCTCGGTGCCGCGCCAGTTCATCTCGAGCGTGCAGAAGGGCATCAAGCAGTCGATGGAGCACGGCTTGAAGCTCGGCTATCCGTTCGTGAACGTGCGCGCCGAGCTCTACGACGGCCAGGCGCACGACGTCGACTCGAGCGACATGGCGTTCATCCAGGCGGGCGCGCTCGCGTTCCGCTTGGCCGCCGAAGGCAACGTCACGCTGCTCGAGCCGATGATGAAGCTCGAAGTGCAGGTCCCCGAGGAGTACATCGGCGACGTCGTCGGCGACCTCGGCCAGCGCCGCGCGAACATCTCCGAGATCGAGATGGGCGGGAACATCCGCACGATCAAGGGCACCGTGCCGATCGCCGAGATGTTCCAGTACGTGACGACGCTGCGCAGCATGACGCAGG
The DNA here is from genome assembly GCA_016793245.1 of Planctomycetota bacterium. Lineage (GTDB taxonomy): Bacteria > Planctomycetota > UBA1135 > UBA1135 > JADKAF01 > JADKAF01. The sequence goes on from JAEUHW010000255.1 coordinate 19,084, forward strand.
GCCGCGCGAGCTACTCGATGGAGCCCACCGGCTACACCAACGTGCCGGACAGCTTGGCGCAGAAGATCATGGAAGAGCGCCTCGCGAAGCTGGCCGCGCAGAAGTGAACGAGCGCGCAGACTAGCGACCGAGCCGGCGAGCCGATCCGCGATGCGCGGATCGGCTCGCGTGCTTTCCTGCCTGCTCCTGCTCGCGCGCGGCTCAGCTCGTCTCGTCGAGCGCCTCGCGGACTTCGCCGTCGCGCTCGGCCACGCGCTGCCGGAGAGCCGCCAAGAGCTCCCGGCGTTTCTTCTCACCCGCGTCGCGATCGATCGAGCCCGAGACCGCCTGGATCACGGTCTCGAGCTCCTGGTCGGTGACGAGGCCCTTCCACTTCAGCGCGTATTGGGCCGCGTAGCCCAGGATCTGCGCCCAGCGCAAGCGCTCGTCCATCGCTTCGATGAGCTCGAGGAGTCGCAGTTCGCCGACGCTGAAGCCCAGATCGCGCGCGCGCTTGCGCTCCGCCTTGGTCGAGTTTTTCACGGAGTTCGGTCAGGCGAGCCCGGAGCGCGCCCGATGGGGTAGGACGGAAGGAGGTGGCTCCTTCTCGGGTTCCGAGGGAGGAGCGCAGAGCTTAGCCCGAGCACCCTGCGAGGTCGTGCCCGAAGCGCGCGACTCGTGGGAACTCGCCGAGCGCGCCCACCCCGAGGAGAGCCGCGCCTGATCGCGGCACCCGCGTCGAGGCCCTCGGAGGGGCTTCATTTGATCCTTTCGGGCTCGACCCTTGCGGTGTGCTGACCGGAATGAGTACCCTTTTCACCCGTGGTTGGGTGGTGCGGGGATCGTTCCGGGTGCCCTCGAGGGTGCGAGGATCGACAGGGGTGGTTCGTTCCTCGGAAGCGCGAGCATGGTTGTCACGGCGCAACGCACGAAGGACCAGTTCCTACTGGGCTTTCTCGGCATCCTCAATCGGGCGGTTCAAGTGCCCTGGCACGACGTGGTGGGGCACATGCAACACCGCTTCCCGCGCGTTCGCGTGCTCGCGGCGCAAGCCAGCCTCGGATCCGATGGCCACGTGATCGGCTGGGAGACCTGGGACTCCGCCGCGATGGGGCGGGCGAGCTCCGCGGCTCTCGATGGCTCCGGCTCGGACGCCGTCGCCTACGATGAGACCATGGCCGCGGCCGACCCGCTCCTCCGAGCTCGAGCCGCGGGGCCCGGCATCTTCCGCCCGGAGACGATCCTCTCGCACGAGGAGCTCTCGTCGCGCTTGGTGCATCGGCGCTTGCTCCAGCCGGGCGGCCTGGTGCACGGCATCGTCCTCTACCTGGGTACCGATCGCATCGTCGACGGCGTGCTCCAGCTCTGGCGAACGGCGGCCGAGGGTGCTTGGAGCGCCGAAGAATTCGAGGCGCTGCGCGAGCTGCTCGATCCCCTCTGCGACGCGATCGCGCGCGATCGGGACCATCGCGCGGCGCTCGAGGGCCAGCTCACCACGCTGCTCGACGCTCTCGACGCCGGCGCCATCTGCGTCGACGGCAAGGGCGATGTCCTGCATTCGAATCCGCACGCTCCCGCCGTCGAGAACGGCACTTCGCACGACGGCCACGCGCGGCTGCCGCGCGAGCTGGAGAGCGGCGTGCTCGGTTTCCTCGGATCGCAGGTGAAGGAGCGCGTGCGCGAGCTCGAAGTCCAGCTCGCCCAGGAACGCATGAGCTGCGTCGTGCACCGGCTCTCGAACCAGCGCGGGCGCCACCCCGCCGCCCTGGTGCTCTTCCCCTCGGCTCCGCAGCCGAACCGCATCCAGGAACTGCGCCGCCAATTCGGCCTCACGCCGCGCGAGGGCGATGTCCTCGTCGCCGTGATCCGCGGCCATCGCAACGCCGAGATCGCCTCGAAGCTCAGCCTCTCGGAGTACACCGTGAAGGGGCACCTGAAGCGCATCTTCCAGAAGCTCGGCGTCCGCAGCCGCTCCGGGGCCGTCGCGAAGGTGATGGGCCTCGAGATGGCGCTCGACGACCCGCGCGGCGAATAGCGCCGCGCGCGCCGAACTCCCGCGCGAGAGGCGGCGCCACCTCGGCGAAGCCGCTCTCCTGCGGGAAAAGCGTTCTCGACGCGACGGCGCGACGAGTATCCTCGTCGCTCTTCGCCGCCCGCTTTCTTCCCCGAGCGCTCGCCGCTCTCGCTCGCTCTCCGCCTTTGGAGCGCACGAGACGTGGAGCGATCGAGAACGCGCGTGCGGCGCTCCGCCCGTCCGCTCCGCCGATCGCGCGAGCCGGCGTGGCGTCTCCGCCGCCAAGGTGTCTCGCGATGGCCTCCGCTTCCGTCCTCGCTCGCCTGCAGATCGAATTCAAACACGACCGCGACGCTCTCGCTCGTTGCGTCGCCCTCCTGGAGGACGGCGCGCCCGCCGCCTTCCTCGCGCGCTATCGCCGCCCCGAAACCGGCGGTCTCGATGAGTCCGCGATCCTCGCGCTCTCCGCGCGCCTGGAGCAGCTCGTCGAGGTCGAGCGACGTCGCGCGACGATCCTCCGCAGCTTGGAGCAGCTCGGGCGCTGCACGCCGGCGTTGCGAGCGCGGCTCGAGACGACCTTCGATCGCGCGAAGCTCGAAGATCTCTATCGCCCGCATCGACCCAAGAAGAAGACGCGGTGCGCCCAAGCGCTCGCCGCGGGTCTCGCGCCGTTGGCCGAGGCCGTGGCGACGGGGACCGTCTCCGAGACCGAGCTCGGCGAACGCGCGGCGGCCGCGACGAAGCCCGAAGCCGGATTCCCCGATGCGGCCTCCGTGCTGGATGGAGTCGCTCACATCATCGGCGAGTGGGTCGCCGACGATCCTTACGTGCGTCAGCACGTGCGCGACGTGCTGCGCAAGCGCGGCCGCTTGCGCGTGCATCCGATCGAAGGCGCGAAGGGCGCCGAGCGCCATCGCGCCGTCGCCCAGATCGACGAGCCGCTGCTGCGCGTGGCACCCCATCGCTACCTCCTCGTCCGCCGCGGGGAACGCGAGAAGGCGCTGCGCGCCGAGATCGCGATGGACCCCGAAGAGATCCTGACCTGGATCGACGCGCGCTATCTCGATGGCGCGCGCGCGGCGAATCCGCGTCGGCGCGGTGCGCGGAAGGGCGCGCGCGGCGCCGCGAACGAAGGTGACGCCTCGCAGGCCGATGGCGCGGCGGAGCAGGACGAGAGCTCGCGAGAAGCCGAGGAGCACGGAGAGATGCCGCACGGCGACGCCGCGGCTCCCGAGGCGCCGATCGACGAGGGCCGCTTCGACGGTTTCCGCGAGGCGCCGTACGAAGTCGAGGTTCCGGGAGACGAGCCGCCGACGGACGGTGCCGAGGCCGCCGCGGAGTCCGCTGGCGATGGCGATGGCGCCGATGCCGAAGAGCACCCGGCGGAGGACGAGCCCGCGAACGATGAGCCCTCCGAAGCGGAGAGCGCCGCGCCGGCGGGTGCGGAAGACCACGTCGATGCGATTCCCGCGCCGCCGCATCCCGCGGCGCCCGCGGCGCCGCTGCAAGGCGAGGTGCGCGCTCTCGTGCGCACGGCGATTCGTTCGGCGTTCACGCGCTGGATCCTGGGCTCGTGCGAAGAAGACGTGCGCCTGGACATGAAGCAGCGCTGCGAGCAGGAGATCCTGCGCGGCTACCAGCGCTCGCTGCGCAGCTTGCTGCTCGCCCCGTGCGCGGGGCGCGTCGTCGTCCTGGGCTTCGATCCCGCCGCGCGCGGCGCATGGCGCTACGCGATCGCGGACGCCGCGGGTGCGTTCGTCGCCGAAGGCGCGGTGCAGGCGGGTACCGAGGACGCGGCCGTGGCTTCGCGCGAGGCATTGTTCAAGGACCTCGAGCAGCACGCCGTGCGCATGATCGCGGTGGGGAACGGCGAGACCTCGCGCAAGATCGCGCGCGCCGTGCGCGGCTGGCTCGCGGAGAAGGGTTCGCGCGTTCCGCTGGCGATCACGGTCGAAGCGGGCGCCGGTGAATATGCCGCTTCGGCGCGCGGTCGCGCCGAACATGCGCAGCTCGATCCCGCCGTGCGCGCCGCGCTGGGTATGGCGCGCCGAGCGCAGGACCCGCTGGCCGAAGTCGCCAAGGCCGATTGGCGTCACCTCGGACTCGGGCCGCTGCAATCCGAGGTCGGCAAGGGCCGCTTGCAGCGCGCGCTCGAGGAGACGATGCGCACGGTGGTGGCGCAGGTCGGGGTCGATCTCGCGACGGCGCCGGCGGCGCTCCTGCAGTACGTCCCCGGCCTCGATGCGGAGAAGGCCCGCGCGATCGCAGCGGAGCGCGAGAAGCGCGGCGGGTTCCGCCGGCGTCGCGACCTGCTCGAAGTCGCTGGCGTCGACGCGGCGACTTGCGCCTACGCCGAGGGCTTCCTGCGCCTCGAAGGCGGCGAGGATCCTCTCGATCGGACGCACTTGATCGAAGAGCATCGCCCGCTCGCGGAAGCTCTGGCAAACGCCGTCGGGCGCCCGCTGGCCGAGATCGTCGGTCAACGCGGTGCGCTCGCCTCGGTCGATCTCGCGGCGATCGCCGCGACGTTGCCGAACCCGGATGGCCCGACGCTCGATCGCCTCGACAACGTGCGCCGGGAGCTGGAGCATCTCGCGCGCGACACGCGAGCGCGTCGGCGCTGGCCACGCGCCGAATTCGTCCCCGCAGCCGGAACGGCGCTCGAGGCCGGTCAGGAGATCGAGGGCGTCTGCACGAACGTGACGAGCTTCGGCATCTTCCTCGACCTCGGTCTCGAGCAAGACGGCCTGGTTCACATCACGGAGCTGGGCGGTCGCTTCGTGCGCCATCCGCAGGATCTCGCTCACGTCGGCGACGTGCTGCGCGCGCGCGTCGTGCAAGTCGATGGCGAACGAGGACGCGTGGCGCTGACGCTGCGTCCCGCGCAGCGCGAGCATGCGCCGCGTCGGGAAGGGCGTCCGCCGCGTGCCGAGGGGCAGGAAGGGCGTCCGCCGCGCGCTCCGCGCGGAGACGCGCGCGAGGGCGGTTCGAGCGAGCGCCCGCAGACGGGTGCTCGCCCCGCGGGCGGAGAGCGTCCGCCGCGCGGAGATCGGCAGGAGCGCGGCGAGCGCCGCGATCGGCGCGAGCCGGAGGGCAACGTGCGCGCGGCGGCGACGCGGCGCGATGGGCTCGGCGGCGGTCGCAGCGAAGGTCGCGGCGGCGGCGGTCGCGGTCGTGGTGGTCCCGGTGGGGAGCGCGGAGGTTTCTCGCGTGGGGGCCCGCGCGGAGGCGCGCGCGGCGAAGGACGCGGGGATGACGATCGACGCGGCGGAGGTCGCGGCGAGCGCGAGGACTTCGGCGCTGCCGCGAAGCCGCCGCGGGCCCGCGACCTCGGCTGGAATCCGTTCCGCTCCTTCTTCGGCAAGGGCGAAGCGGCGGCGGACGAAGCCGCGCCGAGCTCGAAGCCGACGGCGGGTAGTGCGGGAGCGGAGCGCGCCGAGAAGCCGGCGGCGAAGCCCGAGGCGACGCCTCCGCCGAAGGGCGAAGCGGCCGATGGAATCCCGCCGCTCGTGGTCGATGACGGCGGCAGCGGATCGTTCTGATCCGGGTGGGGGCCTCGCGCGCTCGGGTGGCGCGCGAGGTTCTCACACGCCGCGCCGCAGCTTGCGATCGACCCAGCGGTAGAAGCGCGAGCCCTCGGCGAGCTTGCGCGCCGAGCGCGCGCCGAGGTATTGCGCGAGGTTCTCGAAGAAGGCGTAGGGGATCGCCTGCGCCTTCGCGCGCAGCCGAGCGCCGAAGGGCAATCCGAGCTCCGAGAGGATGCGGAGGTAGAGCGCGCGCTGATGCCGGAACGCGCGCCAGAGCCCGTCGCGCGTCGGGATCGTGTGCACGTCGAAGAGCTCTTTCAGATTCGCGTGATCGGCGTAGATGCGCCGGAACTCGTACCACGTCGAGAGCTCGTGCGAGTGGATGACGACCGCGCCGGGCTCGAAGACCACGCGCTCGCCCGCGAGCAGCACGCGCTTGCACCACGCCACGTCCTCGCCGAACTTCCGCTCCTCGAAGGGGAAGCGCTCCCACGCGCTGCGGCGCACCGCGGAAGAGACGTCGTCGAAGGCACAGCGCGCGAGGCGCTCCAGCGGGGCCAAGCGCTCGTACTCTTCGCGCGAGGCGAGCTCCTGCACCGCGCGTTGCGTGCGGCCCGCGTTCCATTGCTCGAGCCGCCACTTGATGAGCGGCGAACAATCGGGGCGCGGGACTTGCCGCGCGTAGGCACCGGCGACGCGCGGATCCTGGAACGCGGAGACGAGGGCCGCGAGCCAGTGCTCGTCCTGCGGCTCGGCGTCCTGCGTGAGCAGCGCGAGGATCTCTCCGCTGGAAGCGGCGATCGCGAGGTTCCGCGCCTTGCCGTGATTGAACTGGCGCTTGTCGATGCGCAGCATCTTCGCGCCGGCGCGCTCCGCGGCCTCCGCCGTGCCGTCGGTGCTGCCGCTGTCGATCACGACGAGCTCGGCGCGCGGCGTGTAGTCCTGGCGCGCGATCTTCGCGAGCACGCCCAGGAACTCCGTCCCGCCGTTCAGCGTGGGGATGCAGATCGAGACGCGCGGACGAAACGCGGCGCCGTCTCTCGAGTCGCTGGCCACGCGCTCAGCTCCCGGCGCGTTCGCCGAGTCGCGCGAGCAGCTTCTGCGCCATGTTGCGAGCGCGCTCCACGCACTGGTCCGAGTTCAGGTACTCGAAGCGACCGAAGCGCCCGAAAGTCTCGAGGCCGAGGCCTTCGATGGCCGCGAGCGCGCGGTCGCGATGGCGGTCGAAGTCGTGATCGAACACCACGTACGCGTAGGGCTGCGTGGTGACGTCGGTGAAGAGCACTTCCTCGCGGCGGAGGATCCCGGCGCGTTCCAAGCCGCGCAGGAGCTCGTCCACGATCTGCGCGTCGTTCCGCGGCGCCTCTTCCTTCGGGAAGGTGATCTCCGCCATCAGCGAAGAGCAGCCCTGCGGAGCGTTGGAGGGCGCGTAGTTCGAGAAGTAGGTGACCCGATTCGCGGGTCCCTGATCGGCGAAGGGCAGGTAGATCCAGGAGCGCGGCTCGAGCTGCGCGCGCTTCAGCGCGATCAGGATCGACGAGAGGCCGAGCCAGCGCAGCGAGCGCACCGCCTGCTTCGCGTCCTCGGGTAGCGCAGGCACGACGTCGATCAGCCGCTGCAGCGGCATCGTGTTCACCACGCGATCGAAGCGCTCGCCATTCACGAGGAAGCCGTCGCCCGCGCGCTCGACGCGTTGCACCGGCGTCGAGAGCCGCAGCCGCTCACCGCAGCGAGCAGCGAAGCCGTCGGTGATCGCCTGGAACCCGCCGTGCGCGGGGTAATCGAACACGGCTTGGTGCGTGTAGCCCTCGGTCGAGACCTGACACGCGGCCTTGATGATGTCCTCGATCGGCGCGTCGGGGACGCGACCCGCGACCCAGCCCGAGGAGATCTCGCGCAGTGGATAGCACCAGATCTTCTCGTTGTAGGGATCCATGAAGTGTTGCGCGATGCCGTCGCCGAAGCGCCAGCGCACCCACTCGTCGAAGCGCCGCGGCGCCGCGCCGTTCTGCTTCCGCTGCTCGACCGCGCGCAGATAGCCCGCGAGGCACTCGAAGCGCGCCTGCGGAGGCAAGTCGCCGATCCCGTTCTCGAACGGGTACTTCACCCACTGGTCGTGCCAGCGGATCGCGGTGCGCCGTTCGCTGCGCACGGCGCCGCCGACGTCGGCGCACATCGAGCGCATGAGCTCCCAGACCTCGCGGTCCTTCGAGAACAGGATGTGCCCGCCCGCGAGATCGTAGGTGAAGCCGTCGCGCTGCTTCGAGCGGCAGAGCCCACCCGGCACCGGCGCGGCTTCGAAGATCGCGAACTCCGTTCGCCCGTCCGCCGCCAGGTAGTGCCCCAAGGCGAGGCCCGAGACCCCGCCGCCCAGAATCGCGATCCGCACCGACTCCTCCTGGAGCTCCGCACCGGCGGAGCCAAGGCGCGGAGTATAGGCGCCGCGATGCCCGTCTCCGAGCGCCCGCCGTGAGCGGATCGCGCGGCGAGGGGCCGGGGCCTGTTCGCGCCACGCTCCCTAGGTCGGCAGGTCGTGGGTCGGACCTGTTGTCCGGCCTGGCGGAGGCGCGCTCGCCGCTGGAGCAGAGAGTGAGCAAGAATGGCTCACGACCGGGCTGCAGCGCCGTCAGGCGCTGCGCCAGCAGGCATCGCTGCAGCGCCGTCAGGCGCTGCGCCAGCGGGCATCGCTGCAGCGCCGTCAGGCGCTGCGCCAGCGGGCATCTTAGAGGCTGTACGCTCGATTTCTGCTCAGCCTCTCAGTGCTCGGTTCCGCCCGTGACCTGCTGCGTCGAGCTGGTGGACGATTCCTCGCGGCGGACTTCCTTGCCGTTCTCGAAGACGCGACGGACGTTGGTCTGCTCGGTCCGCACGATCTGGATGATGAGCGTGCTCTGCAGGTCCGAGTTCATCTCGCCGCCGACGAACGCTTGCTTCACCGCCATGGCTGAGCGCACGCGTTCGAGCACGGAGGGGTTGGTCTCGCCGGAGGCCCGGAGGATCTCCTCGATGCGCTCGTCCGCGATGCGAGTGCGCGAAGGCGGCACCGCCTCGACGAGCGAGACGGGCAGCGCCGCGAAGGGATCGGCGCTGCCGAGCAGACGGCTCGGGACGAGCTCGTCGGTCGAGCGCTCGAGCTGCTGCGAGAGGCGGCGCACGAAGGCGATCACCTCCGCGAGCTCGTCGCTCTGCGGTGCGCCGGTGCTCGCGAGCTGATCGTAGATCGCGACCTGTGACGGCAGGTCGAAGCACGAGAGCTGGGCCGACAGCAGCGGGCGGCGCACCTCCGGATCGAGCTGGTCGAAGCTGCGCAGGTCGCTCCATAGCGAATGCGCCGAGCGCACGAAGTGCTCCGGTTGGAAGCCCTTCTCGCGGTAGGGCTGGAGGATCCCCGGGTCGATCTCCTGGACGAGCGGCGTGCGCGCGCGCTCGGGCGCATCCGCGAGATCTCCTCGGGGCGCGCGCGGCGCCGGCGGAACACCGTCGCGGCCTTGGTTGATCGCGAGCTCCGCGAAGCGATCGCGATCTTCGCGCAAGTCGGCGATGAGCTGATCCGTCTCGCCGCGCTCGTCCTGTCGGCCGAGCTTGTAGCCGGCGAAGAGCGCCGCGGAGCAAGACGCGACGAGCACGGCGGCGGCGGCGATGCCGCGCCACGGCAGTCGGAGCGCCGCGCGATCCTTGGCAGGGGCGAGGGGCGCTTCGTCGAGCTGGAGGTGGGCGAGCGTCTGCTGACGGCGTTCGGAGACCGTGCGGCGCACGCGGCGCGCGAGGTCGGCCGGAACGTCGGCCCGCGGCAGCGCGCGGGCGAGCGTCGAGAGGCGCTGCAGGGAGCGGTAGGTTTCCAAGCAGTCACCGCACTCCTTCAGGTGCGCGTGAACGCGAGCGCGGGAGGGGGCGCTCAGACGACCGTCGAGGTAGCGCGAGGCCAGGTCTCGCACGGCGGAGCAGGGATTCGAGGGCGCGGGGGCGTTCATGACTCTTGCTCCTCCGAAGCCTCGCCTTCCGACGAGGAGGACGAAGGCAGATGTCCTTCGCGGAACGGATCGAGGTACGGAGAAAGCAGCTTGCGGAGCTGCAGCCGCGCGCGATGGAGGCGCGTCGAGACCGTCTTCGGACTGGCATCGACCACTTCGGCGATCTCTTCGTAGGCCAAGCCTTCGACTTCGCGCAGGACGAAGACGGTGCGGAAGATCTCGGGCAAGCGCTTCAGCGCGCGCTCGAAGTGCTCCGCGAACTCGACCTCGACCAAACCTTGCAGCGGCGAGCTCGCCGCGCGGCTGCGGATCGACTGGCGTTCGCTCTCCGCGGCGCGCTCTTCCAAGGTGTCGCGCAGCTTGCGCTGCGTCGACTGGCGCCGCAGGAGATCGACGGCGAGATTGCGCGCGATGCGGAACACCCAGACCTGGAACGCGAAGCGCGGGTCGAAGGTCGAGGCGCTCTCGAAGACGCGCACGAACACCTCTTGGGTGAGGTCGTCGGCCCAGCTCCCGTCGCGCGTGACGTGACCGAGGTAGGTGCGCACGCGACCGCCGTAGCGATCGATGATCGGCATCAACGCGCGATCATCGCCGTGGACGAGGAGCTGCATGAGCTCCCCGTCGCTCAGCGCTTCGAAGTCGATGCGTGGCGCGGCGGCGACTTCGGGTGAGGGGACGCGACGGAAGGGCAAGGCCATGTGAGGGTGCGTAGGTGCCTGCAGAGCCTAGCGGATGTCGCCGGTGGGGGACGAGGTGCGCGCGCGCGACGGAGCGCTCTTCGGCTCCGGCGAACGCGGCGGCAAGGGCCGCGCGGGACTCGGCTCGCCGACGCGGAAGCGGCCGCTGCCGTCGGGTAGCACCGGCCGGGAGCCCTCCGAACGGTCCTTCGAGCGACCCGCGTCGCGCTTCGACGATCCCGAGGAGGAGCCGGAGGAATCGGAGCTCTCGGAGCCGCTGGAGCTCGAGCTCTCGCTCGCCTCGGCATGCGCGTCGGCGCGTGCCTCCGCTCGCGCTTCCGAACGACCGGGCAGAGGTCGGCTGCCCAGTCCGGGAGGCGGAACCGCGGCTCCCCGCGCCGGGCGCACCGGGACCCCGTCGCGCAGCTCCTCGTCGACGACGGTCTCGCCGTTCACGACCACGACCCGGCGAGTGTGCGAGGAGCTCGAGGAGCTCTTCTCGCCCTTCGGCAGCTCGCCGAAGCCGGGCGGCAGCCCTCCGAACCCGGGCGGCAGCTCGCCGAGACCTTCGCGCTCGAGCCCGCGCCGCAGCTCCTCCAAGAGCTTCGCGGGGTCGCAAGTCTCGGGGCGCCACGAGTCCCCGAGCAGGCGCTCCCACTCGGGAAGCGGGGTCCCTTCCTCTTCGATCACCTCGCCGTCCTTCACCACGCGCCGCCAGGTCTTGGTCTCGCCGCCGGTGCTCCGGCTCGAGCCGGAATCGGCGCGAGCGTCTCGGCGCTCGAGCTTGCCGCGGGGCGCGGGATCCTGGGGCGCGGCGAGAGTCGCCGGCGCGAGGACGCCGAAGGTCGTCAGGGCGAGCGGTAGGAGTTGGCGCATCGAAGGAAGCCGGAAGGTTGGGTCCGTGGGAGGATCGCCGGCTCCTACGGATGGGCAGGTGCGCGCGCTCCCCGCGCGTGCCATTTTAGATCGCATGAGCTCCACCCTCCTGCATCTCGAGTGCTCCGAGACGGGCCGGACCTTTCCTTGGCGACAGCTCGCGACGGTCTCGCCCGCGAGCGGCCGGCCGCTGCTCGCTCGCTACGACTTGGAACGCGCCAAGGCCGCGCTCGGCCCCGCGCCTTGGCGCGAGCGCGCGGGCGGGCTGTGGCGTTTCCCGGAGCTGCTGCCGCCGCCTGGACCCACGGGACCCGTGACGCTCGGCGAAGGCCAGACGCCGATGCTCGCCACGGAGCGCCTCGCGCGGCGCCTCGGCGTCCGCGCCTGTTGGTGCAAGGACGAGTCGTTCAACCCGACCGGCTCTTTCAAGGCGCGCGGGATGTCCGTCGCGGTGACGATGGCGGCGGCTCTCGGCGCGCGCGAGCTCTACGTTCCGACCGCGGGGAACGCCGGTGGTGCGCTCGCCGCGTATGCCGCGCGCGCGGGACTGCCCTGCGCCGTCGCGATGCCCGAGGACAGCCCGAGCGCGAATCGCCTCGAAGTGCGAGCGCTCGCCACCGAGTGCTTCGAGGTGCCGGGCTTGATCGGCGACGCGGGGCGGTTCCTCCGCGAGCGCTACGCCGGGCGCGAGGGGGTCTTCGATCTCTCGACCCTGAAGGAGCCCTATCGCCTCGAAGGCAAGAAGACGATGGGCTACGACCTCCGCATCGAGCTCGGCGATCTTCCCGACGTGGTCGTGTACCCGGCGGGAGGTGGAACCGGCTTGATCGGGATGTGGAAGGCCTTCGACGAGATGCAGGCGCTGGGCTGGATCGACGCGCGTCGACCGCGGCTCGTCGCGGTGCAGATGAAGAGCTGCGCGCCGATCGTCGAGGGGCTCCTCGCCGGGCGCGAGGAGGGCGTTCCTCCGACGGCGCCGCGAACCTTGGCTGCGGGCCTGCGGGTCCCGACGCCGCTCGGCGATCGGCTCATGCTGCGCGCGCTGCGCGCCACGGGCGGAACGGCGCTCGCTGTCTCCGACGACGAGATGCTGCACGCGCTGCGCGAGGTCGCGCGGCTGGAAGGACTCTTGCTCTGCCCGGAGGGCGCCGCGGCGTGGGCCGGATTGTTGCGGCTGCGCGAAGAGGGCTGGCTCGGGAGCGAGGAGCGGGTGGTGTTCTTCAACACCGGCTCGGCCTTGAAGTACCCGGAGGTCCTCGCGCTGGTGCGTCCGCCCGATCCTTGCCGGCCTCTGCGGCTCGTCGGCGATCAGGAAGCTTGAACGCGGTTCGCGCCGCCGCCGGTGGCTCTCGCATCGCGCTCAGGAAACGAAAAGGCCCGGCGCTGCCGGGCCCGGTGGGGCGCGCTCGCCGCGAGGGCGCGCGCGTCGTGCTCCTGCCTCGGAACGTCGTCCGCGGAGGAGCGCATCTCGGGGGTCGCGCTAGGCGGCCGGCGAGTCCACCGGGCGGGGCAAGCGCCGCACCGTAGCCGAGCTCATCTCGACGCTTTGGACCTTAAGGTGGCGACGAACGACGTTCGCCACATAGGCCTCGGCGGCTTGGGTCGGCTGGTAGGACTGCATCGAAGACATGACAGGAGTTCCTCGCGGAAGCGTGGGTCGCGCGGCGGAGCTCGTTCGTCCGGGCCGCCTTCACGAGCGGCAGCGAGAACCAGGAACTCCGGCGTGCACGGCCGAGAGGGGAGAGAACGCTCGCTCCGAGTCGGGGGGGCCGCGGAACGGCGACCCCAAGTCTAGCCCGGTCTCGGCGCGGTGGCGTCCCCTCGCCCCGGAACGCCGAACGTCGCAGCGCCGGACAGGGGAGCGTCCAATTCCTCTCGCCGCCCGCGAGGCTCGCATCGACGCGAGCTCCCGCGGGCCATTTGCTATCGTCCGAGCTAGCGCTGTCTCACGAGGGTCTCGACGGAGATTTTTCGGAGGCTTAGCGCGGGCGACATCTCCTCGATCCAACGGCGACCATCTTCCGGATAGCCCGCCGTGGGCCGCACCTCCGGGGCCAGGCGCGCGAACCAGGCGTTGAAGGAGTCCATCGCGAGCTCCCGCAGGTACTTCGCGAGGAGCGAGGCCAGTGCCACGGCGAAGCTCGCGGTCTCGGCGCGCGGCTCGAGGATCACGCGCGCTTCGCGCCCGCTCGCCCGCTCGCGCAGCCGGTACTCCGAGCGTCCGCCGACTTCGCGCGCCTCGTTCAGCGTCCACGCGGGCAGCAGCGCCTCCAGGCGTTCGCCGTAGAAGCGTCGCCCGCCTTGGCGGTCGATGCGGATCTCGAAGCGCTCGGGTTCGGGATCGCCGAGCGCTTCCGCGACGAGGCCACCGACTCCCTCCCAGGCCGCATCGGCCTTGTTCTGCCAGCGCAGCAGAGCGGCGTTGAACGCGCGCTCGGGGACGCATCGCGCGCTGGCCCCGACCCAGCGCACTCCTCCCGATGCCGCGCCCGCTTCGAGCTCGGCCCGCGCCGCGTCGAGCTCGACCTGGGTCGAGAAGCGGGGGATCGCGGACGCGAACTCGGCGTACCACGGCGCACCGACGGCGAGCTCCGCCGGCTCGACCCCCGCGCGCCGCAGGGCGCCCGCAGCGTCCAGGCCGAGCAGCGGACCTTCCGGTGCGCCGCAGCACAGCGCCGCCAGGGCTGCGGCCTCGCCTCGCGCGGCGCCGCGCGGCCCGCGGAAGACGAGCTTCGAATCGGCGACGAGCAGGGCCCGGCTCGAGCCTTCGAAGGCGCGTTTCCACGCGGGGGGGAGGGACGCGGCACGCGGCGCGCGATCGTAGCGCACCGCGGCGGCGCAGAACGGCCCCAGGATGGGGCCGAGCCCGGCCTCGTCGATGCCGACGCAGCGCAGGGCGCCGGCCGGGAAAGTTCTTCGCGCGCTCACTCCGGAGTCTCCGTCGTCCGATCCCACGGAAGGCGCCCATCCGCAGCGAGGCGGCAACTCATGGTGCAGATCCTGCTCGTCATCGACGATCCGCTCGTCCGCGACCAAATCCTCGTCGGCACGAAGCACGTGCGCGGCGTGAAGACCGAAGCCGTCGAGGAGACCTCGGCGCTGGAGTGGATCCGCCAAGGCTCCGTCGACTGCGTCTTCCTCGAGCACAACGCCGCGCAGGATCCTTCGATGGAGCGCCTGCGCGAGTTCCGCGAGCTCGGTCCGGAAGTCGAGTTCGTCATCGTGAGCGATGCGCGCACCGCGAAGCAACTGCAGAAGGAGCGCGGCGAGTCCGGTGTCGACACGGTGCTCGCGACGCCCCTCACCGCGGATGCCTTCTTCCGCTTGGTCGGGCGCCTGGTACCGCGCTTGAAGCGGAAGAAGCAGCGCCTCGGCGCCTGAGTCGAGCGGTCGCTCGTGGAGCGAGCGCCGAGCGAGCGCTAAGATCCCGGGCCCTCCTCCGTGAGAGCCCGATGTCGTCTCCCGAGCCCGAGAAGGGCGCCCCGCGCGCTGCGACGCGCATCTTCTTCGAAGGTCGCTACCGGAAGCTCGTGCGGGATCTGCCGCAGACGATCTTCCATTGCCCCGAATGCCGCGGGCGCGGTTGCGCGCGCTGCGAGGGCTTCGGCAAGCTCACCAAGGACTCGGTGCAGGAGCTCATCGCGCGCCTCGCGATGCCGCACTTCCGCGCGCCGCGCCACGGGCACAAGTTCCACGGCGCGGGGCGCGAGGACGTCGACGTGCGCATGCTCGGCCGCGGGCGCCCTTTCGTCTTCGAGATCGAGAAGGCGCGCGAGCCGGAGGCCAGCTTGGAGGAGCTCGCGCGCCTGGTGAATGAGCGCTGCGCGGGGCGGCTCGAGCTCCTCGATCTGCGCTGGTGCCAGCGAGCGCGCGTCGCCGAGGTGAAGGAAGAGCAGCACGCGAAGGACTACGGCCTCCTCGTGCGAGCCGATCACCCGATCGACGTGGCGCCGCTGCGCGAGAGGCTCCTCCAACGCGTGGTGCTGAAGCAGCGCACTCCGGAGCGCGTCGCGCATCGGCGCGCGGACCTCGAGCGCGAGCGCTGGATCGAGCTGCGCGCCATCGAGGTGCTCGAGCCCGATGCGAGCGGTCGCAGCTCGCGCTTCTCGCTCGCGATCCGCAGCGAGCACGGCACCTACATCAAAGAAGCCGTGAGCGGAGACGCCGGGCGCACGCAGCCTTCGGTCAGCGCGTGGCTCGAGGCACCGTGCGTCTGCGAAGAGCTCGACGTCCTCGACCTCGTCGAGGTCGGTTCACCGCGGAAGGAATTCGGCGCGGGGCTTCCGAGCGCCTGATCAACGGCCGGCGCCCACCGGCTCGGCTTGGGCCTTCGCGGGCTGCGCTGGCGTCGCTTGCGAGAGCAGCGCGCGGAGGTCGAGCCGCGCGCGCGGCTTCCAGTCGCCGCTCGTCGCGCTGGCGCGTCGATCGAGCTCGAGATGGCCGCGCTCCAGATCGAGCACGAGGCGATAGAGCGTCTGCGCGACGCTGGCCGAGGAGATCACCTCCCAGGCCTTCGCGCGGTCGAGCGGCGCCTCCGCGCTCGCTCCGAGTCCGCTCCAGATCGCGCCGTAGCGGCGGCAGCGCGGGTTCTCCGCGCGCGAGCGATGGTGGTTCGAGCAGGCGATGTAGCAGTTCTCTTCCGAGCGCCGCACGCTGACGCCGCGATCGACCTCGTAGCGATCGTCGATCTCCAGCACCGCAGCGCCCCGCGAGCCTTCGGCGGTGGGGAGAGCGGACCAAGCGAGCATGCCGTTCGCGCCCATGATGAAGCGCTTCGAGCGCAAGAGCTCCGCCGCGCGCTCGGGCAGATCCGGTCCGGGGGAGAGCGTCTCCAGCACTTCCTGGAAGCCATGGGCGCGCGGCGTGAAGAGACCTTCCTTCTTCGCGCCGCGCGGACGCACGTCGTGGATCGCGAGGTAGACGCCGTCTTCGCTGTAGCCGGTGAGGCAACCCAGCGCGCCGGGCCAACCGACCTCGACCCAAGCGCGGCGCTCGCCGGCGCGCGCGTGCACCTTCACCATCACGGTGGCGCAGATCGCTTCGGTGGTGAGGTAGTCGAGGTTGCGGCCGACGAGAGGCGTGCCGCCCGCGACCGAGCGATCCCATGCGACGAACGAAGAGCAGAGGAGGCCCATCAAGTCGGGCAATGCCGAGACGGCGATCAGGTCCTCGGCGTTCAGCGCGCGACCGAGACGCTCCGGCTCGACGGGACCCCCGCGCTTCGCTTGCATCCCCGCGAGCAGGCCTTCGCAGCGCTCGCGGAGACGCGGCGTGATGTCCATCGTCTTCAGCACGCGCGGGCGGATCAGCATCTTCCACGCGAGCGGCGAAGGCATGACGGCGGGATCGAGGCAGAAGCCGTCGATCAAGCGCACCATCTCCTCGCAGAGCAGGAAGCCCTCGTCGAAGCCGCGCTCGCGGTCCGTGCCGCTGAGGAAGAGCACCGCGACGCCGTCGATCGTTTCGAGTCGGGATCGCTGCGCGACCTCGTGGGCGATGACGGCGGGATCGCGCGGCGCCGACCTCGGATCGGCCTCTTGCGCCCCGAGCGCCGGAGCGACGAACGCGAACGCGAGAGCTGCGAGGAAGGAGCGGCGAGTGGCGTGGATCATGCGCGGCTTGCCGCGCGGCGGGCGCGGCTCGAGACAGGGCGGACATCATCACCGTAGAGCGCTCGGCACGCCAACCCGGCGCGGCGCGCTTGACCGGCGCGGGGAGGTGCTCGATCTTCTGCCCGCTCCGCCATGCTCCGTTTCCTCCACAGCTCGGATTGGCAGCTCGGCATGAGCCGCCGCTTCCTCGCCGGCGAAGCGCAGGAGCGCTTCGCCGCGGCGCGGCTCGACGCGATCTCCGCGATCGGCGAGCTCGCGCGACGCACGGGGGCCGCGTTCGTCGTCGTCGCGGGCGACGTCTTCGAGACGAACCAGGTCTCGGCGCGCACCTTGGCGCGCGCCCTCGACAAGCTCGCCACCGTCCCGGTGCCGGTCTATCTGCTGCCCGGCAACCACGACCCGCTCGACGCGGGCTCGATCTATCGCCAAGCGGCATTTCTCCGCGCTTGCCCGCCGCACGTGCGCGTGCTCGACGGCGAGGACCCGCGCCGCGTGCCCGAGGTCGACGGCGTCGAGCTCCTGGGCGCGCCCTGGCCGGGGAAGCATCCCGCCGAGGATCTCTGCGCGCGCGCGCTGGCTCGCGCCGCGCCGCCCGAGCGCGGGATCCGCCGCATCCTCGTGGGCCACGGCATCGTCGATGCGCTCGATCCGGCGCGCGAGCGCTTGGAGGCGATCTCGCTCGCCGGGCTCGAGGCTGCGCTCGCGAGCGGGCGTTGCGCTTACGTGGCGCTCGGTGATCGCCATTCCGCGACGGCGCTCGGAGCGCGCGGCGCGGTGCGTTACAGCGGTGCTCCCGAGCCGACGGACTTCGACGAGATCGCCTCCGGGCGCGTGCTCGAGGTCGAGCTCGGCGACGAGGGCGACCCGCTCGTGCAAGAGCACGCGATCGGGACCTGGAGCTTCCGCTATCTCGAGCGCGAGCTCACCGGGGAGGAGGACCTGCGCGGGCTCGAACAAGTGCTGCGCGAGATCCCCGCGAAGGATCGCTGCGTCGCGAAGCTGGCCTTGCGCGGCGCGCTCTCGCTCGAGGAGACCGCGGCGCTCGAAGCGCTGCTCGAAGACCTCCGTGCTAGCTTCGCCGCGCTGCTGCGCCACGAGCGCGCCGAAGCCCTGAGCTTGCGACCCGAGACGCTGGATCCGCAGGCGCTCGCTCTCTCCGGCTACGCGCTGCAGACCTGGCGCGCGCTCGAAGGCGAAGCGGCGGGCGAAGGCGAGGCCGCGGCCATCGCGCGCGATGCGTTGGTGCTCTTCCATCGCCTGGCGCGCGAGAGCGAGCGATGAAGCTCGTCTCCCTGCGCATCGAGAGCTGGAAGGGCATCGCGAAGCGCGAGCTCGCGCTCGCCCCCGGCGTCAACCTGATCGTCGGACCGAACGAAGTCGGGAAATCGACCGTGGTCGAGGCGCTGCGGCTGCTCTTCGATCCGAGCGTGAAGAGCAGCTCCAGGAAGGACGAGATCAAGGCCGCGCAGCCCGCGGGCCGCGACGTCGGGCCCGAGGTCGAGGTGGAGCTCGAGGCCGGCGCGATGCGCTTGCGCTTCTTGAAGCGCTTCCTGCGGAAGCCCGCGACGGAGCTGCGCGTGCTTGCACCGCGAGCGGAGCAACTCACCGGCGACGAAGCGCACCAGCGCTTCCGCGAGTTGCTCGACGAGCACCTCGACGGTGCCCTGTTCCGCGCCCTCTGGATCGAACAGGGCGAGAAGCTGCGCTTCGATCCGAAGGACGGCGCGGGGCGCTGGCTCAGCGAGGCGCTCGATCGCGCGGTCGGCGGAACCGCGGCCGCCGACGGCGGAGTGCACGGCGATCTGTTGTCGCGCGCCGAGCGCGAGCGGCGGCGCTACTACACGCTGGAGAAGGGCCAGGAGACGGACGAGCTCGCGCGCGTTCGCTCCTCCGCGGAAGACGCCGAACGAGCGCTCGCGCAGCTCCGCGAGGAGCACTCACGCCTCGAGCGGGCCATCGAGCGCCACGCCGCTCTCGATCGATCGCTCGCCGCGGCGCGCGCGGCGTTGCCGCAGCTCCTCGCCGACGCCGAGGATGCGGAGCGCGCGCGCGATGCCGCGCGCACGCGCCGCGCCGAGCGC
>JAEUHW010000258.1 GCA_016793245.1 Planctomycetota bacterium
GCTGCGTTCTTCCGGAGCGCAGGCTTCGTCGAGCATGCCACGGCCCTGCGCCACACCGCGCGCTGCTTCGATGCGCGCGTCACCTTGGCGGAACTTCGCGAAGGCTGCGCGTGGGCGCTGGGCGACGTGGACTTCCTCTGAGAGGCTGCGTCGCGATCGAAGCTGCTGGCTCGCCGCTGGTCGCGGGAGCGGTGACCGACGGCGCTGCACGCGGCTTGCTGGCGCTGCAACGAGCAACGCGTTCCGTGCTCGCTCAGGCTCCGCACCAGACCGCGCTCGGCCGGCGCGTGCTCAGGTGCTGCCGTGCATACTGCGGAGCGGCGCATAGCTCGGACGCGGACCGGGAGCGCTGCTGCGCGCGCGGAGCCGCAACACCTCGCCGAGGCGCGTCCGTCGCCAAGCGCACCAGGCGAAGCGCGCGGCCGTGCGCACGCGGAAGAGCAGCGTGAACAGGCGATGCTCGAGGCGCAGACGAAAGGCGCGCCGCGCGAGCCTCCAGCGCGAGAGCCGGCGCAAGCCATCGAACGCGAGCCCGCGCAAGCCCGGCGGCCGCGGCGCGACCCACGCGACCCAGAAAGCCCACGCGATCGCCTTCGAGCGCCCGCGCCACTCGCGCAGCACGTCGCGGCGCGTCCGCGGACCGTACCACGGCAGCTCGAGATGCAGCGTATCGAGGCGCATGTGCTCGCGCAGCGTGCGCGGACGCGCGAGCACGCCGTCTCGGATCAGGCGCTCGTAGGACGCCGTCCCCGGCGGCGGCAGGAAGAGATACCAGCTCACGTCGAGGTTCGGCTGCAGCGCGTGGATGCGATGCAAGGTATCCAGCGAGGCGTGCAGCTCCTCCGGCGTCTCCTCGGGCAAGCCGACCATGAAGTTCAACGAGAGATGGAGCCCGACGCGGCGGAAGCGCGCCGCGAGCTCGTAGATGTCACCGACCTGGATGTCCTTCTGCGCGGCATCCGCGACCCGTTGGACGCCGGTCTCGTAGCCGATGTTGATGCTGCGCAGGCCCGCGCGGACGAGCTCCGAGAGCTCCGCGTCGTCGAAGGCGAGCACTTGATCGACGCGGCCGTTGCAGTACCAGGAGAGCCCGAGCTCCGCGGCGGCGATCCGCCGCGCGAGGTCGAGCACGCGCGCCTTCGAGGTGAAGAAGTTGTCGTCGAAGAAGAGCACGGTGTGGAAGCCGCAAGAGCGCAGCTCGCGCAGGTGCTCGATCACGACCTCGTTCGCGCGCGGACGGAAGGTGCGCGTCGCGACGGGGATGCCGCAGAACCCGCAGCGATGCGGACAGCCGTAGCTCGAGAAGTAATTCACGAGGCCTTGGCTCGCGATGTAGGCCTGCGGGCGCTCGATGAGCTCGTAAGCCGGAAGCACGGGGTCCAGCTCGCGGAGCGGAGCGGGCTCCAGCCCCGCGTGCAGCCGCCCGTCCGCATCGCGCCAGGCGACCCCGGGCAAGCCGGCCAAGCTCGCGCCGGCACGGAGGCGCTCGGCGATCGCCACGGCGAGATCCTCGCCGCGCCCGCGCGCCACGACGTCGACCCACGGCGCGAGCTCGTCCTGCGTCCAGAGCTCGGGGAGCAGCGTCGGACTCCATCCGCCCCACACGAACGGCACGCGCGGCCAACGCCGACGGAGCTTCCGCGCCAACGCGAGCGCCGCGCGGATCTGCCAACCGCCGATCACGCTGAAGCCCACGTAGATCGGCGCCTCTTCCCCCTGCAGCGCGTCCTGCACCCGCGGCGTCACGTTCTCGTCGATCACGCGCACGCGGAAGCCCGCGCGCTGAAGCGGCGGCGCGAGGACGAGCGGAGCCAGGGGGAAGCCGAGGAGCTTCTCCGGGTCCGGCTGGTCCGGCTCGACGCGCGGGAAGATCAGGATCACGGTATCGGCCATCGACTTCGCCTCCAGCGCACGAGCATACCGCCCACACATCCTGGGCTAAGATCGCCCTTCGCGGGCGTCTCCAACCATCGGAGCTCTTCGATGCACTCTCGGATCGGCTATGTACTCGCCGCGGCGACTTTCTTCTGCGCCGAAGCCTCCGCCCAGAGCAACGGCTTCGCGTTCCTGCTCGAGACCGGCGCGACCGAGCTGCTGCAAGGCGAGCTCGGCGCGGGAACGACTTGGTCGATCGGCCCGCTCCCCGCGGGGCGTTCCCCTCTCGAGCTCGCCTGGAACGACGCCGCCGATCGCATCCTCGCGCTGTCGCAGGCGAGCGGAGAGCTCTACGAGATCGAGCCGTGGAGCGGCATCGCGATCCCGCGCGCGGCGCTCGGCAACGGACCTTGGAACGGCCTCGGCTTCGCGCCGAGCCAAGCCGCGTACTTCGCGCTGCGCGGGAGCACCGAGCTCGTGCAGATCGACGCGACGAGCTTCGTCGCGAGCTCGCTCGGGAACTTCGGCACCGCACCGCTTCACTCCCTCGCGATCCACCCCGCGGGCCTGCTCTACGCGCTGCGCGACCAACCGCCCGCGCTCGTGCGCCTCGACCCGGCGCGGCGCACGGCGCTGGTGCAGACCGCGCTCCTCGCGCCGTGCCACGCCTTGGCGATCGATCCCGTCGACGGGAGCTTCCTGACGGCGATCGCCGGGAGCGATGCGCTCCACCGCATCGATCCCGCGAGCGGTGCGACGAGCGCGCTCGTCGCGTTGCGCGGCCTCTCACGCGCCGTCAGCAGCTTCGCGGTGCCGCCGTGTCGCGGCGTGATCTCGCAGCACGGCAGCGGCTGCGATGGTGGGGCCGGTATGCCGCTGCGCATCCACCCTCGCGGTCTCCCGTGTCTGACGCACCGGATGAGCGTGCTGCTCCAGAACGCGCTGCCGGGACCGATCTACTACGTCCGCGGCCACGATCCGTCGCACTGGGGTCCCTTGCCCCTGCCTTTCGATCTCTCGCTGCTCGGCGCGCCGGGATGCTTCGTCCTGAATCCTCACGACATCCTCGTGGGGCCGCTCGCGCACGGCATCTTCCACACGCAGCTCGTTCCCCTGCGCCTCGAGTTCATCGGCGCTCTGCTCGCTTGGCAGAGCTATTCCTTCGCGCCAGGCGTTCCCAACGTGCTCGGCATCGCGAGCTCCGATTCGGTGCGCATCGTCCTCGCGCGCTGACTCAGACGATCGACGACGCGGGGAGGGACTCCGCATCGCGAAGCCCCTCCCCGTTCTCGGCGCGCGAGCGCCGTGCCTGCCATCGAGATCAGCGGATCTCGATCGGCGTCTTCTCGAGCACCTCGTTCGACCAGTCGAGGAAGCGCTTGTTGAGATAGTCCTGCGAGACGAGCTCCTTCTTGCTCGGGTCGCTGATCTCGAGCGCCTTGAAGCCCGGCTGGCGCCCCATCACCTTCACGATGTAGTAGCCGTAGGGTCCGAGCATCGGGCCGGCGACCTCGCTCTTCTCGAGCTCGTGGAAGATGACGTCGCCGACGGAGTAGCCGTTCAGGAAGGAGTTGAACTCCGTCTCGCCGAGGAAGTTCTTCAGCGGGTTCTTGCCCTGCGGGCCGAAGCGGCCCTTCTTCGGCTCCGGCGCGGGCGGCGCCTGCGGGTTCTGCTGCTTCGGCGGATCGATGAAGCCCGAGTACTCGTCGAGCAGCTTCTCGAAGTCCTCGCCGGCCTGCACGCGGCGCCAGCACTCGTCGGCGCGCACGCGCGCCTTCTCGAACGCGTCGGGCCCGGCGGGCGCGTTGGCGTAGAAGTTCCACGCCGAGACCAAGATCACCTCCGCGTCGACCTTGCCGTCGCCGAGGAAGTCCTTCGCGTACTCCGCGTGCGCCTGGAGATGCGCGTCATCGAACTCGCCGGCGATGATCTGGCGGTAGGACTCCTGCAGGCGGAAGTAGGTGCGGTACACGTCCATCGACGGGAACTTCTTGAACGCGAGCGCGATCACCTCGGGCGAGAAGGGCGTGTTCTCGTACTGGCCGTACTTCTCCTTCCACGCGGCGAGGTACTGCTCCTGCGTCAGGTACTTGCCCTGCGCCTGCAGCGCCGCGGTGAGCGCCTCGACCATGCCGACCCACTTCATGGTCTGCACGCGCTCGTAGCTCTTGATGAAGGGCTCGATCATCGGCAGCACCTCGTCGGTGCGGATGATGCGCTCGTTCACCTGGAGGCAGGCTTCCGGCGCGATGCCGTCGATCGGGGTCTTCACCTCCGAGGTGTCGACCAGCGACTTCACGACCCACTGGCGCATGATGCGCTGGTAGAGCGGGTTCGGAGGAGTCGCTTCACCGGTCTCCGTCTGCTTGTTCCACGCTTCCTTCAGCGAGTCGAGCATCTTGGAGGCGAACTCGGCGCCGCCCTGCGTCTCGATCGCGGCCTTCGTGACCTCGGGCCATTCGTTCGGGTTGTCGGGGAGGAACACCTTGTCGAACTTCAGCGTGGCCTCGAAGTTCAGCCGGAAGGAGAGCGGGGTGTGGCCCTGCGCCTGCAGCACGTCCTCGAACTTGAGATCGGGGTACTGCTCCTTGAACTGCTTGCGCGTCTCCTCGACCTTCGCCTCGACCTCGGCGTCGAGCACGCCGAAGCGCGAGGCGTCGGCGCCGCCCGCGATCTGCCGCGCGATCTCCTCCTCGAGCAGGATGCGCAGCTTCAAGAGCTCCATCACCTGGCGGCCGTAGATGTAGACGAGCTGGCGGTCGATCAGGCCCTTGTCGACCTGCTTGCCCGCGACGAAGAGCTTCGGCTCCTGGAACGCGACCTCGCCGGCGCGCTTCTCGATCGAGGCGAGCTTCTCGGCGACGGTCTTCAGATCTTGGCCGGCCGCGGGAGGTTGGACCTCCTGCGCTTGGCCGAAGTGGAACGCCAGCGCCGCGAGGCCGAGCGTCAGGGAGAGCTTCCGGAGGTGCATCGGAGGATCGGGGCTCTGTGCCCCGGCTGGGAGAAGGGGAAGGGAACGAGGAGGAAGGCCGGAGCGCCTCCGCCGCAGGCGGAAGCTCCGAGGCCTTCACCCCCCGGCGAGGATGCTCGCCCGGGGAGGAATCGAGCAGCATGGCCGAGGGGTGCAGCACTTTTCCCCGGCTTCTCCGGAAATCGGTCCACGGACCGCGGCCTCGGGCTCCGGAGGCAACCGCCCTGGGCCGCCGTGGTATGTTCCCCACCCCTTTCCCTCTTGGAGCGCGCTCCCCCTCGTGGCCTACGATCCCCGCACCCTCGCGATCCTCTCCGAAGTCCTGCACGCCCCGGTCCAGCACGACGCGCGGAAGCTCCAGGGCCTGCACGCCGCGCTCTTCCAGGACGCGACGCTGAACTATGCGAACTTCGCGCTCGTCCCCGGCGGCGCGACCCTCTCGAACCCGACGATGCAGCCCGGCCAGGTGTCGGCGGTCTCGTTCCTGATCGACCGCTTCCAGGTGCGCGAGGAGCTCGGCAGCAACACGCCCGAGGAGTTCGGACGGCGCTTGGAGGGCCTCTCCCGATTGGCGAGCGAGCACCTCTCGCTGCAGCGCTTCCTCGCGCAGCAAGTGCTCTTCCGCTCCCTCGTGCAGCCGCGGCACTTCGCCGACGCGCGCGAGTACCTCGCCCACGGCATGTGGTCGATCCCGCGCGAGCGCTTGGCCGTCATCGGGCGCCCGGCGCAGCTCCTCGGCTATCGCGCGGTCTATCCGCAGACGCCGACCGACCCGAGCCTCTACCAGCTCCGCGTCGAGTCGTTCCAGAACGACCCGCGCTCGCTGTTCATCGAGCTCGGCGCCACCTTCGCCGCGACGCAGGCGGACTTCGCGCCGACGCCGACGGAGCTGCGCGCCAACGTCGAGAAGGCGCACGGCTTCCTGCATCGGCGCGTGCTGCCGTTCCTCGAGCAATTCGATCAACCGCAGCCGAGCGCGTGAGCATGCGAGGGAACGCCGCGCCGCCGTTCGTGCTCACCGCCTTCGCGCTCGCGCTCGCGAGCGGCTGCGCTCCCTCCGATCCGCCGCAGCCGACCGTCGATCCGCGCGCGGCGACGCCGCGGGTGATGTTCGACGCGCGCACCGCGGCGCTGCTCCAGCGCTTGGATCCGCTGCCTGCAGGGGAAGCAGAGAAGGTCGTGCTCGCCGTGCGCGGGGTGCCGATCCGCCGCGGCGACTTCGATCGCATCCTCGACTTCTGGCTCCCGACGGTCGACCCCGAGACCGCGCTGCAGCCGTTGCTCGAGGGCGCGCTGATGAACGAGCTGCTGCCGCGCGCTCTGGCCCTCGCCGCGACGCCAGTGGCCGATCTGGAGACCTTGGCGAGCACGCTGGAGAACGCGCGCGGAAGCGACGGGCGCTACGACTTGGCCGCGCTCGTGCGCGCGCTCGACCCGCTCAGCGCCGCCGCAGGCAATGCGGACGAGATCTTCGAGTTGCAGCTCGAGCGGAAGCGCAACGCCCAGCCATTCCTCGCCGCGTTGGGACCTCGTCTCGCGCGGGTCGGCGATCAAACCGGCCCGGTCGTCACGCGCGACGGCATCTTCGTCTTCGAGCGCGTCGATGCCTCGGGCACCGGCCCGCAGCCCGCGAACCCGAGCACGCCGAGCGCGGGCGCCCTGTGGGTGCGCGCGGCCGCGTGCCTCTGGCGCCTGCGAGACGCCGCGTCGCTTTCCGCGGAACCGCTGCGCGGCCCGGCCCTGCGCGAGCACCTCGACGCCGCTGCACGCGCCGCGGTGAACGGCAAGGAAGTGCAAGTCCTCGACCCCGCCTACGCGGACGCCGTGCCGCGTTGGATCAAGTAACGCCGAAGGCGAGCCCTCGCATGCGTTCCCTCTCCTGTCTCCTGCTCCTCGTGCTCTGCGCTCTGGCGCCGCTGACCGCTCTCCGCGCGCAAGATCCGCCGATCGAAGAGAAGCCGATCGCCTGGCCCAAGCTCGAGGGCCCCGCCGCGGCGAAGCTACATCGCGTGCAGCAGGCGCTGCCGAAGCTCCCCGCCGACGACGAGCAAGGCTTCGAGGCGCTGCGAGCCGAGATCGCAACGATCGGCGCGGCGGCGGCGCCTCGCTTGCTGAAGGATCTGGCCAAGGCCGGAGAGAAGCCCGAGGAGAACGAGCACTGGATCGCGCGCCTGCGCGCGCTGCTCGATCTCACCGCGACGGACGCGCAGCTCGTCCCGCTGCTCGCGCGCGAGCTCGACGCGGCCTCCGCCGAAGTGCGCTTCTGGAGCGCCGAGCGGCTGCTCGCGTGGGCCGATCCGCGCAGCCTCCCCGCGGCGCGCGCGCGCTACGAGAAGGAGAAGGAAGCGCGCGTTCGCAACACGCTGCTGCTCCTGCGCTGCACCCTGGGCGACGCGGAGAGCCTGCCGGAGCTCGAGAAGCTGCTGCAGAAGGAATGGGCGCGTTGGCGCGAGCCCGCTCATCGCGCGATGCAGGGTCTCCGCAGCAAGGCCTTGAGCGATGCCATGCTGGTTCGCCTGCAGAGCTCGACGGAAGAGACGGAGCGCATCTTCGCGCTGCGCGTGCTGACCAGCGTCGGCGACAAGAGCGCGATCGGCTCGATCTCGACCTACCTCGACGCCGACTCTCGCGCGCTGCGCGAAGCCGCGGTGAACGCGCTGCGCGCGATCGTCGACCATCAGGAGCCGCGCTACGAGGTCTCGGTCTTCGATCTCGTGCAGCTCGTAGAGGAATGGAAGAAGCGGCTGCCGACGCTGAAGCGCTGACAGGTGGAATCTCCAGAGCGAGCACGCCATGCTGCAAGAGATCGAGATCCAGCGTTTCAAGAGCTTCGAGTCCGTGCGACTCGAGCTGGCGCCGCTGACGCTGCTCGTGGGCCCCAACGCGTCGGGCAAGAGCAACTTCTTCGATGCGCGGGAGTGCTCCGGAGGATCCTCGACGACCTGGACAAAGAGGCGGCTCGGATCTTCGTGCTCCCGCGTAGGAAGCCGACGGGGGTCCATGCGCTCACCTCTGCCGATCGATTGCGCTCGGTCGTCGAAGAGAACCCCATGATCGATCTCTTCGTGTTGGTCATCGATCGCGATGGCGCGGCATCGGGCAACGCCGATCGCGCCGCCAGAGCTGCCGCGCTGCAGGAGAAGCTCGTAGCGACATGCGCCACCGAAGAGATCGAAGCATGGATGCTGGCCATCTTCGCACCTGAGCTCGAGCAGAGCTGGCCCGCCATCAGGGCCACCTTGAAGGTCAGCGACTCCATCGCCACCCCGTTCTTGGCTCAGCGCGGCTGGATCTCGGGACCGGGTGCAGGTCGAAGTCGCGCGACGCGCGAGCTCGGGAAGCGCTGGAGCGCGGTGCAGAATCTCTGTCCAGAGATCCGTGCGCTGAAGAGCACGATCGAGCGTGCCATCGCGTCGTCGGGCGCATGAGTCGCTCCAGGCCAAGCATGCGTCCCGCTTGAGCACCCTGCTCCGCATCCTCGCGCGCCTGCGCCGCTATCCCCTGCGCGCCGCCGGCTCGCTGCTGCTCGCCGCCGCGTGCATCGCGCTGGTGCTCGTGCTGCCGGCGGTGACGCAGCGTTTCTTGGACGAGGTGATCCCGAACGGGGCCACCGAGCGCATCCTCCCGCTCGCGGCCATCGGCGTCGGCGCGATCGCCTTGCGCCAGATTCTCGCGACGCTGCGCACGATCTGGAACCAGCGCTTCGAGCAGCGGGTCGTCCACGATCTGCGCAGCGAGCTCTTCGCGAAGATCCTGCGCTTGCCGGTGCGCTGGTTCGATCGCCAGCAGACCGGCGATGTGCTCGCGCGCTTGGGCGGCGACGTCCCGGCGATGGAGCGCGTGATCGTCGAGGGCGTCGATCAAGCGCTCAGCGGTCTGCTGCAGTTCGCCCTCGTCTTCGGCTACCTGCTCTACCTCCATTCGGGTCTCGCCTGGCTCAGCATCGCTCCCCTGCCGCTCGTGGCGCTCGCTACGTGGATCTACGGCCGCATCGCCGAGCCGCGCTGGAAGGCCGCCGGCGAAGCGAGCGCCGCGCTGCAGACGCAATTCCACGACAGCATCGCCGGCATCCGCGAGGTGAAGGCGTACACGGCCGAGGAGGTGCAGCTCGCGCGCTTCGAGGAGCGCAGCGCCGCCTCTCGCGGCGCGCTCTTCCGCGTGACGCGCGCGAGCGCCTTGGTCTGGCCCTTCGTCTCGCTCGTCGCGGAGAGCGGGATCATGCTCACCGTCGCGGTCGGCACCTGGTGGATCCTCAGCGGCGAAACGACGCTGGGCACCTTGAGCGCGGTGATCCTCTCCTGGGGCTTCCTCTACGAGCCCATCAGCCGTGTCGCACCGCTCGCGCAGCGCTTCGCCGCCGGCATCGCCTCGGGCCAACGCGTCTACGCGATCCTCGATCTCGAAGGCGAAGAAGAGCTCGGAGTCGGCGTGCGTCCGGACGAGCTCCGCGGACACGTGCGCTTCGAGGGCGTCGACTTCACCTACGGCGAGCGCGAGCCGGCGCTGCAAGGGATCGACCTCGAGGCGCTGCCGGGACAGACCGTGGCGCTCGTCGGCCGCACGGGCTCGGGCAAGAGCACGCTGCTCCAGCTCCTCGCGCGCTTCTACGAGCCCACGCGCGGCGCGATCACCCTCGACGGCCGTCCGCTCCAGGAGCTCGACAAGCGCTGGCTCCGCGAGCGCATCGGCTACGTCGCGCAGGAGCCCTTCCTCTTCGATGTCACGCTCCGCGAGAACCTGCTCCTCGCGCGCGCGGACGCGAGCGACGAGCAGCTCTGGGCCGCGCTGCGCGCGGCGAACGCCGAGAGCTTCGTCGCGCGCTTACCCGGCGGCCTCGACGCGCGCTGCGGCGAGCGCGGCCGCGGTCTCAGCGGCGGCGAACGCCAGCGCCTCTCCATCGCGCGCGCGCTGCTCGCCGATCCCGCGCTGCTCTTGCTCGACGAGGCGACGAGCGCCGTCGACAACGAGACCGAACGGCTGATCCAGGAGGCGCTCGAACGCCTGCGCCGCGATCGAACCTGCTTCGTCATCGCGCATCGGCTGAGCACGGTGCAGCACGCCGATCTCATCTGCGTGATGGAGCGCGGCGCGATCGTGGAGCGCGGCACGCACGAAGAGCTGCTCGCGCGGAAGGGTGCTTATGCGCGGCTCTGCGCGGCGGGTTTCGCCGCCGAGCAATCAACGCCTTGAACGAAGTTCTCACGGAGCTCGCGCCGGCGGAGTCGAGGAGAGCGACGCGGCGGATCTACCGCACCTTCCGCCGGCGGAGCTCGGCGATCGCGCGCTCGAGCTCCGCGCGCGGCGGCGCGATGACGATGGGTTCCGCCGGCGGCTCGAGCCCGAGCTGGATCCCTTCCGTCGAGAACTCGATCCACTGCTCGTTCAGCATCGACCGCAAGAGCCAGCGGTGCTCGTAGCGCCCCGGGACGGCGATCACGCGCTCTAAGATCTCGCCCTCGCGCACGTTCGTCTGGCGACCAACGGCCGAAGCGCTCGCGGCGACGCGCGGATCCATCGAGTCTCCCGTAGGCGCACGCAGCGAGACGGCGAGGCGAAACTCCTCCGCGAGCTCCGCGCACCCGCTCACGCGGAAGCGATGCGGCGAGGCCGACGCAAAGCGCAGCTCCTGCTCCCCTTCCTTCCAGAGCACATCCTGCGCCAGGAAGTCCGCGGCGACCAAGGTCAGCGCCTCGTCGTCGCGCGCGGTCCAGAACTCGAGTCGGCCCGCGCGATCGCTCTGCCCGTGGGCCATCGATCGCTCGACGCGGCCGTCCGCCGCGAAGCATCGGTGTCCCGCGAGCGGCTCACCAGATCCATCGAGCACGCGCAGCTTCCAGAGACGCAGCGCCTCCCGCAGATCGAGCGGATCGAGCGAATCGGCGCGGCTCTCTTCACCTTCCACGAGCGGAACATCCGCGACGGAGGCGAGGACGCGCCCCTGGGAGATCACGTCGAAGCGGTAGATCCCAGGCTTCAACGCGCTCGTGCGAAAGCGCCCTTCGGCGTCGAGCCTCGCCGTCTCGCGGTAGCGCGTGCCGTCGTGAGGGAGCACCGAGACCTGATCGAAGCGCAGTGCGGTGGGGAGCTGGACGCTTCCGACCAGCGAAGCGCCGCGGCGCAGCACGAGGCGGAGGCCCGTCGCTCCCGGATCGACCGTCAGGCCCTTCTCCGGCACGTAGCCCACGGCCTGAGGAGCGATGCGCAAGGCACGCACGCGGTGCCTCGAGCGCAGCTCGAAGCGGCCCTCCTGGTCGGCGGCGAAGAACTCGTCGTTCAGCATGCGCCACTCGTCCCACGGTCCTTCTTGCTTCGGCGGCCACACCTCCCAGACCTGCAGATTCGCTTCTGCGACGGGGCGCCCTGCGCCATCGACCACGACCCCGGAAGCGAGGAGCTCCAGCGCGCTCTCGCCGACGAGACGCAGATCTCCGAGATCGAGCGAGCCCGTCTCGGGCAGCGGCGGAAGCACGACGCGCACGCGCTCCGCGACCGAGTCCCGGCCCCGCACGCGGTTCCGGGTGAGCTCGATGCTCTCGATCCCTGAGAAGCTCGCGAGCCGATTGCTCCAGGGCACCTCGAAGCGCCCCGCGGCGTCGGTCCGCGCGGACGATCCCACGCTGCCGCGCGGCCCGTGAGCGGTGAAACTCAAGTCCTGCGAAGAGAGGGGTGCACCGTGCTCGTCGAGCGCGCGCCCCACGACGAGAACTGCTTCTCGGGTCAGACGAACCTGCGCCGCGACGCATTCGCCCTCGGCTCGCGGACCGTCGAAGACGATCTTCTCCGCGTGCAGCCTGCCGCTCGCGTCTTGCACTTCGAGCTCGAAGCGAGCGCCGAGGCGCAGCAGATCGAAGAGATACACTCCGGCTTCGGCGCGCTCGTGGGAGACCCACGGTTGCGCCTGCTTCGAGGTTCCTTCCTCACGCTGCTCCGTCAGCAAGAATCGAAGCTCGCGCGCGAGGCGCGTTCCTGCTCCGTCGAGCACTTCGACGCGCACGCTTCCGGTGGGACCGAGGCGCAGGATGATCACCTCGTTCGGAACTTCTCCCTCGCGCAGGACGTGCTCCGTGCACGGAGTGCTCGGAGCATCCACCGCGAGGACGAGTTCTGCGCGCTCGACACCGGCGTACTTCCGAGGCGCCTCCTTGGCCCGAGCCAAGCTCTCCTCGATGACCTCTCGTGAAATGCGAAATGGCCCCTCCGTGCCTTCCGGATTCCGGCCCAGGTAGTGCAAGGTTCGATCGCCGTGATCGTGCTCTCCCACGAGGCGAAGGAAGAGCTTGAAGTTCAGGTGGCTGACGATGCGGTCGACGGGATCGCGCACCTCGACGAGGAGATCATCGGCAGCCCCCACCACGCGACGCCCCGCGGACGGCTTCGACGTCTCGCTCGTTGCACTGGCGCCCGAGAGTTCTTCGGCGGCGACATCGCGCGTCGCCGACTCGCGCGGCGCAACCAAGGGTGATCGCTCGATCGATTCGTCTTCGGTTCGCGCGAGCTCGCGCTCCTCGACGGGGCTCCAGCTCGCGTCGCAAGAGCGAAGCAGAACGAACGCGCCGACGGCGAGGAGGAGTGCGAAGGCGCAGGCGAACGCGCGCGGCAAGGGCATAGCAGAACCTCGGGCTGCGAGTCAGCGCCGAGGCTAGATCCGTCGAGCGGGATCGTCCAGGGCGAGCGCGAAGCGCAGCGCCGCCCGCGCCGACGAGCCCAACTCAGCGCGAGAGCGGAGATCCGCGATAGAGCCGCGCAGCTCCGCCGCTCCAGAGCGCCGCGCGCTCCTCCGCGCTCCACGCCGCGGACCACCCCTCCACCTCGCGCACCCAGCGCCCGTACTCGAGCGCCAAGGTCGCGACGGGCCAGTCGCTGCCGAAGACCAAGCGCTCCGCGCCGAAGCACGCGCGCGCGTGATCGAGATAGGGCCGCAGCTGCGCGGAGGTCCAGGCCGCGTGATCGGCCTCGGTCGCGAGCCCGCTGATCTTGCAGACCACGTTCTCGAAGCCGGCCAAGCGGCGGAGCTCCTCGCGCCAGGGCTCGAGCTTCCCGGCCTTCACCTCGGGCTTCCCCAGGTGATCGAGCACGAAGCGCACCTGCGGGCACTGGCGCACGAGCTCGATCAGCGCCGGGAGCTGGCGCGCGTAGATGCAGAGATCGCAGGCGAGGTCGCGCTCGGCGAGGGCACGGGTCGCGGCGACGAAGTCGCGCCGCAGGCAGAAATCGGGCTCGCTCTCCCATTGGATGAGCCGCCGAACACCTTGCACCTTCGGCTCGCGCGCGAAGGGCTCTAGCTCTTCGCGGAGTCGCTCGGGCCCGCGCTCCAGCGCCGCGCGCACGACGAGGCCGGTGATGCGCGGCTCGGCGGCGGCGAGCTCGAGGACCCATTCGGCCTCGGCGCGGGCTTGCTCGGGCACGCACTCGGCTTGCACGAAGATCGCCGCACGCGGCGCGCGATCCCCTCCGGCCGCGAAGAGATCGCGGGGCAGGAATGCGCGCTGCAGGGCGGGCGCCTCCGCCATCCACGCGTAGCGGAAGCGAGCGGGATCCCAGAAGTGGACGTGCGCGTCGACGTAGTCGAGCGGCTCGGGCGGCTCGCTCATCGCGCTACGCTCCGCCGAACTTGAGCCACGCGTTCTCCTCCGACCACGCCGCGTAGCGATAGAGCGGGATCAGCGCGTGGAAGCCCTGCAGCGCCACGTCCGCGAGCTCGGCCGAAGTCGCGAGCGGATCGTCCTTCGGGATCGCACGGCGCAGGATCAGTCGGTGCTCGCCGGGCGTGTACATCTTGAAGAGCTCGCGCTGCTCGTCGCGCTGCGCGCTCGCGCACGGATACGCGCGCCGCCAGCCCTCGA
Source organism: Planctomycetota bacterium (assembly GCA_016793245.1). Taxonomy (GTDB): domain Bacteria; phylum Planctomycetota; class UBA1135; order UBA1135; family JADKAF01; genus JADKAF01. The sequence goes on from JAEUHW010000258.1 coordinate 13,690, forward strand.
CGGTGATGTCATAGCCCGGCGGCAGCGCGCGCAGGAGCTCCACCCAGCGCTTCATCTGCGCGTCGTCGGTGACCTTGTTCTTCAAGTTGAGGGCGTCGTACCACGCCTCGGGGTGGATGCGCAGCGCGATCAGGAACCCGTCGTGATCGACGGCGAACGCGAGGTAGACGTTCGAGTACGCCGGATCGACGTCCTTGCCGAGCGCCTCGCCGAAGAGCGTCTTGAAGACCTTCTTCTCCTTCGCCGTGCGCGTGAGATAGGTCCACTGCGCGACCACCGACTTGTGATTGAAGGGGTGCGGGTTGTGCAGCGACTCGCGGAGATCGAACTCCTCGCCCTTCTCCTTCGCCTCGGCCTTCGCGCGATCGGCGAGCGCCTTCAACTTCCGGCGCACGACGAGGCGCTGCGGGTTGTACGCCTCGTCGCGGCGGAGCTCGGGGCGGTAGAGCTCGAACTCGGGGCGCAGGAAGGGCTCGAACGACTTGGCGGGCATGCGGGGCTCTTCGGTGAGGGCTTCGGCGCGGAAGAGTACCGAGCCGAGAGACGAGATCAATCGCGGCGTTCCCGCGCGCGACCTGCCTCGACGCCGGCGATCACTTCCGCCATGCTGCCCGCGCTGCCTCCCTCGGGAGCTCTCGCGCGAGGATCCCCCGTCCATGCTCGCACCGCTTCTGCTGCTCGCCTTGTCCTCACTCGCGCCCGTCCTCGCGACGCGGCCTGCGCTCACCGCCGTGGAGGCGGAGGTCCATCTGCTCTGGCCGAGCGACGCGCCCGGCGCCCTCGGCGCGGAGCCGAAGGACCGACCGCGGCTCCTGGTCACGCACGCAGCGCGCACTCCCGCGCCACACGCGGCGATCGTGATCTGCCCCGGCGGTGGCTACGGCGGGCTCGCGATGGATCACGAAGGCCATGCCATCGCCCGCTGGGCGAGCTCGCTCGGCATCACCGCGGCGATCCTGGACTATCGGCATCGCGGCAAGGGCTACGGACATCCGCAGCCCCTGCTCGATGCGCAGCGCGCGCTGCGCTACGTGCGCGATCACGCGGCGGCATGGAACGTGGCGCCCGATCGGATCGGAGTGCTCGGGTTCTCCGCGGGCGGCCATCTGGCGTCCAGCGTGAGCGTGCACCACGACGATGGCGTCGCGAATGCGGCCGATCCCATCGAGCGGCGCTCCTCTCGACCGGACTTCGCGATCCTCTGCTATCCCGTCATCGCCTTCGGCCAGAAGCACACGCACCTCGGCTCGCAGCGGAATCTCCTCGGTCCCGAGCCGACCGAAGCGCTCGTCCTCGAGATGTCGAGCGAACGCCAGGTCACGCGCCGCACGCCGCCGACCTTCCTCTGGCACACCAGCGCGGACACGATCGTGCCCGTGCAGAACAGCCTCGCGTTCTACCTCGCCCTGCGCGAGCACGAGGTCCCCTGCGAGCTGCACGTCTTCGAGCAAGGCGCGCACGGCCTCGGGCTGGCGAACGGGCACGCCGCGAGCGCCTGGCCCGAGCTCTGCCGCCGCTGGCTCGTGACGCGCGGCGTGCTCGCGCCCTGAGAGCCGCGCTCGAAGTCCTGCGCTCCCGACGCCCGCCGGAGTTCCTCATGCGCCGATCCCTCGCCGTCCTCCTCGTCGCGCTCCTCGTCGCGCTCGCGGCCTCGCCTGCAGCGACGCAGGAGACCGTCGGCGGTGCCGCCGCGAGCCCCGTGAGCCGACCGAACGTCGTCCTCATCCTGGCCGATGATCTCGGCTGGCGTGACCTCCACGTCCAGGGGCACGCGAAGCTCGACACACCCGTGCTCGACCAGCTCGCACGCGACGGCATGCGCTTCACCTCGGCCTATGCGGCCTCACCTGTCTGCACGCCGACGCGCGCGGCCTTGATGACCGGCCTCGCCCCCGCGCGGCTCTCCATCACGAACCACGCGCCGGGCAACGGCCCTGGGTTCGTGCATCCGAAGCGCGGAATGCGCGAGGCGGAGAACCTGACCTATCTGCCGCTCGAGCGAATCACGCTGGCCGAGCGCTTGAAGGGCGCCGGATATCGCACGGGCTTCTTCGGCAAGTGGCACCTCAGCGCGTGCCGCGAGACCCTGGGCCTGCGCGAGACGGAGCTGCGCCCGGAGCATCAGGGCTTCGAGCGCAACCTCGGCGGCTTCGACCGCGGCGGTCCCGCGAGCTACTTCGCCCCCTATCGCAATCCCACCCTCGTCGCGCAGAGCCCGGGCGAGCACCTGGAGGAGCGCTTGGCCGCCGAGGCCATCGACTTCGTCGACGCCGCCGGAGAAGAACCCTTCTTCCTCTGCTGGTGGACGTACTCGGTGCACTATCCGCTCGAAGCACCCTCGGAGCTGATCGCGAAGTACGAGCAGCGCCGCGGCGAGGACCTCGCCGAGCCGATCTACGGGGCGATGATCGAGGCGCTGGACCGCGCGATCGGGCGCTTGATCGCGGCGCTGGATGCGCGGGGTCTGCGCGAGAACACCCTCTTCGTCTTCACCTCGGACAACGGCTCCTACAACGGCGACAACAAGCCTCTGCGCGGAGCCAAGGGGCATCTCTACGAGGGCGGGATCCGCGTGCCGCAGATCGTGCGCTGGCCCTCCGTGGTTCGCGCCGGCTCGCTCTGCGGCGAGCCCGTCACCACCGTCGACCTGCACGAGACGATCCTCGA
>JAEUHW010000265.1 GCA_016793245.1 Planctomycetota bacterium
CCGAGGCTCGTAGGATCATCGCGCCTCGATCCCCTGGCTCGAATCCGATCCTACGTATCCTCAGGCGCGACCTCCGGAAGGATGCCCGCGAGAACTCCCCTCATGACACCGCAAGACGAGCCCGATCTCCGCGCCGTGCGCCGAGCCTTCCTGCGGTGGTTCTGTGGAGGCGTCCTGTGCATTGCCATCCCTCTCGCTGCGATGGGGTACGCGTTCTTCGGACCACTCGCACGCTGGGAGGAGCGGTGGGCCGAGCTGCTCCGGCGTATCTAGGCCATCGATGTCCTCGTCTGCGATGAATGGGTAGCGCGGCGCGAGATGATCGCCTTCCTCACCACGCCAGAATCCATCCGACGCATCCTCGCGAGCGAGTCGCCCGTCGAAGACGGCTTCGACTCCGACGTGACTCTGCTGACGGAAGGCTAGCGGTAGGCCGAGGGCGGTTTGGGCACGACGCCGAGCTCGGCGTAGTCGAAGCCCGTGTCGAGCGGTTCGTAGGGACCGACGCACTCGACGCTGCGGAGCGGCGAGATCGACTCCTCGAGCCCCATGCACCAATAGGCCGCGTTGATCGTCACGCGGCGCAGCCCAGCGCTCTCGAAGTCCGCTCCGCTGCCCATCGTCAGGTGGAAGACGCGCGCGCTCTTCCCCTTCGTCGTGCGCCACGACTTCGTCCACGCGACAGGCAGCGGTTCCTTCTCTGGATTCGGCGCATCGTCGACCTTGCGGCCGAGCAGCGGTTGTCCGTAGACGAGGGCGGTGCATTCCGCGGGCAGGCTCGTGCCTTCAGGATACGTGCGGTAGACATCCGATGGCCCCCAGATGTCGTCAACGCCGATCAGGATCGGGTGCGAGCGTTGCTCTTCGACGAGGATTCCGCGTGTGGAGTCCGCGTGCCAATTGCCGTGGTGGTTCAGGAACGTTCCGCCGAGGATGTCCTCGCCGAAGCGCACCTTCTTGCCGTCGACCTCGTAGGGAAAGGGGCCGAGGAATCCGTGATTGGCCGTGCGAATCCCAAGGATCGGCTTGCCGGAGTCCAGGTACTCGATCACGTAACGCAGCTGATCTTCGGGCAGCGTGAGGAAGCGGTTGAAGAAGATCGCAAGGTCGGCCGTGCGCAGGTGCTCGAGGCCCGGAATGTCGTGCACGACGGTCGGGTCCTCCGCGCGCGTCTTCAACGTCGGATTGACCAGACCGTCCGCATCGAGCGAGAACAGCACCGTGCAGTCGAAACCGTGCCTCTGCGCGAGGATCCGAGCCAGCATCGGCATCGACTGCTCGCTCCTGTACTCCTGCTCGGCGGCGATCAGAACGATGTGCCGGCCGCGGCCGGGTCCCTCACCGCCGGCGTACGTCAGCCACCGAGGGCTCTCTGGCACGGGGTGATGGTGCGGGCTGGCGCAGGCGGCGAGCAGGCAGAGCAGCGGGGCAGTCTTGGTCATGTCTACTTCGGGCTGTGGATGAAGGTATCGTAGGCCCTGGTGCGCAGGAGTTCCTCGCCTTCCTTCGACTCGATGCCTCGGAGATCGAAGGCGTGCACGTGCGCGGCGACGATGGCCTCGACGTCCAGGCGCCCCTTGCTCTCGTCGTTCGCCAGCTTTGCGGCGACGGTGCGCGGCGTCGTTTGGAGCAGGAATCCGTCGGGCAGGAGGTGCACTCGTTCGATCTCGGCGGGCATCTTGCCGGTCCACTCCAAGCGCTAGAGCAGTGGGGATGAGCGACCCAGACTGTGATTGGGGTTTGGTCCCATCCCACGCTGTTCCGAAGCCAATGCGGCGTTCGAAGAAGAACCCCTCCCCGCCGCCTGCGATGCCGGTCCGGACCGCCCACCCGTCGCCACCAGCGCCTGCCGTGTGCCGTAAGCGGTGCTTGGCCGAGTGCGAAGATCGCCGCCAGGGTGTTGCGGACGTGCGGCGCACGTGCTCTAGCCCGGTCCTCGTATCGCATTCCGCAGCTTCTCCGCCGAGACCTCGACCCGCACCTTCGCCGAAGCCTCCGCCTCCTCTCCTACGACGAACGAATTCCTGGCGACGATCGTGAGGAACCCGCCGCGCTCGCCGCGCCTCCGCAGCCGAACCTCGGCGGTGTACTCGCCCGGTCCGGGCAGAACGATATCGCTTGGGGCAGGCACGCCCATGATGATGGGCTCCGGAAGTCCGAGGGTATTGCGCTGGGTCGCCGCAAGGCGCTGCATCTCTTCGACGGCCGTGCCGGGTGTGAATACCGGCTGCTCTGCGCCATGGACGGTGAGCATCAGCTCCGCGCCGTCGAGCGCATTCGCATGGACGCCCGCGATCTCGATCGTCACTGCGATGCCGCGGAGCAGGCGCAGCTCTTGGTCGCCGTCGATCTGCGGAACCTCGAGCATCCGATAACCTGGCTTGCCAGCGTGGACATCGATGGGGAGTGACGTCGAGAGCAGCGCGGCGGTGCCGTCCGACGCGGTCGTCGAACGAAACCAGGGGTCTTTCATGCGGCCGCTCCCGCGATGCGCGATCGTCGCGCTCGCGAGCGGAATGCCGGCCTCGTCGAGGACGCGCAGCTTCACACTCCGCAACAGACCCCGCAGGTCGATCTCCTGCAGGCGCGCGTCGGCGCAGGCAGCGCCGGCCCGCAGCTCGAGGCCGTCGATGCGCGTCACATTCGCGGAGTCGGGCGGGATCTGCGAAGGATGCTCCAGAGGGAGGCAGATCCGCAGCGATGCGCTGCCTGCGCGCAGGTCGCGAAAGCCGAAGCGACCGGCGCCGTCCAGCGTCGCGAGCAACGAGCGCGCCGGCGGCGGCACGGCCGTTCCGCTGAGCCGGACTTGCAGTGCCCCGTGCGGAACTCCGGCGTCGAGCAGGACCGAGCCCTCGATCGACGGCGCGGTTTGCAGCACGAGGCGCAGTCCCGATTCGCCCCGCGCGAACGGAACGGGATCTGCTTGCAGGAAGCCTCTGCGCTCAGCGCGCAAGCGGAGTTCACCCGCGGCGCAGTTCCCGTAGAGCGAGAACTCGCCATTCCTCTGCACGATCGAGATCATGCAGCCGGACTGCTCGCGCCACTCGTCGCGCTCCAGGTCGGTCCAGAGGCGCTCGACGAAGAGCTGGGCGGGGAGCGGTGCACCGGCGCCATCGACGATGACACCCGCGGCTAGAGGTGGTGTGGAGCGCAGCACGATCTTGCCGATGTCGTGATCGCCGGGCTCGGAAGCCCCTTCCGGCAGAGGGACCTGCGCAAGCCACATGCGCTGCGGATCCGTTCCGTCCGCGCGCTGCGACGAGATGAGCTCGATCCCGTCCATGCCACGGGCGAGGAGCACTGGATCCAGCGCGTGGCGGAAGCGACCGTCGTCTCGCAGTTCCAAGGCTTCGCCGTCACCAGGGGCATTGCCCATCCCCAAGGGAGTGCGATAGGCCCTCAGCACCAAGTTCCGAATCGGCGCGTCATTCTCGTCGACGAGCGTTCCGACGAGAGCCGGGTACCGCGGTCCGACCCTCATCGAGACGCGAAGGATCTCTCCTGCGCGCGTCGGTCCTTCGAACTCGAGCACTCCCGTGCAGAACTCGCGGCCCGGTACGAAGAGATGCGCCGTGAGGGCGAGGCCCAAGCCGCAGTTCTCAAAGCGCGTCAGCCCCTGCGTGGATAGGGTCCGCGCCATCCAGATCTCGTTCTCCAACATGATCTGGGTAGGTTCGAAGGAGAGGCCGACGAAGGCAGGCGAGCGCAGCGGCTGCTCGTCTTCGCCGAGAAGCTCTAGCTGCACGCATGCGGTGGGCGGGAGCTCGAGCTCAACCTCGGTCCGGGCCGCGGCTTCGGGATCGAGCTTCACGAACGGCGGGTCCTGTAGCGGGAACGCAAACGAGACGCCGTACGTGCCTCTGCCGCTCCACAGCAGCGGTTCGCGCTGGAGATGGCGGAACTCGTAGATGCCGTCCGGGCCGGTAGTGCCATGAAAATAGAAGCCGCCAAACGAATGAGATGGATCGCTGCGCACACCGACCGCAACTCCGGCGCGGGGGACGCCCGCAGCATCCACGACACGAACGCGGACGCTGCGGTCGACCTCCATCTCCAGGCGTACGGGATTCGAAGCGTATGGGCTGAGGCCCGTCTGGCCCCAGAGCTCTCCATGTCTGGCCCCGATTCGAGCCCACTCGATCGACGGTGGGATGCGCACCTCGCCTTGCGCGTCGGAGACGAGCCGCTTCACGAGAGAGGACTGGTGCCGATCCAAGTCGTCCTCGAGCAAGAAGCCCCGCCGGTACAGCGCCGTCGGATCATCGAGGAGCTTGCGATCATCGAAGAGGAACACCTCGGCGCCGGGCACCGGTCGTTGCGTGTCCCGCTCGACGAGTTGAACGCGGATGTCGGACTCGTCCGTGCGGGACACGAGAACGCTCGAAGGGTCCGGCGGCTGCGATTCGGGATCGACGCGCGTCGCCTTCGCGCCGGCGCTCGTCGAGGCGTGTCCCTGCGCGCGATCGGCGACGACCGTGAGGCTTCCCGCTTCGAGTGCCTCCCGTGCGAGCCACGGCTCCGCGAACCACGCGACTGCGGTCAGCGACCCGATCACGAGCAATGCGGCGACCAGCGCCGACTTCGACTGGAACGACATCGATACGCCTCCCAACCAGAACCACGCGGGGAACGCCCGGCCCTCGAGGCGCCGCCGGAGCTCCACGAGGGAGCGTTGCAGGCGCGACTTCACCGTCGCGAGCGGCAACGAGAGCCGCTCGGAGATGGCTGTCGGAGTGAGGTCTTCGTAGTAGCGCAGCAGGACGATCTCGCGGTTCCGCGGCGAGAGCTGCCGCAGCGCTTCCACCACGAGCTCGATCTGCTCGAAGCGCTCGAGCGGAGGGACTTCCTCGGCGGCGCTGGGCCGATGCAGCTTCGTCTCATGCGCCTTGCGCCGCCGTTCGGAACGAACGACGTAGCGAGCGCGATGAACGGCGATGCCGCGGAGCCAGGCCGGCCAGCTCCATCCTGCGCGCGGCTGACGCCGCAGAGCCGTGAGCCAGGTCTCCTGCACGACGTCGTCGGCCGCGTGTGGGTCGCCGAGCAAGTCGCGCAAGAGCTGGCGCACGCCGGCTGCGTGTTGGCGCCAAGAGTCTTCGAGGGCTTCGGAGTTCATGCTGCCACAAGAATCACCGCTCGGGCGCGGCGGGATGCAGCAATTCGCAGAGCGGATCGGAGCTTCGCGCTCCAGGGGTGGCTGAGCGTCTATCCCGCTGGGCCTCTATCCCGCCCCGTGGGATGCGGGTGTTGCCCTGCGCAACCAGCTCGCTATCTCGCTGGTATCCACACCGAGCAGCTTCGGAATATGCTCCGTTGCGTCCCAAGCTCCCGAACCTGTCCGCTGGCCCATGCCCCTGACGTCATCTCTATCCTCGACCTCGAAACTCGCGCGGAGGGTAGCAATCCTCTTCGCGACCCTTCTCTCGGCAGGTGCGTCGACCGCGCAGGTGCAGTTCTCGACCCTCCGTCCGCGCGGATTACCTTCACGCTCCGATGAGACCTACGCCACCCTGCTCGCCGACATCGACGGCGACGGAGACCTGGACGCGATCGTCGGGAACGTCTTCGACTACAACGCGGAGCGCTTGTACCTGAACGACGGTTCCGGTCGCTTCGACCCGTCGCCGTTTCCCCTGCCCGCGAGTCCGTGGGACGGCACTCAGGCTCTTGCCGCAGCAGACGTCGATCGCGACGGCGATCTAGACCTCGTCCTCGGCAACGTCCGGCAGGATCGACTGTACTTGAATGACGGGAGAGGGCGGTTCGCCAATGCGACCTCGACCCACATGCCCCTCGAGAGCGGAGCGACGACGGCCCTCGTGCTCGGGGATGTGGACGGCGATCTCGATCTCGATCTCGTGATCGCGATCGACGGGAGCCAGAGCTTGCTCCTCCGCAACGACGGCTCAGGCCGCTTCAGCAACGACACTCTCGGGCGTGTGCCTGCTGCAGCTCACGCGACGAAGGCGCTAGCCTTGGGCGACATCGATGGCGACAGCGATCTCGACCTCGTCTTGGGCAATCACGGACAAGATCTCCTCTACCGCAACGACGGCAGCGGGCGCTTCTTCGACGTCACGGCCGCGCAGCTCCCCGCCGACACGGACGCGACCAACTCGATCGAGCTCGGAGACGTCGATCGCGACGGAGATCTCGATCTCCTGGTGTGCAATTCCGGGCAAGAGCGCCTCGCGCTGAACAACGGCACCGGCTTCTTCACCGACGTCACCGCCACGCACTTGCCCGTCGACTCCGGCGACGACCTCGATCTCGCTCTCGGCGATCTCGACGGCGACGGCGATGCGGACCTCGTCATCGGGCATCTGCTCTACACAGGGAACGAGCCGAATCGGCTGTACGCCAACGACGGCACCGGCAGATTCGCGGATGTCTCGGTGGGACGGATGCCTGCAACGGCGGGACATACGCGCGCGATCGCGATCGGCGATGTCGACGCGGACGGGGATCTCGATCTAGCGCTAGGCACGGCCCACCAGGGCGAAGGGCAGCAGAATCACCTCTTCCTGAACGACGGCCGCGGGCGATTCCTGGACGCGAACGCGCCGCGCTGGGCCGATGGATACTTCGCGAATGCGATCGCGGCACGAGATTTCGACGGCGACGGGAGACTGGATCTCGCCGTCGCGACATCGAGCGACAGCGGGCATCGATTGTTCCTCGGAGATGGCGTCGGCGGCTTCACCGACGTGACGACGACGCATCTCCAGCTCCGTCTGCCGGGGGCTGGCACCGTAGGGTCTGCGGACCTCGATGGCGACGGCGATTTCGATCTCGTGTTCGGATATGTCTACCCGCCGCTCGGCGGAATTCCGAACGTGCAAACGGAGCAGCGCCTCTTCCTGAACGATGGGACGGGCCGTTTCAGGGACGCCACCGCGACCCACCTGCCGCTCGTCATCGAAGATTGTACTTCGGTCGCACTCGCCGACATCGACGGGGACGGAGATCCGGATCTGGCGTTAGGCGCGAAGCCCCTTCCGGCCTCGCCGCCTCGGCGGAACCGCCTCTTCCGCAACGACGGCCAAGGACGATTCGCGGAGATCAGCGCGACGCACTTGCCGGTAGATACGGACCGGACCAACGCGATCGTGTTCACTGATGTCGATCGCGATGGCGACGCGGACTTGATCACGGGGAACGAAGGTCAGAGCCGGCTCAACCTCAACGACGGAACGGGAGTGTTCACGGACGTCACAGCGGCGCGTCTCCCCGCGATATCGGCGAACACCACTTCCGTCGCATTGGCCGACGTAGAGCTCGACGGCGATCTAGACCTCTTCCTGGGCGGGAACTGGGCTCAGCAGTGCTTCCTGTACAAGAACAACGGTGCAGGCTTCTTCGCCATCGACACCGCGAGCGGCTTTCCCGCGATCAGCACCACGACCTTCGGGGCAGCCTTCGCGGACGTCGACGAGGACGGCTTCCCCGACCTCGCCACTTGCGGCGGCCAGGGAAGTGAGAGCTTGTTCCTCAACGACACCACCGGTCGATTCGTCGATGTCTCGTCGACGCGTTTACCGACCTCCGACCGTGTGTACGCGCTCTCAGTCACTGCGGCGGATGTCGATCGAGACGGCGATGCAGATCTTCTGTACGCGAGCGGTCGACCGAAGGTGCTCCTGAATCTCCTCAGGCAGGTCAGCTCGCCGTTCACGCCATCTCTCCGCAGGCCGTTTCGGCTCGACTTCTATGCTCGCTACGGGCCATCGCGCCAAGCCGATTTCGCGCTGCCGATCCTCGGCGCCGTGACGACCCAGATTCCCTTGCCCTCGCTCGGAGTCCTCGGACTCGATCCAGCCTTCGCCTTCGCCTTACCGCCGATCTCGATTCCACAGCCCGCAGGAGTCGCTTCCCTCGAGCTCCAAGTCCCGCACCAACGAGAGCTCTTCGGGATCTGGGTCTACGCTCAAGCGCTGATCATGCAGCTCCCGACGCAGTCGAGGCTCACGAACGTCGAAGGCGACATCATCTGGCGCTGACGGTCGCGTTGGGCCTCGTATCCCGCCCGCTCACGCCGCTTGGTGCGCACCTTCGAAGATCTCGCGCTCGAGCTTGAAGGCGATCGCTTCGCGATCCCCGCGGAAGCGTGGTCGGCACTCTTCCCCGAGGGACGCACGGTGGTCTGGCGCGTGCGGCGCTTGGACCCCGTGCGGGGTGCTTCGCTCGTCGGCTCCGAGTCGCGGCGTTTGACGCGCGTGCCTTGAGCGGAGAACGGCGCCGCCGCCATCCTCGGCTCGGCACGCGCACAGCAACTCAACCTCTCAGCCGCGCACTTCATGCACGCAGGAAGCAGCTCGAGGTCTCGACCCGGATCGCGAACCATGCGGAACAGCAGCATGGGCCTCCTCACCCGCGCGCGCGCGACATCGACGACGGGCTGGCCAGCCGACCTCTCGACGACGGCGGCGCGCCCTCCGGCGCGCGGCTTTGGCGACCGCAGGAAGAGCTGCGCATCGCGATCGAGCCAGAGGAGCAGCGGCAGCCCGATCTGCAAGGCCACGACGAGCGCGAGGATCCAGAGCACCCGCATCCTCCAGTGACGGGAACCCGAGGCTCGTAGGATCATCGCGCCTCGATCCCCTGGCTCGAATCCGATCCTACGTATCCTCAGGCGCGACCTCCGGAAGGATGCCCGCGAGAACTCCCCTCATGACATCGCAAGACGAGCCCGAGCTCCGCGCCGTGCGCCAAGCCTTCCTGCGGTGGTTCTGTGGAGGCGTCCTGTGCATTGCCATCCCTCTCGCTGCGATGGGGTTCGCGTACTTCGGACCACTCGCACGCTGGGAGGAGCGGTGGG
>JAEUHW010000268.1 GCA_016793245.1 Planctomycetota bacterium
GCTCGATCGGCGGACCGCAGAGGATCGTCGTCGCGAACCCGAGCTCGCGCAGCCGCGGCGTCAGCGCCTCGATCTGGCGCGCGGGTCCGCCGAGGTTCATCCGCGTGATGATGCGCACGAGTTGCGGCATGACCGCTAGCCTACGTCCCCCACTGTACAGAAGAGGTGCCTGGCACCTTTTCTGTATAGTGGAGGGTGAGGAAGTGGGCGCAGGCTAGGGTGTGGTAGAGGCGGGTCGAGTGGTCGGCGCGGCCGGCGTCGTGCTCGGCAATCCAGCGCGCGATGGGCGGCCAGGCGAAGAGGTGCTCCAGAGCGGAACGATGCGGTGCCAAGAGTCTCGCCGCGCCTCCGGAACGCTGGATCCAGGTGCCTAGCGGCGTGCGGAACCCGCGCTTCTTCGCTCGGACGACGCGGGGCGGCAGGCCGAGGGAGCGGGCGAGCGCGCGGAGCTCCCGCTTGCCGCGGCGCCACCATGGCCCCGGGGTGAGTGGTGCTGCGGCGCACACGCGGAGATCGAGGAACGGAGCGCGCAGCTCGACGCCCGCCGCGTGGCAGGCTAGGTCGCCCTTCGCGAGCGGGCCGTTCGGCAGATAGAAGCGCCGATCGAAGCGCGCGGCGTTCGCGGCGGATCCGCGCTCGAGCGGCAGCTCGGCTTCCAGCGCGCGCTGCCGCTCGCACCACGCCGCATACACCGCGTCGTCGCGGAGCAGCGCGCGCAGCATCCGTCCGCCGACCTTGCGGAGCAGCCCCGGGTAACTCGCGCGGCGCTGCGCGAGCAGGCGAGCGAAGCGCGCGAGCCCGCGCGCGCCTTCCGGTGCATCGCCTTCGCGCGCTAGGTTCTCGGCGCCGCCCCTCGCGAGCGGCGCGCTCCACGCGCGATAGCGGTCGTAGCCGAAGAACCACTCGTCCGCGCCGTCGCCGCCGAACGCAATCGCGGCTCCGCGTTCGCGAGCCGCGCGCGCGAGCATGTGCAGCGACAGCAGCGAGGCATCGCCGAGCGGCTCGCCGGCGAGCTGCGTCAGACGCGGCAGCTCCGCGAGCACGCGCTCGTCGATCGCGACCTCCTGCAGATCGAGGCCGAGCGCGCGCGCCGTCGCGTGCGCCAGCTCGCGCTCGTCGCTGCCGTCGTCGAAGTGAACGGTGAGCGCGCAGCTCCAGCGTTCGCCTGCATCGCGCGCCGCAGCGGCGACCAACGCGGAGTCGATCCCGCCGGAGAGGAAGAGCGCGCGCTCGCGATCGGCGACGAGCTGACTCCGCACCGCGCTCGCGAAGCGCTCGGCGAGCTGCTCCGTCCTACCGCCAGGCTCCGCTTCGAAACGCGCGCTCACCCCCTCGGGATGCGCGGCATCGAAGACGACGCGCGCTCCCGGCGGCACGCGCTCGATCGCGCGATACGGCGTGGCCAACCCCGGCAGGTAGCCGTAGCTCAGCGCATCGGCGAGCGAGACGAGATCGAGCTCACGCGAGACCTCGGGATGCGCGAGCAGCGCGGGCAAGGTCGAGGCGAAGGCGACGCCGTCCGCCAGCTTGGCGAAGAAGAGCGGCTTCTGGCCCCAGGGATCGCGCTCCAGGATCAGCCGATGCCGCTCGGCGTCGTAGCCCGCGAGCGCGTACATGCCACGCGCGCGCGGCGCGAGCGGGAGATCCTCGGCGATGAGCGCCGCGAGCACCTCTTGATCGCTCTGCGTCGCGAAGACCTGTCCCGCGCGTTCGAAGCGCGCGCGCTCGCGCTCGTGATCCCAGAGCTCGCCGTTCGCGACGAGCGTCCAGCTCCCGCGCCGGAACGGCGGCAGCGCCTCGGGGCGCGGGTCCTGCAGCGCGAGGCGCGCGATGGCGCAGCCGAAGCCGCGCCCCGCGAGGACGCGCTCGCCGTCGCCGCCGCGCCAGCGCAGCGCGGCGAGCATGGGCTCCAGCTCGCGAGCCGCGACCTCGCGCGCGCGATCGCGCCGCCACACTCCGGCGATGCCGCACACGGCGTGCGCGCGCGGCCGCGCGCTAGACCAGCTCGCCGGCGCGCACGTGATCGAGGACCGCGGCGAGCTCGCGCACGACGCGCTCCTGATCGGCGGCGCTCACGTGCGGACCGACCGGCAGCGAGAGCACCCGCGCGGCAGCGCGCTCCGCGTGCGGCAGGTCGCCCTTCTTGTAGCCCAAGTACGCGAAGCACTCCTGCAGGTGCAGCGGCACCGGGTAGTAGACCCCGGTCGCGATCCCCTTCTCGGCGAGCTTCTTCTGCACCTCGTCGCGCCGATCGACCTCGATCGTGAACTGGTGCACGTTCCAGACCTCGTTGCACTCCCAGCGCGGGAGCTGCACGCGCGCATCGAGACCAGCACCGCGCAGGAGCTCGAGATAGCGCTTCGCGTTCTGGCGACGGCGCTCGTTCCAACCCTCGAGCTGGCGCAGCTTCACGCGCAGGATCGCCGCCTGCAGCGCGTGCATGCGGAAGTTCCCGCCGACGTAGCGATGGTGGTAGCGCTGTGTCTCGCCGTGCGTGCGCAGCGCCTTGATGCGCGCGGCGTCGTCGGCTTCGCGGACGGCGATGTAGCCGCCTTCGCCCGCAGCACCCAGGTTCTTCGAGGGGAAGAACGAGTAGCCGCCGAAACGGCCGACCGTGCCGCAGCTCCGCCCGTCGACCTGGGAGAGGATCGCTTGGGCCGCGTCCTCGATGAGGCAGAGGTCGTGGCGCGTGCACAGCGCCTCCAGCGCCGTGAGCGGCGCGGGCTTGCCGTAGAGATGCACCGGCATCACGACGCGCGTGCGCGCGCCGATGCGCTCCGCGACGCGCGCGGGATCGAGGTTCCACGTCTCGGGATCGATGTCGACGAAGACCGGCTTCGCGCCGACGCGATGCACCGCACCGCCCGTCGCGAAGAAGGTGAACGGCGTGGTGATGACCTCGTCGCCGGGCTCGAGGTCGAGCGCCATCAGCGGCAGCAGCAGCGCATCGGAGCCGTTCGAGACAGCGAAGCCGTGCGGCGTCCCGAGCTTCAAGGCGAGCTCTTGCTCGAAGGCGTCGTGCTCGGGACCGAGCACGTAGCGACCGGAGCGGAGGACTTGCAGCACCGCGCTCTCGATCTCGCTCGCGAGAGAGGCGTGGTCGGCGGCGGGGTCGGCGAGGGCGATCGGGTGGGAGCTCATCGAGGTTCGGCGGCGATCGGCTCCGTCGAGACGGCAGCATCGTCGGAGCCGCGGAAAGGCTGTAGGGGTTCGGGGACGTAGCGGCGGAGCGTTCCGCGCGCGGGTTCGCTGAGGAGGACCTCGCCATCGACGCCGATGGCGAGCCGGCCGACGGAGCGCAGGAGCACGTCGCGGGCGAGCACGCCGTCCGCGTCGATGCCGAGCGCGGGATCGAGCACACCGGCGTCGCGCGTCGCGAGATCGCGGGTCAAGTCGACGCGCACGACGAGCAACGGCTCGAAGCCGTCGACGTCGCCGACGCCGTGCGTCGCGAGCAGCAAGGCGCCGCCCGCGGAGACGCCGCCGGCGATGCGGCGCAAGCGCGCCTGCGATGCGGGCACGCCATCCGGATCGAGCGCGCCACCACCGGCGACGGTATCGATGCGACCGCTCTGCACTTCGATCCGCCGCACGCGCATCGCATCGGAGCCCGAGCGCCCTTGATCGAGCACGTACACGTTGCCCGCTTGGTCGAGGAAGACTCCGCGCGGTGTATCGAGGCGCGCGGAGACCGCGGGGCCGCGATCTCCGGAGAGTCCCGGTGTCCCGTCGCCGGCGATGACCTCCGCGGCGAAGGTGCCGGCGGTCGCTTTCACGATGCGGTGCTGCGCGGTGTCGCAGACGTAGAGATCGCCTGCCGCGTCGACCGCGACCGAGCTCGGCTGGAGCAACGCGTCGAGCGGCGGCGGATGGTTCAGCGGGTCGAGCGCGATCGGCACGCTCTCGATGATCCCCGTGACGAGGTCGATCCTCCTCACGCGGTCATTGAGTCGATCCGCCGCGTAGAGGCTCGTCTGACCGTCGTGCGCGAGGGCCACCGGGTTCATGCCCGCGCTCACCGCCGGGCCGCCGTCCCCCGCCGCGTCGAGCGCTCCCGAGCCCGCGACGAGCTCCACCGTGCCGAGGGCGCGATCGAGCTTCACGATGCGCCGTTCGTCCTCGATCGCATAAGCGACCTCGCGCTCGAGCGCGAGGATCTCGGTCGGCGCGGCGAGCGGTGCGAGGAAGAGCTCCTCACCGACGGCGGAGGGCCCTGCCGCGCCGAGCCGCGCTCGCAGGATGCCGTCCTGATCGCTCCACTCCGAGAGTCGCGCCGAGCTCCCGACGCCGTGCGCGACGAAGGCCCCGCGCGTGCCGCGCGCCGCGAGCCCGCGCAGCGCGAGCTCGAGATCGGTGCCCCTCACGCGATCCGCGCTCGAGGGGCCTCCGCCGAGGATCGTCGCGATCGAGCCGCTCGCGATCCGCCGCACGCGGAAGTTCCGGCGGTCGTGGACGAGCACGCGGCCGACGGAGTCGAGCGCGATCTCGAAGGGCTCGTCGAGCTCGGCCGCCGTCGCCGGCCCGCCGTCCCCCGAGAAGCCGGACTGGCCGGTGCCCGCGATCGGGAAGGTGCGATTCGCGACCGCGACGTTGTCGCGGAACCAGACGCGATGACCGAGAGGTTCGCTGAAGTAGAGGCTGCCCAGGGCATCGACCTCGACTTCGCCGAGATCCGCGAGCACGACGGGTTGGCCGTTCAGATCCATGAGCTCCAGTGTCGCGATGCGCGAGCTCGTGGGGTCGATGCGCCGGAGGCGCGGACCGCTCGCGAGATCGGCCACGATCACCGCTCCCCCGTCCTGGATCGCGAGGCCGCGCGGATCGAGCGCTGCCTGCAGGCGATCGACGTCGTCGGCCGTGGAGCTGCCGCCTCCGGCATAGGTCTCGACGCGCGGATCGCCGCCGCGCGTGCCCCGCACGCGCCGCACGCGCACCCCGTCCAAGAACCACACATCGCCATCGGAGCCGACGGCGAGCGAACGGGGCTCGATGCGGGCCGCGAGCGCCGGGACGTTCTCGCCGGGATCGCCGCCGCCTCCGGCGACGACGCTCGTCGCGCCGCTCGCGAGATCGAAGCGCAGGATGCGCTGTCCGCTGCCGCCGCTCGCGTCGACGAAGAGCAGCGTGCCATCGAGATCGCGCGCGAGCGCGCCCGGCAGCGCGGGAGCAGGAAGGGGTGCGCCCGCGCTGGTCGCCACGCGCGTTCCATCGTAGGCGTGCGGTCCCGTCGCCGCGGACACGATGGAGATCCCCGTCCGCGGATCGCGCGCGCGCAAGCGCAGGCGCAGCGAGCTCGTGCGCACGCCGACGCCGAGATCGAGCGCGGCGTCCCAAGGGAAGTCATGCGGCTCGCCGAGCGGCGAAGAGCTCTGCCCCGTCGCGGGCTCGGCGGCGCGCCCGGCCGCGAGCGTCGCCACGCGCTCGGGATCGCTGCCGTCGATGGAGTAGAGGAGCTCCACGTCCAGGAGATCGGAGCCATCGTCGCGCAACCGATAGGCGACATCGACCACGTCGTAGAGCGTGCTCGGATCGACGGCGAAGTCCAGGATCTCGGCGGTCGTGTTGTCGACGTCGAACGGTCCGAGATCGGAGGGCGCGGAGCTCTGCGTGTCGAACGCCTCCGCGCGCAGCATCACGGTGGACTTGCCGGGCACGTCGATCGCCGTGCTCCAGGTGAAGCGATGGACGATCGGGCTGCCCAGCGGACCGGTGGCCAAGGCGCGCAGATTCTCCGCGATGCCATCGAGCGGCGCGAAGCTCCCGCCGTCCTGGCTCGCGCGCAGCTCGAGATCCACGGGGTCCTGCTCGGCGTCTTCGAGCGCGACTTCGAGCTCGACGCTGCCGTGCAGCGCGGCGCTGCCGTTCGCCGAGCGCGCGGAGAGGAATTGCACGAGCGGCGCGGCGCTGTTGTCGATCGCGAAGACCGGCGTCTCGGCCGAGTTCGGTCCGACCGGCAACCCATCGTCGAGAGGCGTCACGCGCACGCGCAAGTCGCCGCGGCGCTCTCCCGGCAGATCGGCGACGCTGTCCCAGAGCACCTCGTGCCACGTGCCCTCGCGCGTCGCGGCGAGGCCGGTGGTCGGGCCCGAGAGCGGATCCAGCGTCGGCTCGAAGGGGAAGCTCGCCCCGCCGTCGAGCGAGTAGCGCAAGCGGACATCGACGAGGCGGCCGCGCGGATCGGCGAGCAGGAAGCGCAGCGGGATCGAAGCGCGCAGCGCGCCGCCGCTCGGCAGCGTCGCCTCCATGACGAAGGGCTTCCCCTTCACCACGCCGTTGTTGCCGCCCCCTCCGTTCCCGCCACCTCCGCCACCGCTGCTGCTCGCGCCGAAGATCACCGCGACCGCGCCGCCGCCGCACGCGGAGAGGCAGAGCAGCGCTGCGGCGAGCAGCGCACGGGAGCACGCGATGGCGACGGATCTCGCGATGGCGCCGGATCTCGCGCTAGGGACGGTTCTCGCGAGGCTCACGAGCGCGTTCCTCGGCGCAGCAGATGCGTTCCGGTGCGCACGAGCTTCGGTGTGCTCGCGAGCACGCGCACGAGGGCTTCGCCGCTCTCCAGAGGCACCTGGAACTCGAAGCGATACGAGAGCCCGCCGCCGGGCAGCTCGGTGCGGCGACGCGAGAGGCCGACGCGCCCCCACTGCCCGAGCGTAGCACCATTCACGAGGAGCTCCACGCGCTCCAGCTCTTCTTCGCTCTCCACGCTGAAGGTCAGCAGCGCCGTCTCGGTGCGCGCATCGGAGCCGCCCGGCTCGAAGCGGAAGCGCACGTCGTCCGGCCCGAGCGTCGGTCGTTTCCAACGCGCGACGAGCGTGCGCACGAGATGGTCCTCCGCGGTGCTGCGCGCGATCGGGATCCAATCCTCGGTGTCGCCTTCGAGCAAGAACGGCGGCACCACGATGCACCACGGCGTGAAGCCGCGCTCGAGGAAGTTCAAGCGCAGCTCGGGGAGCTCCACGGGTTCGAGCTGCGGGCGCTGGAGGTTGCCGTCCGCGGCCATCACGTCGGTGCCGACGACGAAGGCGCCGCCATAGGAGCGATCGCCGAAGAAGAAGCCCGGCACTCCGAGCGCGAGCCAGGAGAGGCCGCTCGGCACCGCGTTCCAGTTCGGTCCTAGGTCCTCGATCACCCCGGCGTCGAGCCAGACGAAGATCACGCGATCGAAACCACGCGATGCCGCCAGGCGGCGCAGCAAGGTCCCTTCGTCGATGCGCTCGCTCTGCGCGCGCTCGCGGACGCGATGGGCTTCGATCCAGTCCAGGTCGGCGAAGGTGCCGTACCACTGCAGGAGCCCAGCCAGGCGCTGCCAGAACTCCGAGAGCGAACGCTCCATCTCCACGCTCTTCGCCGAGAAGACGAGGAGCGCCTTGTAGGGCGCGGGCGGCCGGGCCCGCAGGTCCTCGGCGGCGGGCGGTCCGGTTCGGCACGCGGAGAGACCACCGGCCACGACGAGCCCGGAGAGGATAGCGGTCCCAAGCCGGGCTCGCGCCGTCTCGGCTCGCGCCGTTCTAGCTCGCGGCATGCGGACGCGCGGCTCGCCGGCGCGCTCCGTTCGACTTCGGTCGTGCTCGATCACCTGCACCGGTGCGCTGGAGGGAAACGCGAGCCGCATGTGCGGACCGCGTCGTTCACCGCCCGTCCACCAACCCGGGGCCGAGTCTACTCGAAGCGCATTCCTCGCCGCGAGCGGCGCTCAGAACATATCCAGGCTGTAGAGGAAGATGTGGTACACGGCCAGGAGCGAGTACACCCAGATCGCGATCTGCAGGCCGAGGCGCGCATAGGAGAAGTTCTTGCAGACGCAGAGCATGCAGAGCGCGAAGCCGATCACCAGGTTCTTCACCAGGACGAAGGTGCCCATGCCCTGGTCGAGGAGCACCTGCACGATCGGATTGGCTTCGAGGCCGCCGCGCTGGAGATAGACCAGCGTGAAGAAGGAATCGAAGATGTTCAGCCCGACGACGAAGAGCACGAGCAAGAGGATGCCCGGTCCGTACACGTCGACGAACGCCCCTTCGCGCTCGCCTTCGCGGCGCGCTTCCTTCCTCCGGCCGCCGATGAAGGTGTAGCGGGAGAACATCGGCGTCGGGCGCTTGCGCCGATCCGGCCCGTCGCGGCGCGGCGCGTCTCCGCTCACCGCGGCGCCCGCGGCGGAGCCCTCGCCCGCCGGGCCGTGCGGCGACAGCGCCACCGGGAGGGCGGAGGGGGCTGCGGCGGCAAGCGCCGTCTCTCGCTGTTCTTCGGTCTCGAGCACGCGGACGCTCCGGACGCAGGAACTCGTCTCCGCGAGTATCGCGCGCGCGGCGGCCCGCGCCGAGGGAACAGTTTTCCGCTGGGCCCGCCGAAGTGGGGTCACTCGCTCTCGGGCAGCGCGAGCGCTCGACCGAGAGCGTCCTTCGTCAGCTCGCCGAGCACGGTCGTCGCGTAGCAGCCCGGCGCCAGCGCGAAGCGGAAGCGCAGCCCCTCCGGATCGGCTTCGACGCGCGGTTCTCCGAGGGCAAAGCGCAGCGCGCGACGTTCGCCGCTGGGCGCGAGCTTCCCCGCGGAGGCGAGCCGCTCGGCGTCGAAACCGTCCTCCGCCAGCACCGCGTCCTCCAGCGCGCCGCTCTCGCGCTGCGCGCGGAGCAGAGCTGTGCCGAAGAGCGGGCCCGAGGGGCTGATCTCGAACGCCGCCGCGCGGGGCGCCTCGGCGAGCTCGTCCTCGACGAGGAAGCAGGCCCCGTTGCGATGCAGGAAGGCGATGTCGCCCGCGCGCACCACGTCGCAGCTCGTGAGCCGCCGTGCGAGCACGCGCTGGAAGAGCGCCGCCTGCCACGCCGAGACGAAGAAGCGGAGCAGCGAGAGATCCAGACGCCGGATCGCTCTGGAGGGATCGAGCCCGGCGGCGAGCCCTTCCAGCAGCGGTCGCTCCTCGCGCCACCCGCGGGGCAGCTCGGCCAGGACTTCGCCGTACGCACCGGCCGCGCAGCGCTCGCGCGCCAGAACGCTCGCTTCGTCGTCGGTGGGAGCCGCCGTGGTGAGCCAGAGCTGCGCGAACGACGCCGCATCGCCGAGGAGCAGCGCCCTCCCGAGGAGATGCCCGATGCCGGAGCGCCCGAAGCGCTGCGCGCCGAAGGCGTTCGGCACGCCGCGCTCCGCGAGCAAGCCGAGGATGCGCCGCGCGCGCTCGAGCTCGCTCGGATCGGCGCCGCGCAGCAGGATCTCGAAGCGATTGCCGCGGAGATGCCCCGGCTTCAGCTTGTTGCCGTGGCGCTCGACGCCGAGCACGCGCAGCCCGCTCGTCTCGAAGCCCGCGATGCGCTCGGGCTCGACGTGCTCGATCGAGACGCGCTGACGCGTCACGGCGCGCGCGTCCTTCAGGCCGGCATAGCCGAAGTCGCGTTCGCTGCGGCCGAGCTCGCGCGCGAGCGCGCGGATCGCATCGCGCGTCGTGAGCCCGCGCTTCTCGATCGAGAGATAGAGATGCGTCCCCTCTCCGCTGGCCGGATAGGCCGGGATCTCCTCCACGGCGAAGTCCTCGGGCTCGACCTTAAGCGCGCCGCGGAGCGGCGGCTCCTCGGAGGTGAGGAAACCCGGGTGCGGGAACGACGGAGTGCTGGTCATGAGTCGAGGTGCTGGCCGCAGCGCAAGACGGCGTAGAGATGTTCCCAGCGCTCGCTTAGGCGCGCGAGCGCGAAGTGTTCGGCGGCGCGCGCGCGTCCCGAGCGCACGCGTTCGGCGCAGCGCGGATCCGCGGCCGCGATCTCGCGCAGCGCCGCGATCCACCCTCGCGCATCGAGGGGAGCGACGAAGCGCGCGCACGAATCGAGCACCTCGCGCAGCACCGGCAGATCGTGGGCGATCACGGGCGTCCCCGCTTGCAGCCCTTCCAGCGCCGAGAGGCCGAAGCCCTCCCAGAGCGAAGGGACACAGAGCGCATCCGCGCTGCGCACGCAGAGCTCGGGCTCGGGGCTCCGGCCGACGAGGCGCACCTGCGCGCGCCAAGGATGTCCCGCGAGCTCGCGCGCCAAGGCCTCGAGCTCGCTCTTGCGATTCGCCGCGCCGACCAGGATCCAGATCCAGCCCGGCTCGGGCGGCAGCTCGCGCAGCGCGCGGAGCAGCGCGCGCTGTCCCTTCTGCGGTGAAAGGCGCGCGAGCACGAGTGCGGCGCGCTCCCCCTCGCGCAGCCCCCATGATTCACGCCGCGCCGCGCGCTCGCGCCGCCAGCGCACTTCGTCCTCGGCACGCACCGGCGCGATACCGTACGGCACGACGTGCACGTGATCGCGCGGCTCGCCGCAGCGCTCGACCAGGAACTCCCGCACGACCTCGGTCGGCACGACGAGCGGCGTCGTTCCGGCGAGAACGCGGCGGTAGGTCCAACGCACGCTCGCGCGCTGC
Organism: Planctomycetota bacterium; assembly: GCA_016793245.1. Lineage (GTDB taxonomy): Bacteria > Planctomycetota > UBA1135 > UBA1135 > JADKAF01 > JADKAF01. Next base: position 10,381 of record JAEUHW010000268.1, read on the forward strand.
AGCGCCTGCTCCACGTTGTGCTGCGAGCGCAGATGCGGGAGAGCTCCGCGGAGCGCGCGCCGCGCGACGACGTCCCCTTGCAGGAGATGCGAGTGGACGAGCTCGATCTCGCGCTCGCGCACCAGACGAGCGAGACGGCGCGCCGCGCCCGGCAACGCGCAGAGCACGGGCGCCTGCAGCGCGTGCACGCGGACGCCGCAGGACTCGAATTCCTCGCGCAGCTCGCCCGCGCCCTTCAGATAAGCAACTTCGAACGGGGATCGGCCCTCCGCGGCGCGGGCCCGCGCGAGCGCCAGCAGCAAGCGCTCGACCCCGCCCGCGCCGAGAGCGGTGATGACGTGCAGCAGCTTCATCGCGGTGCGACGGCGCGCCTCCCGGCGAGCTCCCGGTAGAGCGCGTCGAGGGCCTCGACTTGGTGCGCGAACGCGAACGCGGAGGCCACGCGTGCGCGTCCGCGTTCACCGAGCTCCGCTCGCGCCGCGGGTGCCGAGGCCCAGGCGGCGAGTGCCTGCGCCCACGCGCGCGGCTCGCG
>JAEUHW010000272.1 GCA_016793245.1 Planctomycetota bacterium
CACAGGGAGGTCGCCGAGCAAGTCGTAGGCGTAGCTCTCGGTGCGCGCTCCGCCGGCGTAGCTGCGTTCCGCGATGACATAGCCCGCGCCTAGCGATCGCGTCGTCCACGGATCGCCTTCTTGAATGCCATCGTGGCGCTCCCCGCAGATCCGCCCTTCGTGGACGCGCAGCATCGGGAAGGTCGGGCGCGGCATGCGCAACGCCGCTTCCTCCGCGCCGATCCCCTCCTCCGCGTGCTCTCCGGGATTCCGCAGGCGCCGATCGCGTCCGGGTCCATCGAGGCGCACTTCCGCGGGTGTGACACGCACGAGTGAATTGTCGCGCGCGAGCTCGTCGGCCGAAGGTCGGAGGAGATCGTAGAGGCCATCCTCCAGCTCCCTCGCTCCCAGCGCGAAGCTGCCGCCGCGCGTCGAGCTCGTCGCGATCACGCCGCTTGGGTCGATGGTGAAGCTGCCCTCGTCGCTGAGGTGCTTGGGATCGTAGACGCTGCGCGATTCGTAGCGATAGCGGCCGCGGAGCGGCGGGCGCCCGGCTTCCCAGCGAAGCCACGCGCGATACGCCGGCAGCAGCAATTCGCTCGCGGCCGCGGCGTCCGCCGTGGTGCGCGCGCTCCAGTCGACGAGCTCGACCGAGCTCACGCGCAGCCCGACATGCTGGGGCACGTCGTCGCTCCAGCCGAGCATCGTCGGCTCCGCGCGGAACGGGAACGCACCCTTCGCTCCCGGACGCAGCGAAGCGGTGAGCAGCGCTTCGCCGTCGCGGGGGAACGAGCAGCGCGCGCGCAACACCACATCGACGGGGACCTCGAGCGTGTTCTCGAGCTCGATCGCGCAGGTCTGCACGCGTACGCCGTCGTGCTCGGCGTGCGTCTCCTGGATGGCCCCGAGGTTCACCGGTGAACGATCGGCGGGGCTCTTCGCAGGGAACAGCGCCTCGCGCAGCGCGACCTCGAGCTCGAGCGTCTCCTCGCTCGGCACGGAGATCCAGTACGAGAGCTTCCGCTGCGGCGGCACGCTGCGGCCCGCGCGATCGACGCGCGGGAGCGGGACGCGCTCGATCGCGCGCTCCTGCACCTCGCCGCGCGCGTTCTTCCAGCGCGCGGAGAAGAGCGTGGGCTCGCACGCGAGCGCGCCGCGGTTCTGCACCTCGAGCTCGATCAGCGTCGATTGCAGGCGCGGCTGCGGCAGGAGCGTCTTCGCCTTCACGGCGATCTTCGCGAGATCGCCCTGCGCCGCGGCGGTGGGCGCCAGAGCGAGCAGGAGAAGCAGGAACCAGGACGGGGTGGGCGGCATGATCGGTCCTCTACGCGGCTCTGCGGCGACGCCTCCCGAGGCGCGGACTCACTTCTTCGCGGTGAGTTGCTCGAGATAGCGGGCGAGCCGTTCACGCGTGGCCGCCGAGGCCCAATCGGCGCGCACCTCGACCTCGCGCTCCGCGCTCGCCGCGCACGCGATCCGGATCGGCATCGCCGCTTGCGCCTTGGCCAAGCGGAACGCGTTCGGCGGCAAGCTCGCGAGATCGCGCGCGAGCTCGAGCGCGCGCGGCAGCACCTGCTCGGGCTCGGCGAGCTCGTCCGTGAGCCCACGAGCGAGAGCATCCTCCGGCGCGTACGCCACGCCCGCGTAGACGATCTCGCGGAGCTGCGCGTGATGCACGCGCGAGCGCAGGATCTCGAGCGCGAGCGCGGGCCACGAGACGCCGACGCGGAGCTCGGGCGCGCCGATGCGCAGCTTGCCGCGCGCGAGCACGCGTCGATCGCAGGCCAGCGCGAGGATGCAGCCGCCGGCGATCGCGTGGCCGTTCACCGCCGCGACGAGCGGCCGCGGGAACGCGAGCACGCTCTCGAACGCGCGATCGAGCGCCGGCAGGAAGCGCTCGGCATAGCTCGCGCCGCCATCGACGATGCGCTTCAGATCGACGCCCGCGGAGAACGCGCTGCCCGTGCCGGTGAGCACGACCGCGCCGCCCGCGCTGCGCGCGAGCTCCTCCAAGGTCGCGGCGATCGCTTCCAAGAGCTCGAGGTCGAGCGCGTTCACCTTGCCGTGCTGGAGGCGTACGACGAGGACGTCACCGTGGGTTTCGCGTTGGATCATGAACCGATGTCCTGCGGGAGGAGCTGCGCCTTTCGGAGCCGCGAGAATACGAGGAACACCGCAGCGCGCCGAGGGCCTGGAGGCGTGAAGCTCGCTGGACACGTCGACCTTCGAGAGGTGCTCCGTGCTCTCCCCCCGCACGCTCTTCCGCCCGCGTCGGCTCCTCGTCGCCTCCGGCGGCGCGGTCGTGCTCGCCTTCGCGAGCATGTCCTTGCCCCGCGTCATGGTGCCGACCGAGGTGCAGCTCCCCGGCAGCCAGCCGCTCGAGGTGACCGGGCTCGGCAGCGTCGGGCAGTGCGACAACTGTCACGCCGGCTATGCGCCCGCGGTCGAGCCCGGCCAAGGTTGGCGGGGCAGCGCGATGGCGCACGCCGCGCGCGACCCGCTCTTCTGGGCGACGGTGGCGATCTCGGAGCAGGACTTCCCCGGCGCGGGCGATCTCTGCATCCGCTGCCACAGCCCGCGCGGCTGGATGGAAGGGCGCTCGTCGCCGACGGATGGCTCGGCGCTCACGCTCGCCGACATGGACGGGGTCGAGTGCGACGTGTGTCACTCGATGACCAACCCGGATGGCTCGGAGCATCTCGGCATCCAGAACTACCCGTACCTCGCGCACGATGGCGGAACGCCGCCCGAGGGGTTCTACGGCTCGGGGATGATGGTGCTCTCCTCGGGTGGCGTGCGCTACGGCCCGTATGCGAACAGCGCCGCGCGCCACCCGTTCGCGCAGAGCCGCTTCCACCGTTCGAACGAGCTCTGCGGCACCTGCCACGATGTCTCGAATCCCGTCGTTGGCGACCTCGCGCACAATCACGGCGCGCAGATCCCGCTCGCGCCCGGGCAGTTCAGCGGCGTCCTCGGTTCACCCGTGAGCACGAAGGCGGGGTTCAAGAACTTCCCCTTCCAGTACGGCATCGTCGAGCGGACCTTCAGCGAGCACGCCGCGAGCGCGTTCGCGACGCTGCGCGTCAACCAGTACGGGACGCTGCCCGAGGAGCTGCGCGACGGCGCGATCGAAGAGGCCTACCAAGCTTCTCTGCTCGCGAATCGCGGCGGCGATTACGCCGATGGCACGCCGCGCACGTTCACCTGCCAGACCTGCCACATGCGCGCGACGGTCGGCGCCGGGGCGAAGCAGAACAACTCCCCGATTCATCGCGACCTGCCGCTGCACGACCTCACCGGCGGCAACTACTGGCTGCCGCAGGCGATCACCTGGCTCAACGCGCAAGGCCGCCTCGGCGTCGGAGGGAACCTGAGCGCGCTGCAGCTCCAAGCCCTGCAGGAAGGCGCGGCGCGCGCGCGGCACAACCTCGAGCAGGCCGCGTCGCTCTCGATCGACGGCGACCGCCTGAAGGTCGTGAACCTGACGGGCCACAAGCTGATCAGCGGCTTCCCCGAAGGTCGTCGCATGTGGCTGAACCTCGTGTGGTACGGCAGCGCCGGTCAGGTGCTGCGCGAGGACGGCGCGTACGGCGCGATCACCGTGCAGCACCGCGGGCAGAGCGTGCAGGTCGAGACGCTGCTCGATCTCGCGACGCCTCAGGCCAAGGTCTACGAAGCGCACTACGGTCTGACGCAGGAATGGGCGCAGCAGCTTCTGGCGCTCGGCGTGCCCGGCAGCCTGCCGCTCGCGTTCGATCGCGACCATGGCGCGGTGACCTACACCTTGGCGCAGCTCGCGGCGCAAAGCCCCGGCACCGCGCATGAGTCGCTGCACTTCGTGCTCGCGAACACGGTGCTCGACGACGATCGGATCCCGCCCTACGGCTTCGCGCGCGACGAAGCGGCGCGCCGCAACGCGCTGCCGGTGCCCGCGACGCAGTACGGGAACCCGCCGAGCGGCGGCACCTATCGCCACTGGGACGAGCTCTCCCTGCAACCTCCGAGTGGCGCGGTCTTCGCGCGCGTGCGGCTGCGCTACCAGCCGACGAGCTGGGAGTACGTGCAGTTCCTCGAGCTCGCGAACGACGGCAGCGTGGCGCCTCTCGCCGCGAGCGGGCGCGATCTCTACGACGCGTGGCGCGCGACGGGCATGGCCGCGCCGCACGACATGGCGCGCGCCGCGTGGTGCGGCTTGCGCGGCACGAGAGAAGGCCTCGTGCTTGCCAGCACCGTGGCCGGCGCCGGGGAGGCGAGCGAGTGCCAGAAGGAAGCGCGCGCGGGCGATCTGCTGCGCGTCGAGCTGCGCGCGACGAGCGCCGCGCTGCAAGCAGCGTTCGGCGCGCTCGTGATCCAGCCCTATCCCAGCGCGCTGCCGCCCATCGCGATCCCCGGCTTCGCCGGCGTGCACGTGAACGATCTCTCGATCGCGTACGCGTTCCCCGCGCTAGGCACCGCGGGAGTTTCCCTCTCACTCGTCGTACCCCCGGGACTCGCCGGCGCCAACGCCCGCTTCCAAGGCCTCGTGATCACCCCGTCGGCCGCGAACGGCCTCTACGCCGCGAGCGACGCCCACGACGTGATCCTCCGCTGACCCCCACTCCCCCCACTGTACAGAAAAGGTGCCAGGCACCTTTTCTGTACAGTGGGGGGTGTCAGTCGAGGATGGCGCGGCAGCGCTGGAGATAGGCGCGCTGCTCGGGATCGAGGTCGGCGCCGCGGAAGTCGACGAGATAGAAGTCGGCGCCCTCGAGCTGCGCGCCGCGGAGCTTGCAATGCGTGAAGTCGGCGACGCGCACGGCTTCCGGCGAGAGGAACGTGCGCTCGCGGTGCTCGTCGGCGTAGAAGCCGGTGCGCGTGCCCTCGGAGGCGAGCGGGCTGCCGACCAGACCGGAGCGGGAGTTCCCGAAGTGGAACTGCGCGCCGCGGAGATCGGCGCAGGAGAGATCGGAACCGCAAAGCTCGATGCCGTGCATGCGGCAGGCGGTGAAGCGCGTGTGGGAGAGATCGGCCCGGGGGAAGCGCGCGCGCGTCAGATCGCAGCGCGTGAAGTGGGTCATCGAGGCGCTCCAGCCGAGGATCGCGGTTCCAGCGAGATTGACTTCGGTGAACATCCCTGCGATCAGCCGTGAGCCATCGAAGACCTTGCCCTCCAGCTTGAGCCCTTGCCACGTGACGCCGCGCAGCGTTGCACGAGCGAAGCACGCGCCTTCGAACGCGCCGCCCTCGAAGCGAACGAGCTCAACCTCGGCACCGTTCCAGCTCGTCTCCCGCAGATCACAGCGCTCGAAGCGCGTGCTCTTGATGCTCCGGCCGACCAGGGATGCGCCGCGTAGGACGCAAGCCGCGAGCATGAGGTTCGGCCCGAGATCTCCGAGCTGCGCCTCGGGCAAGTAGGCGCGCTCGAGCACGACATCGCGCAGCCCTTCGATCCGCAGTTCTGGTCGCGCGATGCAGAGCAAGCTCAGCAGCAGCGCGCGCCGATCCGCCGGCCGGTGCATCGCCGACCATGCGGCGGCAGCGATCTGCTGATCGCCGACGAGCTGCGTGCGCAGCGCGGCGACGAGCTCTGGGCTCCACTCGCGGATCGGGAAGATCCTCTCGCTCGGATCGCTCTCCAACGCGCGCAGGATTCCCAACGCTCCCAGGAGTGCGCGCGTCTCGTCGAGATCCAGCAGCGCATGATGCGAGAGGAGGCGCTCGACCTGCGGGGGTCGCGCTTCGCACGCGAGATCGAGATAGGCGGCGCGTTCGAGCAGCCGCTTCGGCTCGGCCGGCAGATCCTCGGCGATCACGCGCTGCAGCGCCGTGGCGAGATCCACGGCCATGGGATCCGTGGCCAGGCGATCGAGCACGAGGCACGCGCTCGCCGGCTCCGCGCGCAGCGCTCTCGGCCAAGGCGAGCTCTGCAGCTTGGCCATCAGAGCGGAGACCTGCTCGCGATGGCGCGCGAGCGCGTACTCGAGGAGCTCGTCATCGCTCCATGATGCAAGATAGAACCAGAGGAAGTCCGGCCTCAAGGCTTCTTCGTGCCGGTCGCGCGTTGTCCGGACGACGACCAGTGGCTCGCTCGCCGGCGGTGTCATCCACGGTTCGCCGTCGTCGATCAATACGAGCCGCGGCTCGTCGGGGAACAGCGCCGCGAGATGGCGCAGCGCGGTGGACTTCCCGCTCCCGCGCGGCCCGCAGAGACGGACCTCATGCCTGGCTCCGGAGCGCAGGAGCTCGGCGATCTCTTCTTCGAGGAGGAGCGCGAGCGCGCTCCCATGCTTGCGTACGCGCGGCCGAACGGCCGCGCGTCGCGCCTCGCTACGATCGCTCAACGATACCGAACCTCCAGCGCGTTGCTCGCGACCCAGAAGCTGGGCACGCCGACATCGACGATCAGTACCTGCTCGAAGAGCGTCACTCCCACGTAGCTCGGATCGACCACGTGCGGGATGCGGAACGAGCCCGCGCCGGCGACGCCGCTCGGACCGTTGTTCACGAAGGGCCCGAAGAGCCCGAGCGTGTTGCCGACGTAGTAGGTGAGACCCGGCGAGGGGACGTTCGCGAGCGCGGTCTCGCTCGTGCCGACGGCGAGGAAGCTCGCGCTGCCGCCCGCGGCGCCGACGAGACGCAGCTCGGCGGCGGAGCCGACGCGTACGGGGCCGACGATGCTGAGCGTCGGTCGCGCGCCACCCGTACCGGCGCTGCTCGCGCCGAAGGTGCGAACTCCGCCGCGGCTCGCGCCGTGGAAGCGCGCGTTTCGCACGTACGCCGCGCCGAGCTGATCGGCGTCGCCGTCGTTGTCGGCATCGACGGTGCTGCCGAGCGGGAAGAGCTGCGTCGATTCCAAGGTGTAGCCGCCGGCGCCGAAGGGCGTCCCAGGGACGCGTCGCAAGAGATCGAATCCGGCGGAGCTCGCCATCATCGCGAGATCGGTCCACGCATCGCCGTCGAGGTCGATCGCGCGATACGTGAAGCCGCCGGTGGGCGCATAGAGCAACGAGCCGGGCAGCGCGTTGAACCAGGTCGTCGCGAAGCTCACCGCGCCGAGCGTGCTCTGGTTCAGGTGGAAGAGGTTGCCGGCCAGCACGAAGTCGATGTCGCCATCGCCATCGAAGTCCGCGGCGTTCGGGTTGAGCGTGGGCTGCGAGGTCGTCGGCAGCACCGCGAGCGGCTGCTCGACGCCGAACGCGCCGCCGCCGACGCCGAGGCGCACGCTCACGTGGGTATCGAACGAGCGGGGCAGGGCGCCGGGCTGCACGCGTACGAGGACGACGTCGAGCAGAGCATCGGGATCGACGCGCCCGATCCACGCGACGCGGCGATCGGCGTACTGCTGCAGGAGCTGGAAGCTCGGCGTCGTCCCCGGCACCTGGCGCCAGAGCTTCGAGGACGTGGACGACGAGAAGAGCCCGGTCGGCGCCAAGGTGACGAGGTCGAGCAGGCCATCGCCGTCGAGGTCCGCGACGTGGCTGTCGCGCGCTTCGAAGCTGCCGTACGAGAGGTCGACGCCGACGGGAGCGGCATCGCCCTCGACGTGGAAGGTGCCGCCGTGATTGCGGAGGAAGCGCCACGTCGCGGCGCGTCCCGGGATGACTCCGCGCACGACGAGATCGGCATCGCCATCGGCATCGAAGTCGCCGGGGAAGCCGGGGCCGCTCAGCGTCTCGCCGGCCGCGGCGCCGAGCACGAGCGGCGTGGCGGCTTGGAAGCCCGCATCGAGATCGTTCCGCTGATAGCCGTTCGCCCCGAGTCCGACGAAGAGGTCGAGATCACCATCGCCTTCGGCATCGGCGAGCTCGCGTTCACTCGGGTTCGCGAACACGAGCTGCGGGATCGGCGTCGTGCGCAACGAGCCGCGTGCGTAGTAGACCGCGCGTCCGGCCACGAGATCGAGGTCGCCGTCGGCATCGAGATCGCCGATGCCGGCGAGCGTGGTGGCACCCGCGGAGAGGAGCTGCTGCATCGCGCCGAAGCCGCCCTGTCCGTCGCCGAAGGCGAACGAGAAGAAGCCGAGGCCGGCGTTCACGGGGAAGTTCGTGGGGCCGCTGCTGTGGAAGCTGCCGACGTAGCCCACGAGGTCGAGCGCTCCGTCGCGATCGAGATCGACGAGCTGCGTCGCCGGCGGACCGCTCTGGATCGAGCCGAGCGACCAGAAGTTGGGTCCCGTGCGGTAGAGCACGCGGTAGCGCGCGAGCGAGTTCGTCTGCCGCTTCTCGAAGGCCACGAGATCCTGGTCGCCGTCGCCGTCGATGTCGCCGGCGTCGATCGAGCTCTGCTCGTAGCCTTCGAAGAGCTGATGCCAGAAGACGCCGTAGGGGACGATCCCACCGCTCACCCAGCCGTAGAGATAGGCCTCGCGGTTGCCCACGACGACGAAGTCGTCCTGCGCGTCGCCGGTCAACTCGGCGCGCTCCAGCCGAGACGGGTTCCAGAGCGTCGTGCCGAACGCGTGGCGCGTGATGGTCTGGTTCGAGCGCAGCGCGACGAGATGCGCGAAGGTGAGGCCGACCACTTCGTCCGCGCCGTCGCCGTCGAGATCGAGCAGCAAGGCATCGTAGACGTAGGTGCCCTCGGCATGAACGATGCGCGTCGGTCCTTGGCCCGCGGGCCCC
>JAEUHW010000287.1 GCA_016793245.1 Planctomycetota bacterium
CGCGGCGACGAGGTCGAGGAGCCGCAGGTCCGCGAGCGGATCGGCGAGCGGCGTGCCCTGCGCGTTGCGCGCCTCGACGAAGAGCGTGGCCTCGGCCTTCTCTTCGCCGGGGATGCAGCAGTAGTCCCACGGTGTCGGGCAGTTCTCCTGCGAGTCGGAGCCGTAGCCGCAGTAGTCGAGCTTGGTATCGGTGAGCGTGAACGCGGCCAAGCCGGGCACGATGCTGCTGACGCGCCCGTAGACGACGACCTCGCCGCTCGCGTCGGCCTGCGCGCGCAAGTCGGCGACGGAGCGTGCACCCGCGGGATCCGCGGCGAGGCGGAGTGCGGTCCCGGGATCGCTGGCCCCGGGAGTGCCACTGCCACCGCCACCGCCCGCAGCAGGCTCACTCTTCGAGCAGCTCGCGAGCGAGAGCAGACCGGCGAGCAGAGCCACGTGACAACCGAGCTTCGAGAACTTCATGTGCGCCCTCCTAGGGCATCGACCAACGGAACGCGAACAGAGCGCAGCGCGGGCAGCAACCCGCCCAACGCGCCAGCGCCGAGTGCAGCGGCGAGTCCTACGCCGCGCACGAGAGGCGAGAAATCCAGGCTGAGCGCCCCCATCGGGTAGCGCAGCGAGATGGGCGGGAGCAACAGCGCGAAGATGCAGCCCGCGGCTCCGCCGAGCAGCGCGAGGAGCAGCGCCTCTTGCAGGAGAGCCACGACCAACGCCCACGGAGCGTAGCCGAGGGAGCGCAGCGTGCCGAGCTCCTTCGTGCGCGCGAGCACCGCGGCGAACATCGTGTTCGAGCAGGCGAACGCCCCCGCTACGAGCGCGAGCACCGCCATCCAACGCGCGAGGGCCACGATGGGTGCCAAACCGCGCTCGAGCTGCTGCAAGAGCTCGCGCTCCGAGAACGGGGCGATCTCCAGATCGAGGCGCCGCGCGGCGAACGCCCGCATCGCCGCGAGCTGCGCCGGATCGTCGGCGCGGAGCGCCACGCAGGAGACGTCCTCGCGCTTCGTCGCGAACATGAGGTCCTCCAAGCGCGCCCAGAACTCGGCCTCGAACACAGTGCCCGGCGCGACGAAGCGCCCGACCACCTTCCAGTCGCGCCGCTCCAAGTGGATGGTCTGCCCCACCGCGCAGGCGCTCTCGTCGAGCCCCATGCGCGCGGCGGCGAGCTTGCCGACCAGCAGCTCATAGGGCGAGCGTGGCTCGCGCCCGTCGACGATCACGACTTGCGGGTGCACGAGATGCGCCGCCGGGGTGACCCCGCGCATCAAGCCCACGCGATCCCCGCTGCGCGTCGCGACGTGCAGCTCCACCGACGCCGCGCGCACGCCGTCCCGCTCGTGGACGCCGGGCGCGCTCGCCGCGGCGGCCTCGGCCTTGCCACGCGGGATCACCGAGCGCACGAGGTCCAGCTCGGAGGCGATGCCGACGTAGACCATGACGTCGTCGCGCGCGCTGTCCACGGTCGCACGCTCGAGCCCGGTCGCGAACGCGGTCATCGCGATGACGAGCAGCGTCGTCGCCGCGAGCCCGAGCCAGGTGATCAGGCTGCGCGTGCTCCGACGCCAGAGGTTCCGGAGCGCATACGAGAACGGCAGCATGCACTACTCCTCCTTCAACCCGAGATGCACGGGTCGACGCGCCGCGGCGAGAGCCGGTCCGAGCGAGGCCGCGAGCCCGATCAGCAACGCGGCGAGCAGCGCCTGCCCCGCAACGAGGAGCGAGGGCGCCAAGTCGATGCCCCAACCCTCTACGCCGAGGGTGAGCGGCCAGATCCACAGCAGACCCAATACGACCGCGGTCCCGAGCACGCCGCCGAGCACACCGAGCAGCACGCCTTCGCCGGCGATGAGCGCCATCAGCTTCGGCTTCGTGAGCCCGATCGTCTCCAGCACCGCGAGCTCGGGCGCCCGCGCCTGCGCGGAGATGAAGACCGTGTTCGCGAGCACGAGCGCTACGACGAGCACCGCGAGGTAGCCGAGCGCACGGCCGAAGGACACGATCTCCGCGATCTCCTGCACCGCCGCGGAGACGAACGCCTGCAAAGACTTCGTGTCCGTGCGCGCTTCGTCGGTGCGGAAGAGCGCATCGACGCGTGCGGCGATCTCCTCCTGGTCGGCGTCGTCCTTCACGCGCACGAGGAACTGCGTCGCCGAGCCCTGCTTCTTCTCCGCGAGCGAGAGCTGCGCCAGATGCACGAACGCGATGTTCGCGACGCCGGCGCTCTCGCCGCGCACGATCCCCGCCACCTCGACGTCCATGTCGCCGAGCCGGATACGCTCTCCTACGACGGCCTTCCGGCGCTCGGCGAGCCGCTCGCCGAGCAGCGCCGAATCCGAGCGAGCGCGAAACGCCTCCTGCGAACCCGCGAGATACTCGAGATCGTAGAGCGCGCCGAGCTTATCCGCCTCGACGCCGTGCAGTGTGACGAGGTCCAGGTTCGAGCGGCAGGAGTTCACGAACACCAGCGTCGGCAGCACCTCTTCGACATCGGGCATCGCACGAATCGCGTCCGCGTAGCGCACCGGGAGATCCGAGGTGAGCGGGCAGAAGCGGCTGTCCTGGAACACGACCAGCACCGGCTGCGCCGAGCGCGCGGAGAGATCGTCGACGCCGCGGTCGACCGTGCGCACGAAGACGAAGAGCGCCATCGCGAGCGCGGCCCCGAGCACCGTGCACACGCTGCGTAGGCGCGCGCGCGTCGCGGTGCGGAACACGTAGGGTAGGAACTTCAGCAGGTCACGCATGCGCCCCTCCAGCCGCTACGAGGCGGCCCTTGTCCAGCTCGACGATCCGCCCCGCGTAACGCGCGGCCGCGGGGTCGTGCGTCACCATCACCAAGGTCTTCCCGAACTCGCGATTGAGGCGCTGCAGGAGCTCCAGCGTCGCCGAAGCCACCTTGCGATCGAGGTTCCCCGTCGGCTCGTCCGCGAGCAGGAGCGTCGGATCGGCGACGATCGCGCGCGCGATCGCGACGCGCTGCTGCTGGCCGCCCGAGAGCTGCCGCGGCAGGTGGTGCGCGCGGTCGGTGAGGCCGACCGCGGCGAGCGCCAGCGCGATCTTGGCGGCCCGGTCCGCCTTCGAGAGCGGGAGGAGCAGCAGCGGCACCTCGACGTTCTCCCACGCGGTGAGCACGGGGATCAGGTTGTAGCTCTGGAACACGTAGCCGACGTGGCGCGTGCGCCAGCGCGCGAGTTCGCGCGCGCGGAGCTGCGCGATGTCGATGCCGCCGATCGAGACGCTGCCGCGCGTCGGCTGGTCGATGCCGGCGAGCAGATGGAGCAGCGTCGTCTTGCCGCTGCCGGAAGGCCCCATCAGGGCCACGAACTCGCCTGCATCGATCGCGAAGTCCAGGTCTTCCAGTGGAGTGACTTTCTCTGTGGTCCCGCCGTAGGTCTTCGTGACGCCTCGTAGCTCGATCAAGCTCATCGCACTTCCTCCACGCGGATCCGCGTGCCCTCCGCAACGGCCTCGGTCAGCACCTGCTGTGTCGACGAGAGATCGCCACGCACGAGCGACTCCGGGCCCCGCGTCTCCACGAGCTCTACCGGGACACGTCGCGCGCGTGCGGTACCAGGGTCGAAGACCTGCACCGCTCCCGACTGGATCGCGGTACTCGGCACCCACCAGCGCGCTTCGCCGGCGGCGCTGCCCGGTTCGGCGTCCGGCGCGACGAAGCGCGCGCGGCAGAGCGTCTCCGGTCGAAGCATCGGGTCGGGATCCAACAGCGCGACCTTCACCTGCAAGGTGTTCTTCAGCAGATCCGACTCGCGCTGCACGCGAAGGACTCGGCCCTTCGTGAGACGCGCGCCGGTGACCTCGCTGCGGACCTCGACCCCTTGGCCTTCGCTCACGGCGGCGACCATCGCGAGCGGAACGTCGACGCGCACCTGGAGCCTCGCACGGTCGTAGAGCGCGACGAGGCCTTCCCCATCGGGGCCGGTCAAGGCGCCGGGTGCCGCTAGGAGTTTCATCACCACGCCAGTCGCGGGGGCCAGCACTTCGCACCAAGCGAGCTCGCGCTCCGCGACCTGAAGCTCCGTCTCCGCGCGAGCTGCCTCGGCGCGGGCGAGCAAGAGGCTTGCTTCGGCCAGCTTCTCCGCGGCCAGCAGCTCGCGCGGCTGCTCCAGCAGCTCGGCGGCCAGGACGAGAGCCGCGCCGTTCTCCTGCGCCTCCTGCTTCAGCTCGGCCACAGCGCGCCCGGCGCCTTCGCGACGGGCCTCGGCCGCCGCGAACTCGGCGCGTGCCTTCGCCAGCGCCACGGGGAAGCTCGCACCGGCCTCCGCGAGCTTCTGCTGCCCATCCAGATCGGCCCTGCGCGCAGCGACGTCCGCCACTGCTGCGCTCAGTGCAGCGTTCGCGCCTTCTACGCGCTCCAGCACCGTCGCGTTCGCGCGGCGTGCATCGATCAAGCCGGCGCGCAGCACTCCTCGCTGCAGCAGAGCGGCGCGCGCGAGCTCGAGCTGCGCTTCGGCCTCGGCGACGCGGGCGGCGCGCAGCGCTCGCTCGCTGCGAGCGCGCTCCGCGGCGGCGCTGAGGGCCGCGCTCTGCAGACGCGCGATCACGGTCTCGCCTCGCACGACCTCGTGCCCTTCGAGCACGAGCAGCTCTTCGACCCGGCCGCTCACGAGCGGTCGGACGATCGTCGCGAAGGGCTCGGGCTCGACCCACCCCGCGGCCTCGGCTACCACACGCGCCGAGCGCGCGCCTTCGGCTTGCTCGAGGCGCGGCCGAGCGCTGGCGACGAGGCGCGGCGGGAAGACCCAGTCCCAGGCGAAGCTCGCGACGAGACCGAGGACGAGCAGACCCACCGCGAGCACCGCGAGGCGCGGGCCGAGGGGCTTCTTCGGCACGGTGATCGACACCGCTCCGCGGCGGAGGCCCGAGAGATCGAGGTCGCTCATCGCATTACCTGCTCTGCAGCCGCTTGGGCCGCGGTCGCGCCGGGTACGACGCCAGCGCGCGCGCCAGAGCGCGCGAGCAGCTCGGCTTCGCGGAGGTGCGCCATCCGGCGCTCACCCGCTTCACGCGCCCACATCGCCGCGCGCTCCGCAATCATCTCGAATCCGTCGGCGCTGATCTCGAGCTGAGCCCGTGCGGAACGTACCCCGAGCTCGGCCGAATCGGCGGCAGCGTCGAGCTGCTGCGCGCGCGCCGTAGCAGTCATGACGTCTTGCTCCAGGACACGCAGCTCCTCTTCCGCGGCGAGCCAGGTCGCGTCGAGCTCCGCGCGCGCGGCTTCGCGGCGCGCGCGCGCCGCGCGCACCGGTCCCCCCGCGTCGAGCGGCAAGCTCACCTGGAAGAACCCGCCCCACGATGAAGAGCCGATCATCCACTCCGGTCCGAGGCGGAGGCGCGGGTACTGCGCGACGGCGGCCTCCGAGAGCGCCGCTTCGGCGCGCAGGTAGCGCGCTTCGGCGACGAGCAGATCAGGGCGCTGTTCGAAGGCGACGACTCCCGGCGCGCTCGCGCGAAAGGTCGCGCGGACGCCGGCATCGAAGCGCAGCGCAGGCGCCTTCGCGAGCGGTACGCCGAGGCGCCGCGCGAGGCGCGCGCGCAGACGCTCGCGCTCCGCATCGACCTCGCGCTGCTCGAGCGCGATGGCAAGTCGCGCTGCGCGCAGACGCGCGACGGCATTCGGCGAGGCGAAACCCGCCTGCTCGAAGGCGCGCTCGTCGAGGTCGAGACTCGGAGCACGAGAGCGCGAGAATTCCTCCAGCGCCTCCGCCGCGAGGTAGATCGCCGCGATCTCGGTGCCGAGTCGCCAGCGGGCCTCGATCCACTCCGCGACGAGCAGCGCACGCTCCGCTTCGGCGACCTCGAACGCGGCTCCTCGTTGGAGCAAGCCGAAGAGCTCGGCCGGATCGACACTGAGATCGGCCATGCCGTCGCGCGTGCCCATCGAATACATGAGATCGAAGCCGGGCACATCGTCCAGCGCGGCCCGCGCTTCGTGCGCGCGACGGCGCAGCTCGGGATCGCGTCGCTCGGCGAAGCGCAGCGCTTCTGCGAGATCGAGCGACTCCGGGACTTCGATCTCCGCCAGCTCGCGCCCGACCTCCGCGAGCTCGACCGGCGCGGGATCGTAGCTCTCGCAAGCTGCGAGCAATAAGGCGAGCGGCACGGAGATCGGAGCCGCCCTGGCGATGCGCGCTGCGACCGCAAGCGCACGTGTTCCCTGCTCGGCGACGAGCCGAGCCTTCGCAATCCCTGACATGTGCTTCCACCAGAAGGAGCTCTGCTCCTCGCGACGCGCGCAGCGCGTACTCTCGCGAGGAGCCCGGACGAGTGAGACCGGGAGCAGCTCGATCCTCGAGCGCGAACGAGATCGCGCTCGCGGAGCGTGCCGCCACTCGCCGCGGGTCACGCGACGAGCTTCCGGGGCGGCTCAGATCCGGAGCAGCGTGGTGGAGACGATCTCGCGCAGATGCTGGAGTGGCGGCGGATCGTTGCCGTGGTCACTCCGCGCGCAGAGCACTCGAACGGAGGCGTTCGGCGCGTTGCGGGGGCGCAGCGCTGCGATCGGCGCGCACGCGACGAGCTCCGCGGAGCGCGACCAGGTGGTCGGCGGCGGAAGCGGCCCGGTCTCGAGATCGACCGGCGCGCTCGCGCAGCAAGGTCCCGCCGGCTCCAGCTCGAGCGGCTCTCGATCGGAACCGTCGTCCTCGTCGCCACACCCGCCTTCGCTGCAGCACGATAGCGGCGCGTCGTGGTTCGTAGCACGCGTCGCGGGGGCGGGGCAGCAGCCACCGTCCTCGGCGCTCTCGCAGCAGGACTTCTCCGCGAAGGCGAGCTGCACCTGCGCGCCGCAGCAACTCCCAGCGCAGACGACTAGGACCCGCAGATAGCCGGCCGACAGCAACGACAGCACCACCCAGACCATGACCTGGATCAGCGAGGCGGAGCGAAGCGGGCGGAGGGGATTCATCGAGGCTGGATCAGAGTACCACTCCTGATTCTATGCGCTGCTCCGTGTCAGTCCAATCCGGACATTCGGCAACGAGTTCCGTCACGCCGAGCGCCTCGAGTGCCGACCACGCCTGCTGTTTCAGAAGCGCGCCGGCGCGATCGCCGCTTCTCCCCTGTTCGGTATCGGTCGATGTTGTCGAGAATCCAGTCGCCTGCTGACACGCAAGCGCACCGCGAGCCCGCGCCAGCTTCGGCGCCTCACAGAACCGCTCTCCGATCGAACGCGTGCGGTTCGTCACCCACCTCCCGCGCACTGCGGGCAACTCTCCGCGCGGTTCGCCTCCGTCGAGTTTGGGCCGGCTTGGCCTCGAACTCCTCGAAGACGCCGGCGCCCTTGCCGAAGTACATCAGGTCGGGCATCTGCCGCGGAACAGGGCTCGAATCGGCCCGAAAGTGCTCTGAAGGCCCGCGATGCAGTCGCTCCCGACATCATTCTCCGCCAAATTGTGCGTGCCTGAGTGCCAGCGAAGGCAATCTCCTCCGGATACCGGTCTCCGCCTCTCCGAGAGAGCCGCACCGCCACGCGCACTCACGCGCACCGATCCTCCGCAGTCGGCCAAGGATCGGGCGTCGCGACGAACCTGCGCTCGCGTGCGAAGAGCGAGTTCCATCGAGCCCGTTCGCTGGAAACGAGGGGTTCCACCATGGCGCTCTCTGGAACCTCTCCCATCTCGCGTGGAGAGAGCTGCTCCGTGGTTTAGGAAAGCAGCTTCCTAGAGAGGATCGAGG
>JAEUHW010000388.1 GCA_016793245.1 Planctomycetota bacterium
AGGAGAGCGCGTGCTCGACGCTTTGCTCTCCGAGCGAGCGCCGAGCATGGAGATGGAGGCGATCGAAGAGGCCGTCGGGCGGGAGATAGCGCGTGGCGACGACGTGGACGCGCGTATCGGGGCCAGCGTTCGCGAGGCGGACCTGCAGCGCGTCGTTGGACGCTTCGAGGCTCTGCACCTGCAGCAGCGGCCGCGGGAGGAGCTCGAGACGCCGCTCACTGCCGTGCGCCCAGCCGTTGTCGATGGCACCCTTCGTGACGGAGATCTCGATGCCATGATCGAGGTCGCCGAGGCGCAGCGCGTAATCGCCGGCGGCGAGGCCGCGGAGCTCGAGGAAGCCCTCGCTCACGGCGAGACGATCGAAGGCATCGCGCAGCGGCGCGCCCGCGATCCGTTGCTCCAAGCCCGCGTTCGCGCGCGAGAGCGCGCCGTAGCGCAGCGGCCACGGTAGACGCAGCACGTCACCTTCGATCCCGTGGAGGCGCGTCGGCAGCGCTTCGGCGCCCTCGATGAGGCGCCAGCGCCGGTTCTGCGCCGCGTGCTCGCTGGTCGTCACCCACGCGATGCCTTCGAGGGAACCGAGCGAGATCCGTCCGCGTTCATCGGTCCGCAGCGTGACCTGCAGCTCGTCGCGATGATCGCGGTGCTTCAGCGTCAGCGCGACCGCGCGATCGGGCTTCGGTTCTCCGTCCTTGCCGAGCAAGTCGAGCATGTAGCCCGCGCGGGTGCGGCCGAGTAGCGCCGCATGTGTCGCGGCCGTGGCGTCGCTGCCGTTCACCTCGATGCTGAACTCGCTCGCGCTGAGCTCGACCGGCTCGTTGCCGGTCAAGCTCTTCACGCGCCCGCTCAGCCGAACCACGAGGCGCGCGAGGTTCTCGGGCACCTGGATCTCGTGCACCGACTCGCCCTCGTCGTGCAGCGCGAAGCCGGCGACATCGAGGCTGGTCGCGATGCCGTCCTGGTCGTAGGCCGTGATCGTGAGGCGCGGCTCTTCCAGCAAGCCCACCGGAACGCGTGCGCCGTTCGCCAGCAAGCGCGGCCGCACGAGGATCGGGGCCTTGCGTCCGGCCAGGAGCGATTCGCGCTCGACGTGGATCGCGGCCTCGAGCGCATAGCTCTCCGCGACGTGCTCGAGCTGCTCCAGCGTCGAGAACTCGCCGTGCGCGAGCACGATGTTCTTGGTGCCCGCGTCGGTGGACCACGGCACCAGGATCTCGCCGCTCTTGTCGGGGAGAAGCTCGCGGCCGCCGAGCAGCAGCGTCGCGTCGCGGAGATGCTGGCCCTGCTCGTCGAGCACGCGCACGAGCTGGCCGGCGGAGCTCGGCCGCTGCACGTAACCGAGGCGGCCCTTCTCGATCAGCGCGCGGCTCGCGACGCCGTTCCCGATGAGCTCGATCACCCACGTGCCGCGGCGATTCAGCCCCGGGAACTCGAGTCTCTGAGTCGTGCGGCGCAGCGGGTTCGCGTCCGTCGCGAGTGTGCGCTCCTCGTTGGCGACGAAGCCGTCGAGATCGATCGAGGCGTCGATCTCGCGCTGCTGCTCGCGGTGGAAGTTCCGCGTGTGGATCTCGAAGACCTTGATCAGCAGCGTGCCGGCGTTCTTGAGCTCGACGTCGAGCGCGATAGGCTCTTCCACGCCGTAGTGCTCCTTCGCCGTGGGTGCGAAGCGGATCTCGACGCGGTCGCGGAGCTGCTCGTAGTGGCCGGGGTCGTTCAGCAGGGCGTACCAGCGCTGCATGTCGCCGACGCCGTAGAGGATCTTCGTCTCGGCGAAGACGCGCCGAACCCAATTGCCGTCGAGGAGCTCCGCGTAGGCGTCGTAGGACTCCGCAGCGACGAAGAAGCGCTCGCAGTAGGCGCGCACGAGCGTCTCGTCGTTGCCGATCGGGCCGAGGCCCGTGTCGTAGCGGGTCGTCGCGTCGACCAGCTCTTGCGCGCGCTTCACGCCCTCGGCGAGGCGCGGGTTCGCGGAGCCGCCGCGGCGCGGCAGGCGGAGGTAGCTCTGGAAGCGCGCTTCGTCGGGCCGGCCCTGCGCGAGGTCGTGCTCGAGGCGGTGGTAGAGGATGTGAGCCTTCAGCGAGTTCCACGCGGGCGAGAGGCGCTGCGCGAAGGCGAAGAGCTCCGCGAGATACGCTTCGCGCGCGACCGGGTCGCGGTGCCAAGCGACGTCGCGCCCGGGGCGCAAACGCTGGAGATAGCTCGCGACGAACTGCGGGTCATCGAGGAGTGCCGGCCGCTGCTGCGCGCAGGCGTCGAGCTGCTCGCGATAGAGCAGGCGATGGATCGGCAGCGAGCCGAAGCTGCCGGCGCGCGGGAGTGCGAGACCGCGCACGATCAGCGCGGGCAGGTTCGGCACGTCGGCGGAGCGGAGGCGTTGGAGCAGGTTCGCGAGGCGCGCATCGTCGAGCTTCGTCGCGGCGAGGGCGCGGAGGGCGGAGTCCTCGAAGCCGTCGAGCGTCCCGGGGTGGTTCTGCAGCGCGCGCGCGGTGAACGCCGCCGCCGAGATCTGTGCGGGATCGAGCGCGGTCGGGAGCTCGGGATCGACGCCGCGCGTCTCGCGGCGGTGCTCGAAGCCGAGGCCCAAGCGCTGGCGGAGGTGCTCGCTCGTCGCGGCCGGGTCCCGCTTCCAGAGCAGCAGTGCGCGGCGGTTCTCGATCTCCTGCACGCGCGGGGTGCGCTGGTAGCGCTCGATCCACGCCGCGAGCAGCTGCGCCTGCTCGTCGAAGCGCCCCTCGTGCTCGGCGAGCAGGCAGGAATAGTAGTAGTGCTCTTCGGTGCCCGGGATCAGCTTCGCCAAGGTCGCCGCGCGGTCGGCCGCCAGCGCGAACTCCTCCACGAAGCCGACCCTGGTGCCCTGGGCGTGGAGATGCGAAGGGATGCTCATGAGCGCGAGGGCTTGGGCCGCGAGGGCGGAGAAGGAGCGGACGAAGCCGGAGCGGCGTCGCATGAGGAGTCCTGTCGTGACGTGGAACGGGACCGAGAACGGCGTAGGCTAGCGCCTGCGCCGCCCGGTGGGGAGGTGCGCGAGAACGGGCCCCGAAGGCAGGGGATCACGCGGGGTCGCGTTCGCGCCGGAGAAGTTCACGCCAGGTCAGAAGCTTCCGCGAGCGAGGATGGTTCGCGAGCGGGCTGCAGCGCTGTCAGGCGCTGCGCCAGCAGGCATCTGAGAGGCGCATCATGGCGTTGCCTCAGCCTCTCAGCGCGTGAATTCGATCACATCCGCGCGCACCGCGATCTGCGGCAGCGCGAAGAGCACGAAGTAGTTCCACGAGCGCTCCTGCGCGACGTGGACCAGCGCGCGCGAGGGGTTCCCCTGCATCAAGCGGGCCTGGACGACGACGTCGTCCATGGCGTGCGTCACCGAGGGCGAGACGAAGGGGATGATCCCGAGGAGCCAGAAGCCCGTGTCGGTGCCGCGCAGGTTCTGCTGCACGTAGCGATAGTTGCTCTGCGTGAGCTGGACCTCGGTGCCGGAGCCCGCGACCAGCTCGCTGGTCGTGAGGCAGCCGCTGAGGGCCGGGGCGAGTGCCAAGCAGAAGAGGAGGCGGAGCAGCATGGGGAGGCGCGGGCGAGAGGTCGGGACGGCGCGCAGAGCTTGCGCGCGTCCGGTGTGATTCCGCAAGCGTGTGCGAGCGCGGCTCAGCGCGAGACCTCGAGCTGCCGCGCGCGATGGCCCCGGTCCTGGGCGGCGCTCTCGGCGCTCACGCGCTGCCCGTCGAGCGCGAGCTCGGCGCCGCGGAGTGCCCGCTGCGCGTCATAGGCCAAGAGCACGAGCACCAGCGCGGCCCCCGCCCAGCGCACACGCCGCCACGCCGCCTCGCGCCGCAGCCACGGCGCCGCGAGTGAAGCGATGCCGAGGATCAAGAACGGCTGCAGCAGTGCGCCCTGCCGCGCATAGCCGAAGAACACGAGCACCACCGCGACCTTCGTCGCCAAGATCGCGAGCCACGGCCAGGCGCTCGGCGTGCGCCGCACGCGCCAGAGTCCGAGCAGACCCAGCAGGATCCAAGCGGCACTCGCGAAGCGCGCCGCGAGGTGCTGCGGCGTCGCGAGATCGACGGATCTCCGGACGCCGCCGAGTCCGACCGGTAGGCCCGCGGCACCGAGCCCACCGCCGGCCCCCTCTGAGGCGTGCAT
>JAEUHW010000313.1 GCA_016793245.1 Planctomycetota bacterium
TTGATCGTGCACGTGCGCGGTCGCGCGCAGGTGAACGAGCTCTGCGCGGAGGTGCCGCGCATCGCCGAGGAGCTGATGCGCGCGTTCTGGCCCGGGCCGCTGACGCTCGTGTTGCGCAAGTGCGCGAAGGTCCCCGACCTCGTGACCAGCGGGCTCGACACCGTGGGAGTCCGCCATCCCGCGCATCCACTCGCGCAGCGCTTGCTGGAGGCGCTCGAGTTCCCGCTCGCGGCGCCGAGCGCCAACCTCTTCGGGCAGGTGAGCCCGACCACCGCGCAGCACGTCGTCGATCAGCTCGGGGATGAAGTGCCCTATGTGCTCGACGGCGGCCCGTGCGCGATCGGCGTCGAGAGCACGATCGTCGGCTGGGAAGACGGGCGCTGCGTGCTGTATCGCCCGGGCGGCATCCCGCAGGAAGCGCTGGAGGAGATCACGGGCCGCATCGATCCCGCGCAGCGCCGCGTGCTGCCCGTCGCTCCCGGCATGCTGGAGAGCCACTACGCGCCGCGGACGCCGCTCGTGCTCGGCGACATCGATGCCGTGCTCGCCACGGAGCGCCAGAAGCGCGTCGCGGTGCTCGCGTTCGAGCGCGCGCGCGAAGCGCACGCGCTGCGCGTGCTCTCGCCGCGCGGCGATCTCCCCGAAGCCGCGCGTGCGCTCTTCGCCGCGCTGCGCGCGCTCGATGCCAGCGGCGCCGAGCTCATCGTCGCGGAGTGGGTTCCCGAGCGCGGCCTCGGCCGCGCGATCAACGATCGCCTCCGCCGCGCCGCCGCCGCGCGCCGCGAGCGCGGTGGAACCTCGGGAACGACCGCGTGAGCGACGCGCTGCAGCAGCTCTTCGCCGGACGCGAGCTCCTCGTCGCCACGATGCACGAGAAGGAGCGCTGCATCGCGCCGGCGTTCCTCGCGCGCTTCCCGCTCGCGGGCTGCCGCGCGATCGCCGGCCTCGACACCGATCGCTTCGGCGCGTTCAGCGGCGAGCGCCGCCGCGAGCTCGATCCGCGCGCGACGGCCGAGGCGAAGGCGCGCGCGGGTGCCGAGCTCGCGGATGCCGAGCTCGTGCTCGCGAGCGAGGGCAGCTTCGGTCCGCATCCCGCTTCGCCGTTCCTGAGCTGCGACGAGGAGTGGCTCGTGCTGTGGGATCGCGCGAGCGGCACGGCGTACGCGCATCGCCATCTCTCCGCCGAGGCGATCTGCGGCGGCACCGAATGCGCCACGTGGGAAGAGGTCGCGCGCTGCGCGGAGCGCTTCTCGTTCCCCGAGCACGCGCTCGTGCTGAAGAGCCGCTCCGCATGGGAGCCCGGCGATCCGATCGCGAAGGACCTCTTGGAACGCGCGGCGCTCGAAGAGGCCGCGCGCGCGCTGCTCCGCGCGCACGGCCGCCTCTGGGTCGAAGTCGATCTCCGCGCGCATCGCAACGCGACGCGCCGGCGCGTGATCGAGCGCGCGGCGCGCGAGTTCGCGGACGAACTCGCGCGGCTCTGCCCGCGCTGCGGAGAAGTGCACGACGCCGTCGCGCGCGCGCGGCGCGGCTTGGCGTGCGCCGATTGCGGCGAGCCGACGCCCATCGTGTGCGCATTGGTGCGCGCCTGCGCGCGCTGCGGCGCGAGCTCGGAGGAACCGCGTCCGGACGGGCGCACGCACGAGGATCCCGGCGCGTGCCCGAGCTGCAATCCCTGAGCGCGCGCGGCGCTCAAGCGCGCGCGCGCACGCGCCCGGTGCTCAAGCGGCGGAACACGAGGAAGACCACCGCGGGCAATACGAGCGCCGTGACGAAGTAGATCCACCAAGGCTGCCGCACGGCCTCGGGAGCGAGGATCGCGAGGTTCGGCGGCGACCAGCCGCGCGCGCGCAGCGAGCCGTCGCCGTAGAGGCGGAAGATCGGCGCGCGCGCTCCCGGCGCTTCGGCTCCAGCGGGACGAGCGCGAGCGCTCCAGAGCGCGTCGGCGGCGCTCGCGCCTTCGGCCAACGACGCATAGAAGAGGCCGAGCTCGCGCCGCGCGTCCTCGTCGCGCGCGTAGCTTCGCGCACCGATCAGCACCGCGCGCGCGCCGTGCAAGAGCAGGCTGCGCGCCCAGGGATCGAGCTGCGCGCGCTCGAGCGACGTCTCGGCGAACAGCGAGAGCACGCAGAGATCGGCGAGCGGCAACGGCGGGAGTCCTTCTTCCTCCAGCACCGCGAGATCGAGCTCGATCGCGCGCTCCTCCGCATCGCGCAGCGCGAGCCGCGCGGCCCCCGCGCTCGGCGTGGCGCGCGCGACCAGGTGCAGTACGCGATAGCGCTGCGGTTCTCCGCCCGTGCTTGCGCGCCCCGCCGCGGCGCGCAGACGCTCGATGGTCGCCTCTTCCGCGACATGCAGCCGCTGCTCCGCGGTCTCGAAGCACTGCGCGACCGCGCGCAGCTCTTCCTCGACGACTGGAACGTCGTCTTGGGTCGCGGTGGCGAGCGGGCTCGCGAAGCCGAGAAACGCCTGCCCGTCCTCGAACGGGAGTTCCGCGCGCTTCTCGTGCAGCGCGACGAGCTCGGCGTCGAGCCAGAGCGCATACGGAAGCTCCTCTTCGTCGTCAGCGGAGACCGGAAATGCGCCTTCGAACGCGCGGGCTCCGGAGCCGCGAGCATCGGCGTCGCTCGCCTCGAGCGCGGAAAGCTCGAGATCTCCGCCGCGGTTGCGCGCGAGGAAGCTGCGTCGCGGTCCGTGCAGCACGATCTCGAGTGCACGGTCCTCCGCCGCCGAGGGCGAGATGCCGATCTGCTCCCCGAGCTCCCACGAAGGCGAGGCACCGGACGCGACGAGCAGCGCCGCCCAGGCTTCGAGCGCTTCCCCTTCCGCGTCTCCGGCACCCCAACAGCGCCGAGGCAGAGCGCTCTCGAACGCCGCACGCGCCGCGACGGCATCGCCGCGCGCGAGCGCGAGCTCGCCGCGGAGCACGGCGAGCGAAGCGCGTGCTTCGCCCTCGACTCGGTCGTCCGCGCGCGAAGCGAGCTCCGCCGCCTCCTCGAGCGAACCGCGAGCGAGCGCCAAGCGGGCCGCTTCGATCGTTCGCGCTGCTTCCAACGCAGGTCGAAGTCGCAGCCCCTCGGCATGCGCGAGCTCGCGAGCGGCACCTTCGAGATCGCCGCGGCAACGCGCGAGCGCGGAGCGCAGCAAGGCCAGCGCGCCGCGTTCGGTCGGATCGAGCCGCGAGAGATCTTCGATCGCCGCGGCGAGAGCCTCGGCGCGGGCGAGCTCGCGGCGCGAGCGCGCATCCTCTGCACCGACCAGCAGCGCCCGCGCCCCGCGTGCCCCTGCGCGCTGGGGCGCGGCGAGCACGGCCTCGAGCAGAGCGGCTGCGGCGACGCGCCGACCGCGGGCGATCGCGATCTGCGCTCGCAGTGCCGCGCCGTAGCCGCTCGGGTCGGGCTGGCCGAGGCGGAACGGCCTCAGCAAGCGCTCGGCCGAGTCGTCGGCTCCGCGCGCGAGGAAGCGCTCGGCCAGCGCGAGACGCGCTTCCTCCCCGAGCAAGAGCGCGCGGGAGAAGAGCTCCGCGCGCTCGTCGAGCTCCGAGCTCGTGCCCTCCGCCAGCGCGAGCTCGAGGAGGCCGGAGCGCGCCTCGGCGTCGGGGGGCGCCTCTTCGCGGAGCAGCTCGACCGCAAGGCGCGCGGCAGCGGGGCGTCGGCCGGCAGCGGCGAGCGCGGCGATCAGCTCGCGCCGCACCGCCGCGAGCTCGCCGGGCTCGGCGCGGCCGGCGACGCGGCGCTCGAGGCATTCCCATTCGCGGCGGCGGAGGGCCGCGAGGCGCTCCGTATCGGCCGCCTCCTGGAACTGCGCCGCGCTCCGACCCATCGGACGCGCGCGGACCGCGCCCTCGAGCGGTCGCGCCGCGGCCGCGACGGCGAGAGCCAGACCGAGCCGCGCCGCCGTGGACGCTGCGCGCGCGAGCGTGCTATAGCTCGCCGCGCCGTCGCGCCGGTGCGCGTTCTGCAACTTCCGACGACGCATGTGAGCCCGACGAAGCATGGGCAAGTACGACGACACTTCCGAACGCTACGCCTACACGAGCGCCCTCATCAAGGAGCTGAAGGCGAGCGGCGGCCGGCTCGAGCGCGGGCGCGTGACCATTCACGTGCCGGAGCAGTCGGGGTTCTGCTGGGGGGTCGATCGCGCGCTGGCGATGATCGACGATGCCCTGCGCGAAGACCCGAACCGCCGCGTGTGGCTGCTGAACCAGATCATCCACAATCCGATCGTGAATCGCGACCTGAAGGCGCGCGGCGTGCACTTCCTCCGCGGGCCCTTCGCCGAGGGGAATGGCTCGTTCGATCAACTGAACGCGACGGATGTCGCCGTGGTGCCGGCGTTCTCCGCGGAGGTCGAGGATCTGCAGGAGCTCGAGCGCCGCGCGATCCCGGTCGTCGACACGACCTGCCCGTGGGTGATCAAGCCGCACCGGCGCACCGAGCGCTACGTGAAGGACGGCTACACCACGGTGATCCACGGGACGGCGGGCCACGATGAGACCCTGGCGAGCTGCTCGCTGATCCGGCACCTCGGCGGGCACTACCTCATCGTGCACGACTTGATCGAGACGGAGCTGCTCTGCGCGCACCTCCGCGGCGAGCGTTCCCTCGCGCACTTCGCCGAGGACTTCGCGGGGAAGTGCTCGCCGGGCTTCGATCCCGCGCAGCACCTGCAGCGCATCGGCATGATCAACCAGACGACGATGCTCGCGACCGAGTCGCGCGAGGTCGCCGCCCGCGTCGCCGCGGCCATGCGCGAGCGCGACGGCGAGCGCGTCGCGGAGAGCTTCCGCGACTTCGACACGATCTGCCGCGCCACGCAGGACAACCAGGACTCGTTCCTCGCCGTCCTCGCGCGAACCGAGCTCGACCTCCTCATCGTGGTCGGCGGCTTCGATTCCTCGAACACGAAGAACCTGGCGCGCATCGGCGACGACGCGGGCATCCCCTCGTTCCACATCGAGCGCCCCGAAGATCTCACCGCCACGACGATCCGCCACCGCCGCCGCAAGACCGGCGAGATCGTCGTCGAGGAGCACTGGCTCCCCGAGGGCCCGATCCAAGTGGGCATGACCGCCGGCGCCTCGACTCCCGACACGATCTTCGGCGCCGTCGTCGAACGCGTCCTCGCCGCCGCGAACTAACACCGAACCCACGGTGCCGTCGCCATCTCGTCCGGTGATCGTCACCGGAGAAAATGGCGACGGCACCGTACGTTCGGTTACGGGAGCGCGATGAGGGCGCCCTCCCTGGATCGATGTTCGGAGGTCAAGCCCATGACGACCCGCATCGCTCCTCTCGCGTTCTGCCTCTCGCTCGCCCTCGCAGCGCCTTCCCTCGCGCAGGACGGGTCCACCGCGTTCGGCCGGCTCGATCACGTACGCTACGGCGCGCCTTCGAGTTACGGCACCACCATCGAACCCCTCTTCGCGCTCTCCCTCGACCTCGAGAGCGAAGCCGCACCGGCGCTGAAGCCGGTCGGCGGCATGGCCGGGGAGGCTCTCCTCTGGCTGCTCGGCATCGCCCCGGCCAACATCGATCTCGGGCTCGGCGCGCAGCTGCTCGTCGATCCGAGCATGCTCCTCGCGATCCCCGATGTCGTGCGCCACGACGCGCCGGGGCTGCGTATCCCGGCT
>JAEUHW010000403.1 GCA_016793245.1 Planctomycetota bacterium
TCGCGCCACTTCAGGCCGCGCGAGAGGGCGATCGTCCGCACGGGAACGCCGCGCTCGGCGAGCGTCTCGGCGCAGCGCTGCGCATCCGCGTCGCGCCGCGTCGCGAGCCAAGCCTCCACCAGGACGCCGCGCGCGCGCAGCTCGGGGAGGACGAGATCGAGATGCGTGCGCACGCCGCCGACATAGCACTCGCAGAGGTGGAGCACCGCGGGCAGGGGAAGCTCAGCGCGCACCGCTCCCCCACAGCACGGCTCCGGGAGTGAGGAGCAGGATCGTCAGATCCATCCAGAACCCATGCGCGCGGACGTAGCAGAGGTCGTACTCGATCTCCTCGTGGATCGGGCGATGGCGCGCGGGCGAGACCTGCCAGAGCCCCGTCAAGCCGGGCTTCACGCGCAGCCGCTCGGCGAGGGCCTCGTCGTAGCGCGCGGCGACTTCCCAGACCTCGGGCCGCGGACCGACGAGCGACATGTCTCCGCGCACGACGTTCCAGAGCTGCGGCAGCTCGTCCAAGCTGAAGCGCCGCAGCCAGCGGCCGACCGCGGTCACGCGCGGATCGCGCGCGGGTTTCCGCACGCCGCCTCCGGGCCCGGCGTCGGTGTTCATCGTGCGCAGCTTCCAGAGCCGGAAGGGACGCCCGTTCTCGCCGGCGCGGCGCTGCGCCACGAACGCCGGGCCGGGCGAGCTCGCGCGCACGAGTAGCGCGAGGAGGCCGAGCCACGGCAGCGCGAGCAAGAAGAGCGGCAGCGCGAGCGCGAGATCGAAGCTCCGCTTCCGGACGCGCGCGAGGGGGGCCTCCTCGGCGCTCGCGATCGGCGTCAGCCATTCGCCGAGGGCCCCGTGCGAGGAGCGATAGCCGGGAACGCGCTCGAGCGCGAATGCGACTTCGCAGCGGCCGCCGCTCGCCTCCGTCGCGACGTGCGCCAGGTTCGCGAGCTCGGGATCATGGCGCGGATCACCGGCGATCCAGAGTCGGCGCAGGCCTTCGCGCGCCACGATCGCCCGGAGCTCCGGCAATCCACCGAGGCGCTGGGGACCGCCTTCGGGAGCGGCGTCGGGCGTGATGCATCCGCAGATGCGCTCGCCCACCACCGGGGAACGCAGCAGTCGCCGGCGCAGTCGGCGCACGTCTTCCTCCGTGCCGACGAGCGCCGCGGCTCGATCGCCGAGGCCGCGGCGGAACGCGCTGCGCAGCAGCGCGAAGAGCGCGCGACGAGAGAGCACGCCGAGCGGCCAGAGCAGCAGATACCCGAGACTCCACGCGACGCGCGAGACGCCTTCGCTGGCGGAAGCCTCCGCGAGTCGAGCGCGGAGCTCTTCGAGGCGCGGCAGCGCCTCCGCGGCGCTCGCCGCCGCCGGTTCGCGCAGGATCCAGAGCAACGCCGAGGTGCAGGCCCACCCCACGGCCGTCGCGACGAGCGCGCCGCGCAGCGCGGCGATGTCGAGCATCTGCTTCGCGCGGGCATACGAGCCCTGCAACGCCGAGAGCGCGAGATGCAGCGTCAGGGCCAGCGCGATCCAGAGCCACGGCGGAGTGGCGCCGGCGAAGCCGTGCGGCGCAGCGCTCGCGTGCAGCGCGAATGCCAGCGCGAAGGCGACGACGAAGGTCGCGGTATCCACGGCGAGCTCGAGCGCGAGCCAGCGACTGCGGAAGCTCGGCCTCACGGATGCCGCGCCTCGGAGCGTGAGCAAGAACGGCTCACGAACGCATCTCAGTCTTCCTCCTCGCGCAGGCGCGCGAGCACGGAGAGGTCTTCCAGCGTGGTGGTGTCCCCCACCGTCTGCTGGCCCGCGGCGATGTCGCGGAGCAGCCGGCGCATGATCTTGCCCGAGCGCGTCTTCGGCAGCGCTTCGGCGAAGCGGATCTCGGCGGGCCGCGCAAAGGCCCCGATCTCCTTCGCGACGTGCGCCTTCAAGGCCTCGCGCATGGAGTCGAGCTTCGGCTCCTTGCTGTGCAGCGTGACGAACGCGGTGATCGCCTGCCCGGTGAGCGCGTCCGGTCGACCGACGACGGC